>NZ_CP061474.1:3145000-3445000 GCF_014679505.1 Geobacillus sp. 46C-IIa
TGTTGGCCCGGTCGATATAATGGACTCCAATTACTCCTGCCAATTGCCCTTGATAAAAAACCCCTGCCTCAAATCCATTGCTAGACGCAAATCTTTGCAGTCCCTGAAAAATAAACACTTTCGAATCCTCCACCGTCTTTGTGGAATCGACCCACGGAAGCCATTGACGCAGGTGCGCGCGGCACGAATCAACCAATGCAAAAAGCGGCTTCGCATCTTCCATCGTCAACAACTTTAACCACATGTCTTTCTCCACGTAACGGATAAACATCAATGACTCCCCTCCGACTTTTTTACCATTATACCATATTGAGATCACCCGACCCCTCATGCGAAAAAATTTATCCATAAGATACAAAAAAGACTGTTCCCAAGATGGTCAAACTCATCCTAGGAACAGTCCTTTTCTCTTTTTTCTATTCCCGCAAGAAGATAAAATAACAGATAAAGATAACAAACAGCACATACAATAATGGATGCACTTCTTTTCCGCGGCCTTTTAAGATCATCGTGATCGGATAGAAGATGAAGCCGACGGCGATGCCGGTGGCGATGCTGTAGGAAAGCGGCATCGTAATCAATGTAAAGAACGCCGGTACAGCCACTTCGAACTTCTTCCAATCGATTTCACCGATCGATGAGGCCATCAATACCCCGACGATGATGAGCGCTGGCGCCGTAACTGGCGCGGTAATGACGCTTAACAGCGGCGAGAAGAACAAAGCAAGCAGGAACAAAATCCCTGTCACGACCGCCGAAAAACCCGAGCGTCCTCCAGCAGCAACACCGGCCGACGATTCGATGTACGACGTCGTCGTCGATGTGCCAAACACCGCTCCGACCATGACAGCCGTCGCGTCAACGAGCAGCGCTTTGCCGGCGCGCGGCAGCTTATTGTTTTTCAACAACCCAGCTTGGTTGGCAACCGCCAGGAGCGTGCCGGTTGCATCGAAAAAGTCGACGATAAAGAACGTCAAGACAACACCGAGCATTTTCCATGAGAAAATGTCCGGCAAATGTTCAATCGCGACACCAAACGTCGGTGAAATGTCCGGGATCGCGCCGACAATTTGTTTCGGCACTTCAATTAAACCGAAGATCATGCCGACAACAGCCGTAATAACCATACCGTAAAAAACGCCGCCGTTCACTTTTTTCACCATCAAGACGACGGTGATAAACAAACCGAAAATCGCAAGCAGCGTATTGCCATCTTTTAAATCACTCAACCCGACTAACGTCGCGTCGTTATTGACAATAATGCCGGCGTTTTGCAAGCCGATGAACGTAATGAACAGCCCGATTCCGGAACCGACGGCATATTTCAATTCGACCGGAATGGCATCAATAATTTTTTCCCGGACGCCCGTCAGCGTTAAAATCGTAAAAATGACCCCAGAGACGAAAACTCCCGCAAGCGCTGTTTGCCACGGAATCCCCATATGCAAGACGACCGTAAAGGCGAAAAAGGCATTCAATCCCATCCCCGGCGCTAGGGCGATTGGATAGCGGGCCAACACCCCCATCAAAATCGACCCGTACGCCGCCGCCAAAGCGGTAGCAACAAATACTGCCCCTTGATCAATGCGCAGTTCATTCGGAAAATCTTTGACTGCACCAAGCGACAACGTAAACGGGTTGACGAACAAAATGTACGCCATCGACAAAAATGTCGTCAACCCGGCGATGATCTCCGTCCGGTAGTTTGTACCGAGCTCGTCAAATTGAAAATATTTTCTCACGTCTGTCCCCCCTATCAGAAAGTAAAAACGCTTCTGTAGCTACCAGAAGCGTTGACTAAGAAGGAATGACGAACATAGAGAGGACGTCAGCTCTCTATTTCACATCCCCCGTAGTCAAGCTATTTACGGTAGCTTGGTAGAAACTCCCGAGCCATATCCCCAGGATTATACGACGGAATTCGACAATATTCACGATCCACGGTTATTGTACCAGCGCGGACAACCGTTGTCAATATAAAAGACGAACATTTTACCAAAAATGTTCGTCTTTCATTCGCGTTTTTTTATAACAATTACTCCCACTCAATCGTCGCCGGCGGTTTGCTTGTAATGTCGTAGACGACGCGGTTGACGTGCGGCACTTCGTTCACGATGCGCGTTGAAATGCGTTCCAGCACATCCCACGGAATGCGGGCCCAATCGGCGGTCATCCCATCGATCGATGTCACCGCTCGGATGGCCACCGTATAATCGTACGTGCGGGCATCCCCCATCACCCCGACGCTGCGGATGTCAGGGAGAACCGTGAAGTATTGCCAAATTTCACGGTCAAGCCCGGCTTTTTTCACTTCTTCCCGCAAAATCGCATCCGATTCACGGACGATTTCCAACTTTTCTTCCGTCACCTCGCCAAGGACGCGGATGCCAAGGCCAGGTCCCGGAAATGGCTGACGCCAGACAATTTCGTCCGGAATTCCTAATTGGGTGCCCAGTGCGCGCACTTCATCTTTAAACAGCGTATTGAGCGGCTCGATCAATTCAAATTTCATATCTTCCGGCAAGCCGCCGACGTTATGGTGCGATTTGATCGTTTGCGCCGTTGCCGTGCCGCTTTCAATAATGTCCGTATAAAGCGTGCCTTGCACTAAAAATTCAATGCCCTCAAGCTTAGCCGCTTCATCGTCAAACACATAAATAAATTCGTTGCCGATGATTTTCCGCTTTTGTTCCGGGTCAGCGACCCCTTTGAGCTTCGCCAAGAAGCGCTCCTTCGCATCGACTTTAATAACGTTCATGTGGAACTGCTCGCGGAACGTTTTCATGACACTTTCCGCTTCGCCTTTGCGAAGAAGGCCGTGGTCAACAAAAATGCATGTGAGCTGATCACCGATGGCGCGATGCACCAATACAGCAGCGACCGATGAATCGACCCCGCCGCTTAACGCGCACAACACTTTTTTCCCGCCGACTCGCTCACGAATGCGGTGCACTTGCTCGTCAATGAAGTTTTCCATCGTCCAGTCGCCGCGGCAGCCACATACATCGAAGACAAACCGCTTCAATACATCGTTCCCATAGACGGAATGGCGCACTTCCGGATGGAATTGCACCCCGTACCATTTCCGCCGTTCATCACTCATCGCGGCGATCGGGCACGAAGGACTTGTCGCATCGACGATAAAACCGGACGGCGGGGCTGTCACTAAATCGCCATGGCTCATCCAGACAACTTGTTCGTCCGGCAGCCCGCGAAATAGCAGCGAATCATTTTTCACTTGGATGAGCGCTTTTCCGTATTCACGGTGTGACGCCTTTTCCACCTTGCCGCCTAAGTAGTGCGCCATGAGCTGCATCCCGTAACAAATCCCTAAAATCGGCAGTCCAAGTTCAAAAATTGCCGGGTCGCACGTAAACGCCTGTTCATCATATACACTGTTCGGGCCGCCGGAAAAAATGATCCCTTTGGCGTTCAACGCGCGGATGTCCTCTGCACGAATCGTGTGCGGGTGCAGTTCGCTGTAGACGCCAAATTCACGGATGCGGCGGGTAATCAGTTGGTTATATTGGCTTCCGAAGTCCAATACGACGATCATTTCTTGGTTCATCTTATCCACCCCGTCCAAAAAATAAACGCTGCCATCGCCCAAATAAACATGATGAAGGCAGAATAGCAGCATCTTCTGCCTTCATAGTCAGGCCGTTTACGGCGGCCCGGTAGAGACACGTGAGCCATATTCCCACGCATATATGAAAGGCTTTCGTTCTGTTCGTATGCAAATTTGAATTCATTCTATCAACTTGCCGGCAGGCGGTCAAGAGATCGTCCTTTTTATTAAATTTTCCCACAATTGACGTACCTCACGGATGTCTATCCGACCGCTGTTAGCGGCGTAGACCGCTTGTTCATACCATTTTGTCAGCCGTTCCATTTCATCGGTTTCGAATAAACGATCCACTTGAATGGCGTACTGACGCAACGTTTCATCTTCTTTTCGCCTCAGCCCGTAGTCGTGCAACTGACGCAACAACGCCAAGTAAGCGGGGACAAGCCATTCCGGCCCGTCAACGTGGCGACGGCGAAAACGAAGGAGCGTAAGGCGCGGCCACCATTTTCGTCTTGTCGCATAAATTGTTCCACCCGATGCGGCCAGCATAGCGAACACGATCAGCGCTGTTTTCCATGACCAGATGTCGGCTAGCTTCTCCCACCAATGGCGGTCTTGTTCCGGCGACGACGATTCGATCAATTGTTCAATCGGCACGCGCGGCGTTTCCTGTTGTTCCGGTTGCAACGACGGCGCCTGTTGCTCTTCATTGGAAGCAGGAAGCGAAAAGGCATACGGGTTGACAAACCCTTGTGTAGGCTCAAACGGCACCCAGCCGACGCCTTCAAAGTACACCTCGACCCAAGAATGCGCGTCGTTGTTTCGCACTTCATAAAGCTCGGATCCATTTTGCTCTCCGACCCACCGCCCTGATGTATAGCCTTTCACCCAACGCGCGGGAATACCTAGACTTCGGACGAGCACGACCATTGAGGTGGAAAAGTTGTCGCAATACCCTTGTTTCGTTTCAAACAAAAACTGGTCGACATAATCTTGATTGGCGCCTGGAACGGCAACATCCGCTGTTTCGTACGCATATCCGTTCATATGGAAATATTGTTCAATGGCTTTCACTTGATCGTATACCGTCTCTTTTCCTTCGGTGATTTGCCTCGCCAAATCGCGCACCCGCCGCGGAAGCGTATCCGGCAGCTGCGTATAGCGCTTCAGAAAGGCAGCGTCTTGGACTGGGGGCGCGGCCCGCAATGCCTCAATTGGAAAGTCCGGCTCCATATACGTGATCTTATACCGGCGAACAGGAAGCGCATTCGCATTCACATCGGTCGTATAAATTTTTTCTGTCGCCATATGCATGCGGTAAACAATGCGGTCGGACGTGTGCACCTGTTGCAAGCCAAGCGGATACACGAGATGGAACGCCTGCTCTTGGCGGATGATTTCCGCTGTCTGTTCCGTTGTGTTCACTTTGTCGCTCCACCATTCATGCTCTATTGACATTCCGTTTTTAAATGATTGCACTTGTTCGCTTTGGAACACTTCCCACCCTTTTCCGGTGTAAACATCTTTCGTTTCCACCCGCCAATAATGGCGGCCTCCGTCTTTGGCCATGAACACCACCGTATCATCGGCGATAAACGGTCCGCCGAGGCGCGAGTCATTTTGTCCGTAGCCGATTTTCTTGACGCTAGCCACTCCTTCCGTATCAAGCTCCTCTCCGGAATCAGAGGCGTAGCTATGAATAAACGCGACCGGATCCGGCCATTGCGGCGGCAGTTTCGGCCCGATATATCCGGCGGCGACGGCAATGACGGGAATAGATAGAGCCGCCGCCCGCCATTTTCCAATATGAAAAGCGCTGCCTTTTGCCCGCAGCCGCTCTCCATGCAGCCAAGCGAAGGCGAAAAAACCGAGCGCCACCAGGCGAACAACCGCTTTGTTTCCGCTGTAAGGAAAAAACGTATCCAACACGGCAACATAGCCAACCGTGAGCGCATAAGGAACAAACCACCGGTTTCGCCGCACGACAAGCCAGTGCCAAACAAATGAAACCGCCCATAGAAGCACAAAGAAAGCAAGGGTGCGCACTGCAGCGTCCGGCATTGATGATGGCCTGTCACCGACAAGCCAAGCGGCGCCGCTATCCCAAAAGGCGCGCACGATGTTCGGAATCGACTGATCGTCAAACCATTCAG
This sequence comes from Geobacillus sp. 46C-IIa, assembly GCF_014679505.1. GTDB lineage: Bacteria > Bacillota > Bacilli > Bacillales > Anoxybacillaceae > Geobacillus. The sequence continues at coordinate 3,150,722 of NZ_CP061474.1, forward strand.
AGAGCGCCCACCATATAAAGCCGATTTTGCCGAGGACAGAAAGCCAGACGGGAACACGCAGCGCATAAAAGAGAAAACAAATGACCACAAATATCGCGAATGTCCCGATATACGCTGTGTCCGTCACTGTGTCAAGCGGCCAAAGCCATTCCGTAAGCAGCCAAGCGGCCAAAACGTTCGGCAACGCGGCGGATACCATGTTCTCCGCCTTCTGTTTCATCTGTTTCCCCCTCCTTGCTGAACGGGCTGCAACATCTGTGGGTCAATGCGCGATACATACACCCCGTTGCGGCGGAGCCCGTCGGCCCAGCTCTGCTGCTCATGACTCCACTCACGGCTGACGATATACAGCACAACATGGCGTTTGGAAGCGAGTGCGCGCAGTTGCTGCAAAAGCGGAATCGATAACGTAGAAGTTAAAATAACGCATCCGGCAGCCGCCCGCCAGTTCGTTTCTTCCGCCAACGTGCGAACAAGCGGATCTTTGCCCTCGCCGTTTACTTCCGCCAACAGGAGAAGAATGGACTGCCACTGTTCATCATGGCGGCGCGGTGCTAAGAACGAACGCTTTTTGCCGGCAAAGAGCAGCCCTGCCGGTAACCCTTGATCAAGGAGTGCTTTCGATACAGAAGCGGCCAACGTGACAAGTTCCTCAAACGCTGGGGATGAGGCGCCGTCAAGCACAACGATCCACCCGTCATTGCGCTGTTCGTCAAACTCTTTTGTCATGAGCTCCTGCCTGCGCGCCGACGCTTTCCAATGCACCCACGACATTTTATCGCCGGGCACATACTCGCGGGTGCCGGCCGCCACCGCCATGTCGCGGTGAAGCGAAATCGGGCGCGCTGCTTTTCCGTGAGCAAACCATTCATGCACCGCTTCGAACGGCCATTCGATATAGCGCGGATAGACGATCACCGTGCACGGAGCGGGGAAGGAGGCCATTTTGTTTACCCATCCGAATGGATCCCCCACCTCAAGGATGACCGTTTCCAATTGATGACGGCCGCGCGGCAACCGAAGCGGCCATGTGCAAGTTAGGCGGCGGAACGGCCAAGCGACTATCGCGCCCACGCGCTTCCGTTCTTCCTCGATAACAGCGAGCGTCGCTAGCGGAATCGGCCACGGCAAATCGATGCGAGCGGCAACGGGAATCGGCTCATCTGCATGATAGCGCCTAACCGGCACCGTTCGGCTCACCGCGACGCCCCGAAGCGGGTATATCACGATCAAGAGCGCATATAAACCGAGCGGCAAAAAACTGTAAAACAAAAACCAACTGACAAATCCGCCTTGAAACATGGCGTATGAAAACAGGACAGCCGCTAAGAGCAACAAGCCGGCAAAAGCGAACCAATGGCGCCCATTCCGTTTCATCTTCATCGCCGTCCTTGCACCGGCACCGGCGTGCGGGCGATCAGTTGCGCAACAATCGTTGCTTCATCAAGCTTGTCCCATTTCGCTTCCGGCCGAACGAGCAGACGGTGGGCGAGCACATGGGTGGCGAGCTGCTGCACATCATCAGGGATGACAAAATCGCGGCCGTGGATGAGCGCGTATGCCTGCGCCGCTTTCATCAAGGCGGCCGACCCGCGCGGGCTGACGCCTAAATAGACAGCTTCATGCGCACGGCTTTGTTGGACGAGCCTAACGATGTATTCTTTCACGGTATCGCTCACATGCACATCCGCTACCTTCCGCTGCAGCACAAGCAATTCATCAAGCGTCATCACCGGACCGATCTCCGCAAGCGGCTCCGTTTTTTCCAACCGGTTTAACATCTCGATCTCCTCATCAACCGATGGATAGCCCATCTGCAACTTCAGCAAAAACCGATCCAGCTGCGCCTCAGGAAGCGGATACGTTCCTTCATATTCAATCGGGTTTTGTGTCGCCATGACAAAAAACGGCTGCGGCAGCGCCCGGGTGACGCCATCGACCGTCACGCTCCCTTCTTCCATCGCCTCAAGAAGCGCCGACTGCGTTTTCGGCGACGTCCGGTTGATTTCGTCAGCGAGTACGATATGGGCGACAATCGGTCCAGGTTTATACTCAAACTGCCGCTCTTTCGGGTTATAGACAGAAACGCCAATCACATCGCTCGGCAACAAATCCGGCGTAAATTGAATCCGTTTCAACTCAGCTTGAAACGATTTCGCCAGCGCGCGCACGAGCATCGTCTTGCCGACGCCCGGCACGTCTTCAAGCAATACGTGCCCTTTCGCCAACAGCGCAGTTAAACTGAGCACAATCACTTGGCGTTTTCCAACAATGACTTGTTCTACATTGCGCACAACTTGTTCGAGTGTGGAAAGCAACGGTTCGTTCATTACATCAAACTCCTTTTATGGTGATAAATGGGACTTTTAGCGGTAGACAATATCTAGTTTATACTATTAATATAATATCGAATATACACAACTTTTGGAATCGATTTGCAACGAAGGGGAGGAGAAAAATGGGAAAATCGAAATGGACGATGATCGGCCCCGGGTTGATCGTCGCCGCCACCGGGGTCGGCGCCGGGGACTTAGTCGCTGCTCTTGTTGCTGGAACAAACTACGGCCTTGTTTTCATGTGGGCGATTATCGTCGGGGCCGTGTTCAAATTTGTGCTGAATGAAGGAGTCGGGCGCTGGCATTTATTAAGTGGAAAAACGATTTTCGAAGGCTGGCAGTCGATGGGGAAATGGGCGTCCGTCTACTTTGGGGTGTATGCGATCATTTGGGGATTTGTTTACGGAGCAGCGGGCACATCATCGTGCGCGCTGGCGATGTCAGCGATGATCCCCTCGATCCCGCTTTGGGCGTGGGCGGTCATCCATGGCCTCGCCGGTTTTGCCATCACTTGGTCAGGACGGTTTCAGCTGTTCGAACGGGTGATGAACGTGCTCGTCGGGCTGATGTTTGTCACGGTGGTCGGCTCGGCGCTCCTTGTGTTGCCGCAGCTGGACGATCTTTGGCAAACCGCCGTTCCCGATTTACCAAAAGGTTCGCTTTTGTATGCTCTCGGGTTAATTGGCGGCGTCGGCGGTTCGATTACGATGGCGTCGTACGGGTATTGGCTTCAGGAAAACGGCTGGAAAGGCCGCTCCTACGTATCGCCGATGCGTTATGATTCCGCCGTTGCCTATATCGTAACAGCAATTTTTACATTGTCGCTCCTTATTTTAGGGGCCGCACTTCTTTACGGAACGAATACGTCAATCAGCGGCGAACAAGGGCTCGTCTCATTCGCTTCCATTATGGGCGATGAGCTTCACCCGGCCGCCCGTTGGCTCTTTTTGCTTGGCTTTTGGTCGGCATCGTTTACCTCCGTCATCGGCGTTTGGAATGGCGTTTCCTATTTGTTTGCCGATTTTGTTCGCAACATGCGAAAAACACCGGTTGGCACTGAGGCACTCAACCAATCGAGAGCGTTCCGCTTCTACGTCTTTTGGCTCACATTCCCGCCGATGCTCTTGCATTTTATCGGCAAACCGGTTGGGCTCATTATTGTCTATGGAGCGCTCGGAGCGCTGTTTATGCCGTTTTTGGCTGTCACGCTGCTTTACTTGCTCAACTCCAAAAAAGCGCTTCCGGATGAAGGCCGGAATCATTGGCTGTCGAATGCGTTGCTCGCCCTATGTTTGGCGCTGTTTGCCGTCTTGTCGATGAATGAACTCATTCGCCTATTTGCTTAATATTTGCCCCATGCAAAGCAGCCAGCTGGCGGCAGAAGGCTGTCTCAACAGGAAAACGCTCATCCCGATTCAAGGGATGAGCGTTTTTGGCCCACCTATTCGCTCCCGTCTGATCTCCCCGTCGTTTTGTGCCACTAAATCATCTTCTCCAGTCTCACCCATTCTTCGTACTGCTCCGCTGTCACATACCCGGTTTTCAATGCCGCTTCTTTCAGCGTCAATCCTTCGCGATGCGCAAGCTTAGCGATTTCCGCGGCTTTGTCATAGCCGATATGCGGGCTTAATGCCGTCACAAGCATTAGCGAGCGGTCCACGTACTCTTTCATTTTCGTTTCGCTCGCCTCAAGCCCTTGGGCGCATCGCTCATCAAATGAGCGGATCGCATCGCCAAGCAGCTGCACGGACTGAACGGCGTTATAAGCAATGACCGGTTTGAACACGTTTAATTGAAAATTGCCTTGGCTTGCCGCAAAACCGATTGTGGCATCATTGCCAAACACTTGCACGGCCACCATCGTCATCGCTTCACTTTGCGTCGGATTCACTTTGCCTGGCATAATTGAGCTGCCTGGTTCATTCGCCGGAATCGCGATTTCTCCAAGCCCGGAACGCGGCCCGCTTGCCAGCCAACGAATATCGTTAGCGATTTTCATCAAATCCGCAGCCAGCGCCTTCAACGCCCCATGGACGTATACGATCTCATCATGGCTGGTCAGCGCGTGGAATTTGTTGGTTGCAGAGCGGAACGGGTAGCCGGTTTGAGCGTGCAGCTGTTTGGCGACTTGTTCGCCAAACGCTGGCGGCGCATTGAGCCCCGTGCCGACCGCCGTGCCGCCGATCGCCAAATCGAGCAGCTTGTCGGTCGCTTCGATGATCATCATCTTGCTTTTCTCAAGCATCGTCCGCCACCCAGAAATCTCCTGTCCGAATGTGAGCGGCGTCGCATCTTGCAAGTGGGTGCGCCCGATTTTGATCGTCTTTCCATATTGGCGTTCTTTGGTTGCGAATGTCCCGATCAAACCATCAAGCGCTGGCAGGAGGTGCGTTTTGATTTTCGTGTATATAGCGATATGCATCACCGTCGGAAACGTGTCATTTGAGCTTTGCGACATGTTGACGTCATCGTTCGGGTGGATGCGTCCCTCGCCGTCACGAAGCAACTCGTTTGCCCTTCTCGCCACCACTTCATTGACGTTCATATTCGTCTGTGTCCCGCTTCCCGTCTGCCAAACGACAAGCGGAAAATGCGCATCCCATCGGCCGGCCAAAATTTCATCGCACGCGGTCACAATCGCCCGTCTTTTCGCTTCACTCAGCTTCCCGGCTCGCTCATTGACAATGGCCGCGGCTTTTTTCAGCTCGGCATAGGCATAAATGAGTTCCAGCGGCATCGTTTCCTTGCCGATCCGGAAGTTTTGCCGGCTTCGCTCCGTCTGCGCTCCCCAGTATTTATCGGCCGGCACTCGCACTTCGCCGAGCGAGTCGCGTTCGATTCGTTCGTTCATCGCGTTGTCCTCCTTTGCATCGACATCTCCATTACATTTTTATTCCCATTTTCAGGCGGATCAACGCAACGAAGCGGCTGAAAAGACGTCTATATTTAAAAAAGGGAATGACTTGACAATGAAGAAACGATGGGCCCTGCTTCTTATTTTGTTTCTATGGCTTTCCGGCTGTTCATTCGGTGATATCAAGCCGCCTACATTAACGTTGACCGTCAACGGCGAAAAGGTCGACCACCGGCTCGGGACTTATACGTGGTCGACAGGCCGGCGCGGAGTCGCCGTCGATGCCGCCGCCCCACCGCTGCTTGTCAAAGAACTCAAGCCCCATACCGCCGCTTCGGGGACAAAACTTCGCATCCAATTTGACTACCGCCCATCCACGCTCGAAGCCGGCGTATGGAGCGGCGGTGATGTCGACTGGCAGCCGGTGCAAAATGGAACGATCACGCTGCCGAAACAACAAGGCTCGTACATCTACGTCATTCACGCTGCTTGGAAAGAGGGAGACGCTATTTATGCGTTTCCTATCAACATTCAATAGAAGGAGAACTTGCCTTTCTCTTTTCCCCAACAAGAAAAGGAACACCGGGATCACTCTCGGTGTTCCTTTTCTTGTTATGTTGTTGCTCACATTTCGCACCCTAACAGGGTTGAAAGAAAGGATTTTTCTTTCGTTTTTTTAGAATCACTTTCTGACCAACACAACGAGCGATGGCAATCCTTTTTTGACCATCGCTCGTTGTTCCTTATTCCATCAGACGTAAATCCCCTCGTCCATCCCTAATCCTTGCAGAATCCTTCGCTGCTCGTACGTGAGCAGTTGACCAAACGCGCGTTTGATTCGTCCATCCGGCAGTTCCAACAGGACGACCCTGACGTACCAAAACAATTGAAACATCGCTTGTCCCGTCGGTCGGGTCCGTTTCCGTCCTCCCGCCCCTTTAATGGGTGTTCCGGAGTGATGAACGGACGCACCCGGCGCTGAAAGACGCGGTAAATCGCCAAGGCCAACAGAAACAAATAGCCCAATCCCGCGACCCGTTCCGGTTTTTGGACGTCAATCGCATCCGTGAAAAACGGATCTTTCAAGAAAGAGAAGTTCATTTCCACCGACATTTGGCCTTTGTACAACTTCAAGATCTCTTTCGCATCCATCGGTTGCCCTTTCCATTCCTTCAGAACGGTCGTGACAAGGACAAACCGGGACGCTTTTCGTCTCGCCTGTTCCCACGCATCTTGATCGAATTCGACGTCAAGGCGCACAAGATACAGCGTCTTTGTCTCGGGTTCCGCCCCTTTTTTCGGTCGTCCGCGCCGTTTTTTCGGTTGCACGATCGCTTCGACCACGGCCTCCACCCGGTGAAACCGGGGGCGAAGGGACGCCTTGAGGGTCGCCAAGGCTTGTTCGACGTCTTCCCGGCAGGAGAAGGGATGACGCTCCCAACGGACTTGTTCCTCATGAAGAAGCTCCGCTTCTTGGTTTCGCTCTTTTTCGAGCGTCTTTCCTTTTCGTTGGTCGAGCGCGCTGGATTCAACGACGATCAACCGAACCGGATGCCCCTCATACGTCGATGTCGTTTCCCACACCCCGTAGGTGGCTCCGTTTTTCTCCGCGAAGGAGAATGGCTCGCTCCACAGCGTGTCTTGGGCATCCGCTTCGACCAGCGCGGTTTTGACGATCCGAAGCGAAGAAGGACCTCTTGTGATCAAAAAGGCGTTGGCGACCTTCGTTTGCGCCAGTGTGTCTTTCGTCATGGAGGCCGAATCGACCACATAAATCCATTCCTCTTCGATCTTCGCCTGCTTCAGCTGTTTCTGTACTCGGCAACTATGAACATTTATGCACATCTAACAAAAGATTGGGAAGAAAGAGCTTCACAGAAATTTAGCGAGCTCATGAGCAGCTTCATCAAAAAGTTGCGATTTTCGTGGTCAAAATAAAAAGAACACCGGGGAAAACCCCAGTGTTCCAACGGATTAAAAGCGCTGATTACATCATGCCGCCCATATCCGGCATGCCCGGGTTGCCGCCACCTTTGTTTTCTTCCGGCTTGTCGGCGACAACCGCTTCGGTCGTCAAGACCATCGCAGCGACCGAAGCAGCGTTTTGCAATGCCGAACGAGTGACTTTCGTCGGGTCAACGATACCTGCTTCGATCATGTCTACCCATTCACCCGTGGCAGCATTGAAGCCGACGCCTGCTTTTTCGTTTTTCAGGCGCTCGACAATAATCGAGCCTTCCAATCCAGCGTTTTGTGCAATTTGGCGAACCGGCTCCTCGATCGCACGAAGAACAATTTTCACGCCTGTTGCTTCGTCGCCTTCTGCTTGGATGGCTGCAACTTTGCTATAGACGTTCATCAATGCGGTACCGCCGCCGGCAACGATGCCTTCTTCAACCGCCGCACGAGTCGAGTTGAGCGCGTCTTCGATGCGCAGTTTGCGTTCTTTCAACTCGGTTTCTGTCGCCGCACCAACTTTGATCACTGCTACGCCGCCAGCCAATTTCGCCAGGCGTTCTTGCAGTTTTTCGCGGTCGAATTCCGACGTCGTTTCTTCAAGCTGCGCACGAATTTGGTTGACGCGTGCTTTAATGCGTTCAGAATCGCCAGCACCTTCGACGATGGTTGTCGTTTCTTTCGTCACAACAACTTTTGACGCACGGCCAAGCGATGCGATCGTCGTCGATTTCAGTTCACGGCCAAGTTCTTCCGAGATGACTTCGCCGCCTGTTAAAATCGCGATGTCTTCGAGCATCGCTTTGCGGCGGTCGCCAAAGCCAGGCGCTTTCACGGCAACGGCGTTGAACGTGCCGCGCAGCTTGTTGACAACGAGCGTTGCCAACGCTTCGCCTTCGACATCTTCGGCAATGATCAAGAGCGGACGGCCATGTTGGACGACCTGCTCAAGAACCGGCAACAGCTCTTGAATGCTCGACACTTTTTTGTCCGTAATTAAGATGTACGGATTTTCAAGAACGGCTTCCATTTTTTCCGTATCCGTAATCATGTACGGCGAAACATAACCGCGGTCGAATTGCATCCCTTCGACAACGTCGAGTTCCGTCGTGAAACCTTTCGACTCTTCCAGCGTAATGACGCCGTCGTTGCCGACGCGTTCCATCGCTTCAGCGATCAATTGGCCGACCTCTTCGTCAGCAGCCGAGATCGCAGCCACTTGGGCGATCGATTCTTTTCCTTTGATCGGTTTGGAGATGGCTTTTAACTCTTCTACTGCAACCGCTACCGCTTTTTCAATCCCGCGGCGGATGCCCATCGGGTTCGCGCCAGCAGCCACGTTTTTCAATCCTTCACGGATCATCGCTTGCGCCAATACGGTAGCTGTCGTCGTCCCGTCCCCAGCGATGTCGTTCGTTTTGCTGGCGACTTCAGCGACCAATTTCGCGCCCATGTTTTCAAACGGGTCTTCGAGTTCGATTTCTTTCGCGATCGTTACCCCGTCGTTCGTGATGAGCGGAGAACCGAATTTTTTCTCCAATACGACGTTGCGACCTTTCGGACCTAATGTGACCTTCACTGCGTCTGCGAGTTTGTCCACCCCGCGCAACATCGCACGGCGCGCTTCTTCGCTGAACTTAATTTCTTTTGCCATACCCCGTTACCTCCTTATGAATTGGTTAAACCGCATGCAAATAGGTTAATGATAAACTAGTTAAGTATGTTTTCGGAATGTTTATGTGATGAACGCATACATTAGCCAATGACGGCTAAAATGTCGCTTTCGCGCAAAATTAAGTATTCCTTGCCGTCGTATTTGACTTCCGTGCCGGCATATTTCGAGAAGATGATGCGGTCGCCGACTTCGACTTCCGGCGCAACGCGTTGGCCGTTATCGAGCACACGGCCTGTACCGACAGCCACAACGCGGCCTTCTTGCGGTTTTTCTTTGGCCGTATCCGGCAGCACGATACCGCTAGCCGTTTTTTCTTCGGTTTCTACGACTTCAATGACAATGCGATCGCCTAATGGCTTCAACACGGGAAACAACCTCCTTAACGATAGTTTTCGCCGTTCTTATTAGCACTCATCATTATTGAGTGCTAACACACTTATAATATTAATGAACTTCTCTCAGTTTTGCAAGTAGGAAATACAAAAAAATAACTGTTTTTCTTTAATGCGAGAAGAAAGGATAAAATGAGCTGAACAGCTGTCAATCCCAAGGTCGGCCGGCCGGTACGAAACCCGTTTTCATTATTGCACATTTCTAAAATCAATAAACAGCGCTGGGCAATTTTTTTGTGGCGGTCGTGCCAACCTCGGCCGACGCGCTTTTCTTATCATTTCGCCAAACATGTGCTACAATACGGATATATTTGAATAAAGGGGTAAGAAGATTTGAAACGCCATTACTGGTATGTCATGATCACGTATATCGCCATGCAGCTGTCCGCCTTTATCGGTGTGCCGCTTCTGCGTGCTCTCGGCGTCGGCCAAGGGGCAGAAACCCGCTTGGAGGCGGCGCAGCTCGCTTCCGGGTATTGGGCGGTCATCAGCTTTCTGGCCGCCTTTGTCATCATTTTATGGCTGCTTCGCGGCGACCGCGATGAATGGGAGATGCGGCGATTGCCCCTCGCTTCGTCATGGATGTGGGCGATCTTTGGCGTCGTTTTGGCACTTGCCGCCCAAAGCATCGCCGCTAACATCGAATGGCGTCTGCTTGGCATCGAACCAGGTTCGGAAAACACAAGGCAAATCATTAATATCATCCGTCTGACGCCGCTTTTAGTCATCGTCACTTCCGTCATCGGCCCGATTTTGGAAGAACTCATTTTCCGCAAAATCATTTTCGGTTCGCTTTATAAAAAATACAACTTTTGGCTAGCTGCGCTCGTGAGCTCGCTTCTTTTTGCCGTCGTCCATATGGAGCTTGAGCATTTGCTTTTGTACACGGCGATGGGGCTGACATTCGCCTTTTTGTATGCGAAAACCGGCCGCATTTTCGTGCCGATTTTCGCCCATGTGGCGATGAATACGTTTGTTGTCGCCGTTCAACTTTTGTTGGCTGATGAGTTGGAAAACATGATGCGCCAAGCCGAGCTGCCGCTGGCGGTCTGGAGGTTTTGGCTATGATGCGCCGCCCTCGGCTGTTTTCGCTGCCGTACTTCATCCTAGGTGTATTGTTTACGTATTTGGCGATCGAAAGCGCTCATGAAACGATTTGGAACGCCTCGACGATCGCCTTGGCGGCGCTCGCCGCTTTTGATTTTGGCACCGCCTTTCGCCTGTTGTTCACACCGAAACGATGAAACCCTCCCGTTGGGGGAGGGTTTTTTGTTTGCTGCCGCTCTAACCGCTCTGTCACCGCTGTCCGCGTCCTTACTCGCCGCTTTCTTGCTCCGCCGCTAATTGCGCCTTTCGGTAGCCAACTTTTGCAACCCAAATGCTCCCTTCATATAAAAGCGTGAGCGGAATCATGACGATCACCTGCGAGAGCATATCGGGCGGTGTAATGAACGCCGCCAAAATCAGCAGCGCCAAATACGCATATTTGCGGATGCGCACGAGAAACTGCGGCGTAATGATCCCTAAGCGGGTGAAAAACAGGACAACGATCGGCAACTGAAACACGATGCCAAACGGCAGCACAAGCTGAAGCAAAAACTGAAAATATTCGTTAATGCCGATCATTTGTTGGATGCCAAGCCGATCGGCGAGCTCATTCATAAACCGGACGACGAACGGAAACAAGACAAAGTAGGCAAAGCCTACACCCGCTAAAAAAAGGAAAACCGATGCCGGAATGTAGCTGAGCGTCACCCTCCGCTCTTTTTCATACAACCCCGGGCTGACAAACGCCCAAATTTGGTACAGCAATACCGGAGCAGACAGCACAGCGGCAATCACGAAGGCAAACTGAAAATATACTTTAATCGGATCAGTGAGGCGGAAGGCGTTCATTGTCAACTCTTTTGCCTCAGCGGTTTGTTGTAAATACACAATGACATCATCGACAAAAAAGAAACTGGCGACGAGCGCCGCGGCAAAAAAGAAGAGCACAATGATCAGCCGCTTCCGCAGTTCGCCAAGATGTTCATACACCGACATTTCTTTGTCGTTCATCATTTCCCCATCCTGCCTTGTCATCGGTCAGTTTTGTTTTCCTCATCATCGGCCAGCCCTTTCGTCGCGTCCTTAAACTCGCGCAACGACTGGCCGAACGACCGCCCTAACTCCGGCAATTTTTTCGTGCCAAACAGCAGCAAAATCACAAGGACAATCAAAATGTATTTCACGCTCTATTCTCTCCTTTATGATGACGATGGATAGTTTTTCAAAAAATAGACAAGCGACTGCAATTCAATGGCCAAATCGATATGATGAACGCGGATATGGTTCGGCACGTTCAGCCGCGCCGGGGTGAAGTTTAAGATGCCTTTAATCCCCCGAGCGACAAGGCGGTCGGTCAGCGCTTGAGCGGCGGCGGCCGGCACGGTTAAAATGGCGACCGGAATATCGCCGCGAAGCCGCTCCTCGAGTTCATCGAGATGATAAACCGGCACCCCGCCGACCGTCGTCCCCACTTTCCGCTCATCCACATCAAACGCCATCACGATTTTTGTATTGTTGTTTTTTGAAAAATTATAGTTTAAAAAGGCGGTTCCTAAATTCCCCACACCGAACAAAGCGACTTCCGTCACTTCATCCTCTTCAAGCGTCTGGCGGAAAAACGACAACAAATAATTGACATTATACCCGTACCCTTTTTTGCCGAGCGCGCCAAAATACGAGAAATCGCGGCGGATCGTCGCCGGGTCGACTTTGACCGCCTCGCTCAGTTCGGCTGAGGATACACGCTGTTTTCCCGACGCATGTAAGTTCTTTAAAAACCGGTAGTACAGCGGCAGCCGTTTCGCGGTTGCCTGCGGAATTTTCGGTTGGTCGTTGCTCATAGTTTCATCCCCCAGCTAATCGGTTTTCCGTCGATAATGGCTGGACTTCCCGCCCGTTTTCTCGACCAAATACGTCGGACCGATGATCATCCCTTTATCGAGTGCTTTGCACATGTCATACACCGTCAACGCGCATACCGAGGCGGCCGTCAGCGCTTCCATTTCCACCCCTGTGCTCCCTTTCGTTTTCACTGTTGCGGTGATGACAAGTTTATATACATCCGCTTCGTTTTCCCAAGAAAATGCGATATCAACGCTTTTTAACATGAGCGGGTGGCACATCGGAATCAGATCAGCCGTTTTTTTTGCCGCCATCACCCCGGCCACTTGGGCTACAGCCAACACGTCCCCTTTCCCGATGGCGTGGTTCGTCATTTTTTCATAAATCTCTTCACTGACGGTGACACTCGTTTTCGCCACTGCCACTCGTACCGTATCTTCCTTGTTCGTAATATCGACCATTTTCGCGCGTCCTTGTTCATTGAAATGAGTAAACGACGACAAGATAATCTCCTCCACTTATACACTATACACGATTTTTCATCATCTGTCTTTGACCGTTTTGGCGACATACGTTAAACTATTCCGAGAGGTGAAACGACATGATCATTTTGCAAGTGCACCAACTCACGAAATATTTTGGCGCTGACCTTATTTTATCGAATATAAAACTAGAAATACAGTCCCGCGACCGAGTTGCCCTCGTCGGCCGCAACGGCGCAGGAAAATCGACATTGTTAAAAATCATCGCCGGAGAACTTTCTTACGACAGCGGCGAAATCATCAAACCGAGCCATATCAAAATGGGCTATTTGGCGCAAAACAGCGGGCTTGACTCATCACGCTCCATTTGGGACGAGATGCTTGAGGTGTTTGCACCGCTTCGCGCTATCGAAAAGCAGCTGTCCGAACTCGGCTCCCAGCTTGGCGACCCGGATGTGCTCGCTGACCCCGCCCGCTACGAAAAAACGCTCAAAGCATATGACGAACTGCAAGAACAGTATAAAGAACAGGGCGGCTATCAATACGAAGCCGACATCCGTTCCGTCTTGCACGGGCTGCAGTTTTCTTCGTACGATTATAAAACAACGCCCGTCTCTTCGTTAAGCGGCGGGCAGCGGACACGTCTTGCTCTCGGAAAACTTCTATTGTCCAAGCCGGATTTGTTGATTTTGGACGAGCCGACCAACCATTTGGACCTTGAAACGCTCTCTTGGCTGGAGCAATATTTGCAGGCATATCCCGGCGCTGTCTTGCTCGTTTCCCATGATCGCTATTTTTTGGATAAGGTTGTCACCGAAGTATACGAGCTGTCCAACACGAAGCTTAAACGGTATACCGGCAACTACAGCCGTTATTTGGAGCAGCGGGCCGAGCAGTATGAACAAGAGTTAAAGCGATATGAGAAACAGCAGGAAGAAATCGCCCGGCTGCAAGACTTTATCCAGCGCAACATCGCCCGCGCCTCGACGACCAAACGGGCGCAAAGCCGCCGAAAACAACTCGAAAAAATGGAGCGGCTCGAACGACCCGTTGGCGATGAAAAATCAGCTTCCTTTTCCTTTACCATTGAACGGCCGAGCGGTCATGAAGTGCTCACCGCTGAAGAACTGGCCGTTGGCTACGGCGAAGGGGCACCCGTCATCCGTCAAATCAGTTTTCGCATCACGCGAGGAGAAAGCGTCGCCTTAGTCGGACCGAACGGCATCGGCAAATCAACATTGCTAAAGGCGGTCGCTCGGCGGCTTCCTGTCCAAGAGGGAAAGCTTCGCTACGGCTCAAACGTCCAAATCGGCTATTATGATCAAAATCAGGCCGATTTGTCATCAAATAAACGAGTGCTTGATGAACTGTGGGACGCCTACCCGGATAAAACCGAGAAGGAAATCCGCACTGTGCTCGGCAACTTCTTATTTTCCGGCGATGACGTCTTAAAACCGGTCTCGGCGTTAAGCGGCGGGGAAAAAGCGCGCCTGGCGCTCGCCAAACTGATGCTGCAAAAGGCGAATGTTCTTATTCTGGACGAGCCGACCAACCATTTGGATCTCGACAGCAAACAGGTGCTTGAGCAAGCGCTCATCGATTATCCGGGCACCATTTTGTTCGTCTCCCACGACCGCTATTTCATTAACCGGATTGCGACGAAGCTGTTTGAGCTATCAAGCGACGGCCTCACGGAATATTTAGGCGACTACGATTACTACATCACCAAAAAAGCAGAAATGTGCGAACTCGAGCGTCTCGACGCCCGCTTGGACAAAACGCCGAATGGCACTGAATCGGCCAAATCCGCTTATGAACAAGAAAAAGAAGAGAAAAAACGGCAGCGCCAACGCCAGCGACGCTTAGATGAAATCGAGGCTGAGATCGAAACGCTTGAGGCGCAAATTGCCGAAGTAGAAAAACAGTTATGCGATCCGTCCGTTTATGGCGATTATGAGACCGTGCAACGATTGTCGCAAGAAAATGAGCATCGAAAACAGCAAGTCGAAAAGTTATTGGCTGAATGGGAACAGCTTTACACTTCACTGTAACCGATCGCCCGCCCGTTATTTTGGCGGGCGATTTTAGTTAGTCACATTATCCACAAAACAATCCACAATTCCACCTATGAAATATAAGTTATTCACTAACTTTTCCACATTATCCACAAACGAAACTTTTCTTTTGTGCTAAAACCGTTGTGTATTGTTTTCCTTATATTTATGGTGTTTTCTTGCCTTTTCCACATTGTCCACAACTTGTGGATAAAAATATACACAGCTCCTTTTCACTTAACTCAGCCAAAGCTTGTCCCTGCAAACAAAAAAGGGGTTGCTCTCCTGCCGCAAGCAACCACCCTTCCTTCCCCTTTTGTTTCCTTTTTCAATTAAATGAGCGGCAAGCTCGGATTGGCGTTGAGGGCCAAATCAGATCGTTTGCCTTGCCAATACAACACCGTTCCTGCCGCAGCGATCATCGCTGCGTTGTCGGTGCATAACGACAACGGCGGAATGACGAGCTCTACATTCGGAAGCCCCTCCATGTTGTCTTGCAGCGCGGACCGCAGCCCGCGGTTGGCCGCCACCCCGCCGGCCAGCAGCACTTGCCGGACACGGTACTGTTTCGCCGCCTGCACCGTTTTGGTCACCAGCACATCGACGACGCTCTCTTGAAAGCTCGCAGCCATCTGTTTCGGGTCAATCTCCTCGCCGCGCTGTTTTGCGTTATGAAGCGTATTGAGCACCGCCGATTTTAAGCCGCTGAAGCTAAAATCATACGATCCTTCCTCAAGCCACGCCCGCGGCAAATCGATTACTGGTTCTCCTTCATGGGCTAACCGGTCGATATGCGGTCCCCCTGGGTAAGGGAGGCCCAAAGCCCGCGCTACCTTATCATACGCCTCACCGGCGGCATCATCGCGCGTTTCGCCAATCACCGTAAACTTTCCGTGTCCTTCCATGTAGATCAGCTCCGTATGCCCACCGGAAACGACAAGCGCTAATAGCGGAAACTTCATCTCAGCCACTAGCTGATTGGCGTAAATATGTCCAGCAATGTGATGCACTCCGACAAGCGGCAGTCCGTGGGCAAACGCCAACGCTTTCGCCGCATTCACACCGACAAGGAGCGCCCCGACAAGACCCGGCCCCGCCGTCACGGCCACGGCATCAAGGTCAGAAAACGATACCCCAGCTTGCCGCATCGCTTCCTCGATCACAAGCGTAATTTGCTCGACATGATGGCGCGAGGCGATCTCCGGCACGACGCCGCCAAACCGCCGATGGCTTTCCATTTGCGAGGCGACAACATTCGATACAATGTCTTTCCCATTTTTCACAACGGCCGCTGCCGTTTCATCGCAGCTCGTTTCAATGCCTAATACGTATACATCCTCATTCATATCAGCTTCACCCACATTACTAGCGCGTCTTCAAAATTATCAGGATAATACCGTTTGCGAATGCCGCCGTTGCGAAACCCGAGCTTGCGGTACAGCGATTGGGCAACATGGTTGGACACGCGTACCTCAAGCGTCATTGTCAACGCTCCATGCTGTTTGGCGATATCCATGAGACGACGCATGAGCGCTTCGCCAAGTTTTTGCCCGCGAAATTGGGGCAACACGGCTACGTTTGTCACATGCGCTTCGTCGATGACAAGCCACATTCCGCCATATCCGATAATCCGCCCGCGGTGTACCATAACGATATATTTGGCATAACGGTTGTACATCAGCTCGTTGTAGAACGACTCGCGGCTCCACGGCGCGGTGAACGATGCCTGTTCCACTTGTACGACCTCGTCAATGTCATGGATGGTCATTGGCCGAAATTGTACATCGATCCCCATCGTTTCCTTCCCCTTTTTGTTTCGCGAGCCATTTCGCTTCCGCTTCCGCAAGGCGGATATAATTTGGCACAAACGTATGAGCGTTCTCGCGTTCTTTTTCTTTTCCGAGCATCACCAGCTCGCTCGGGCGCGGCAACGCCAGCGATGGTGGGGCAACGTGAACCCGCTCGCCTAAATGGTTTCGAAACAATTCACTATATAACGGCGCATCCGCACCAACGAACAATACATCCTCTCCCCGCCCACTTAACTGCCGAGCCCACTCACTCGCCGCCACAATCCGGTCCGCCTCAAGGCAACGGAGCACGCCGCCCTCATACCGGTAAAGCCCGGTATAAATTTGTCCGCGCCGCGCGTCAAACAACGGAACAATCACCCCAGGAAAATAACGGCCATTAGCGGCGAGCACTTCGAGGCTTGAAACACCAGCAATCGGGATGCCTAGCGACCAAGCAAGCGTTTTCGCGATTGTTACCCCGATCCGCACCCCGGTATATGACCCCGGCCCTTTCGCGACAACGATCAAATCGAGCTCGCCCGGGGCAACCTTACACCGCCGAAGCAGCGATTCAATGGCCGGCATCGCTTGGGACGAGTGATCTTTTTTCACATTCGTGATCAGTTCTCCTTTGATGATATCCCCATCCGCTAAGGCGATGCCCAGCGGCATATTCGATGTATCAATCCCCAGTATTTTCATGACGCAAAAATCTCCTTACATAACTGTTCATAGCGATGTCCTAACGGTTCAAACACTAATTTTCGTTCATTGTCGCCATGATGAAGCAAATGGATCGTCAATCGCTCGTTCGGCAGCTGACCCGCAATCAAATGCGCCCACTCAACGACTGTAACGCCATCGCCGGCAAAATATTCGTCAAATCCGAGGTCTTCCCACTCGTCTTCAAGCCGATATACATCCATATGGTAAAGCGGGAGTCTCCCCTCGTATTGCTTCATAATCGTAAACGTCGGGCTGTTGACATTTTGCCGAATCCCTAGCCCCTCAGCAAGCCCTTTCGTGAACGTCGTCTTGCCTGCGCCCAGGTCTCCTTCCAAAGCGATGACCGTCCCCGGCTCGAGCCGTTCGGCAAGCCGGCGAGCGATCGCCCTCGTCTCTTCAGGAGAATGCACGATAAGTTCAAACTGCTCCATCGCGTTCCACCTTGTTCCATTTTATCATCTTCACTCTCGCTTTTGAAATTGTACCATAACAAAATATCCTGTTGCCACTTTCAACGCCAAAAACGATCATTCTCTGACAAGAACCAATGAACGCTCTCCTCCTTACGATCACACTTGGAAGCCAAGGCTTCCAAGTGGAAGACGACAAAAAGGACTGTCCTGATCAGGCAGTTTGCTTAGCCTGAAGGACAGTCCTCACATAATTAGAGTCATAATAAAGAAAAAAGGGAATTAGGCGTGTTGCTACTCCCTGGTGATTGCAATTGCCTAGCAGCGACCTACTCTTGCAGGGGCGCTGGCCCCAACTACCATCGGCGCTGGAGAGCTTAACTTCCGTGTTCGGGATGGGAACGGGTGTTTCCTCTCCGCTATCACCACTAGGCAAGCGATTTTGTTTTGACATTATTTATTATACTCCAAAAATAAATAATGTCAAGAAGGAAGTTCATTCCTTCAAAACTAGATAACCGTGCTGGGGAAGAAGCCGCGGCGCCTCCACTTTCTGTCTAGCTCCGGCCGCCATCGGCTCGCGACGCTTCGGTCCTGCTGCGGCGGCAACACATTGCATACGCTCCTATGGCACCACCCACGCAGAACCAAGCTTTGCTTGGTTCGAGCCTCCTCGCAGGCCCTCCAGCGCGTTTCGCCGATAGGCGGGCGGCCTCCGCTTTTCCTTTCTAGGTTAAGCCCTCGATCGATTAGTATCCGTCAGCTCCACGTGTCGCCACGCTTCCACCTCGGACCTATCGACCTCGTCATCTTCGAGGGATCTTACTCGCTTTTGGCGATGGGAAATCTCATCTTGAGGGGGGCTTCACGCTTAGATGCTTTCAGCGCTTATCCCGTCCGCACATAGCTACCCAGCGGTGCCCCTGGCGGGACAACTGGTACACCAGCGGTGCGTCCATCCCGGTCCTCTCGTACTAAGGACAGCTCCTCTCAAATTTCCTGCGCCCGCGACGGATAGGGACCGAACTGTCTCACGACGTTCTGAACCCAGCTCGCGTACCGCTTTAATGGGCGAACAGCCCAACCCTTGGGACCGACTACAGCCCCAGGATGCGATGAGCCGACATCGAGGTGCCAAACCTCCCCGTCGATGTGGACTCTTGGGGGAGATCAGCCTGTTATCCCCGGGGTAGCTTTTATCCGTTGAGCGATGGCCCTTCCATGCGGAACCACCGGATCACTAAGCCCGACTTTCGTCCCTGCTCGACCTGTCCGTCTCGCAGTCAAGCTCCCTTGTGCCTTTGCACTCTCCGAATGATTTCCAACCATTCTGAGGGAACCTTTGGGCGCCTCCGTTACCTTTTGGGAGGCGACCGCCCCAGTCAAACTGCCCACCTGACACTGTCTCCCACCCCGCTTAAGGGGTGCGGGTTAGAATTTCAATACCGCCAGGGTGGTATCCCACCGCCGCCTCCACCGAAGCTGGCGCTCCGGCTTCTCAGGCTCCCACCTATCCTGTACAAGCGATACCAAAATTCCATATCAGGCTGCAGTAAAGCTCCACGGGGTCTTTCCGTCCTGTCGCGGGTAACCTGCATCTTCACAGGTAGTATAATTTCACCGGGTCTCTCGTTGAGA
Source organism: Geobacillus sp. 46C-IIa (assembly GCF_014679505.1). Classification (GTDB taxonomy): domain Bacteria; phylum Bacillota; class Bacilli; order Bacillales; family Anoxybacillaceae; genus Geobacillus. Next base: position 3,169,927 of record NZ_CP061474.1, read on the forward strand.
CAGTGCCCAAGTCGTTACACCTTTCGTGCGGGTCGGAACTTACCCGACAAGGAATTTCGCTACCTTAGGACCGTTATAGTTACGGCCGCCGTTTACTGGGGCTTCGGTTCGCACCTTCGCTTGCGCTAAGCGCTCCCCTTAACCTTCCAGCACCGGGCAGGTGTCAGCCCCTATACTTCGCCTTTCGGCTTCGCAGAGACCTGTGTTTTTGATAAACAGTCGCTTGGGCCTTTTCACTGCGGCTCTTCCAGGCTCATCACCCGAAAGAGCACCCCTTCTCCCGAAGTTACGGGGTCATTTTGCCGAGTTCCTTAACGAGAGTTCTCCCGCGCGCCTTAGGATTCTCTCCTCGCCTACCTGTGTCGGTTTGCGGTACGGGCACCTCTTCCCTCGCTAGAGGCTTTTCTTGGCAGTGTGGAATCAGGGACTTCCGGATCGAATCCGTCGCCATCACAGCTCAGCCTTTTAGCCAGCGGATTTGCCTGCTGGCCAGCCTCACTGCTTGGACAGGCTCTTCCAGCCGCCTGCTCACCCTATCCTCCTGCGTCCCCCCATCGCTCAAACGGGAAGGAGGTGGTACAGGAATCTCCACCTGTTGTCCATCACCTACGCCTTTCGGCCTCGGCTTAGGTCCCGACTAACCCTGAGCGGACGAACCTTCCTCAGGAACCCTTAGGCTTTCGGCGCAGAGGATTCTCACCTCTGTTTTCGCTACTCATACCGGCATTCTCACTTCTAAGCGCTCCACCAGTCCTTCCGGTCTGGCTTCCCTGCCCTTAGAACGCTCCCCTACCGATGACCAACGGTCATCCCGCAGCTTCGGCGGCACGTTTAGCCCCGGTACATTTTCGGCGCAGAGTCACTCGACCAGTGAGCTATTACGCACTCTTTAAATGGTGGCTGCTTCTAAGCCAACATCCTGGTTGTCTTCGCAACTCCACATCCTTTTCCACTGAACGTGCACTTAGGGGCCTTAGCTGGCGATCTGGGCTGTTTCCCTCTTGACCACGGATCTTATCACTCGCAGTCTGACTCCCAAGGATAAGTCATTGGCATTCGGAGTTTGACTGGGTTCGGTAACCCGATGAGGGCCCCTAGCCCAATCAGTGCTCTACCTCCAACACTCTTACCTTGAGGCTAGCCCTAAAGCTATTTCGGGGAGAACCAGCTATCTCCAAGTTCGATTGGCATTTCACCCCTACCCACACCTCATCCCCGCACTTTTCAACGTGCGTGGGTTCGGGCCTCCAGCCGGTGTTACCCGGCCTTCACCCTGGACATGGGTAGATCACCTGGTTTCGGGTCGACGACGACGTACTCATGCGCCCTGTTCAGACTCGCTTTCGCTGCGGCTCCGCCTGCTTGGCTTAACCTCGCACGCCATCGTCACTCGCCGGTTCATTCTACAAAAGGCACGCCATCACCCATAAACGGGCTCTGACTACTTGTAGGCACACGGTTTCAGGTTCTCTTTCACTCCCCTTCCGGGGTGCTTTTCACCTTTCCCTCACGGTACTGGTTCACTATCGGTCACTAGGGAGTATTTAGCCTTGGGAGATGGTCCTCCCTGCTTCCGACGGGATTTCCCGTGTCCCGCCGTACTCAGGAGCCGCTCGGGAGGGAACGAAGTTTCGACTACAGGGCTCTCACCTTCTCTGGCCGGCCGTTCCAGACCGGTTCGTCTACCCCGTTCCTTTCTCACTCCCATATGAGCGGTCCTACAACCCCAAGAGGCACGCCTCTTGGTTTGGGCTGTTCCCGTTTCGCTCGCCGCTACTCAGGGAATCGCGTTTGCTTTCTTCTCCTCCGGGTACTAAGATGTTTCAGTTCCCCGGGTGTGCCCTCCATGCCCTATGGATTCAGGCATGGATCCTGTCCCATTACGGACAGGGGGTTCCCCCATTCGGACATCTCCGGATCAACGCTTGCTTACAGCTCCCCGGAGCGTTTCGGCGTTTGCCCCGTCCTTCATCGGCTCCTAGTGCCAAGGCATCCACCGTGCGCCCTTTCTAGCTTAACCTAAAGCGTCTCGGCTTCTTCCTTTGTGTATCGGTTATCTAGTTTTCAAGGAACGATCTTTGTCGTTGAGAGAACATTACTCGTTCCCTCAAAACTGAACGAAACGAAAGCGCGATTTGTTCATGGTGGGCCGTTAGAGGCCTTCGCTTTTCGTACTGTCTAGCTCCGGCCGCCATCGGCTCGCGACGCTTCGGTCCTGCTGCGGCGGCGACAGCCTCCTCGCAGGCCCTCCAGCGCGTTTCGCCGATAGGCGGGCGGCCTTCGCTTTTCGTACTGTCTAGCTCCAGCGCCTGGCTCTCTTCTGCCAAATCACCTTCCCCCTCGGGGTGCAAGCACCCCTGCGGGTGAAGAACATTTGGCTTCGAGAGCCGATCGCGGCGCTTCCGCTTTTCGTCCTTAGAAAGGAGGTGATCCAGCCGCACCTTCCGGTACGGCTACCTTGTTACGACTTCACCCCAATCACTTGCCCCACCTTCGGCGGCTGGCTCCCGTCAGGGTTACCTCACCGACTTCGGGTGTTGCAAGCTCTCGTGGTGTGACGGGCGGTGTGTACAAGGCCCGGGAACGTATTCACCGCGGCATGCTGATCCGCGATTACTAGCGATTCCGGCTTCATGCAGGCGAGTTGCAGCCTGCAATCCGAACTGAGAGCGGCTTTTTGGGATTCGCTCCCCCTCGCGGGTTCGCAGCCCTTTGTACCGCCCATTGTAGCACGTGTGTAGCCCAGGTCATAAGGGGCATGATGATTTGACGTCATCCCCACCTTCCTCCGACTTTTAGCCGGCAGTCCCTCTAGAGTGCCCAACTGAATGCTGGCAACGAGAGGCAAGGGTTGCGCTCGTTGCGGGACTTAACCCAACATCTCACGACACGAGCTGACGACAACCATGCACCACCTGTCACCCTGTCCCCCCGAAGGGGGAACGCCCAATCTCTTGGGTTGTCAGGGGATGTCAAGACCTGGTAAGGTTCTTCGCGTTGCTTCGAATTAAACCACATGCTCCACCGCTTGTGCGGGCCCCCGTCAATTCCTTTGAGTTTCAGCCTTGCGGCCGTACTCCCCAGGCGGAGTGCTTATCGCGTTAGCTGCAGCACTAAAGGGTGTGACCCCTCTAACACTTAGCACTCATCGTTTACGGCGTGGACTACCAGGGTATCTAATCCTGTTTGCTCCCCACGCTTTCGCGCCTCAGCGTCAGTTGCAGGCCAGAGAGCCGCCTTCGCCACTGGTGTTCCTCCACATCTCTACGCATTTCACCGCTACACGTGGAATTCCGCTCTCCTCTCCTGCCCTCAAGTCCCCCAGTTTCCAATGACCCTCCACGGTTGAGCCGTGGGCTTTCACATCAGACTTAAGGAACCGCCTGCGCGCGCTTTACGCCCAATAATTCCGGACAACGCTCGCCCCCTACGTATTACCGCGGCTGCTGGCACGTAGTTAGCCGGGGCTTTCTCGTGAGGTACCGTCACCGCGCCGCCTTGTTCAAACGGCGCTCCTTCGTCCCTCACAACAGAGCTTTACGACCCGAAGGCCTTCTTCGCTCACGCGGCGTCGCTCCGTCAGACTTTCGTCCATTGCGGAAGATTCCCTACTGCTGCCTCCCGTAGGAGTCTGGGCCGTGTCTCAGTCCCAGTGTGGCCGGTCACCCTCTCAGGCCGGCTACGCATCGTCGCCTTGGTGAGCCGTTACCTCACCAACTAGCTAATGCGCCGCGGGCCCATCCGCAAGTGACAGCCAAGGCCGCCTTTCAACCAAAGACCATGCGGTCTTCGGTGTTATCCGGTATTAGCTCCGGTTTCCCGGAGTTATCCCGGTCTTGCGGGCAGGTTGCCCACGTGTTACTCACCCGTCCGCCGCTGACCAAACAAGAGCAAGCTCTCATTCGGTCCGCTCGACTTGCATGTATTAGGCACGCCGCCAGCGTTCGTCCTGAGCCAGGATCAAACTCTCCAAATAGAAAGTTGATTGGCTTGCGCTTCGTTTCGTTCAGTTTTCAAGGAACAAGATCGATAAAACTTGACAACTTCTCAGTTCAACTTCTTCATGGAGCGGGTGATGGGAATCGAACCCACGACATCAGCTTGGAAGGCTGAGGTTTTACCACTAAACTACACCCGCATATTATTCTGTTTAATATTCACTACGCACTTTCATGCCTCTTCCTCTGCTGGTCGCTTCGAGGAAGCCAAATGCGTCGAGGCAACTCGTGGCCTACTCGATGAAGTTAAGGCTCGTGGCTGAGGTTTTACCACTAAACTACACCCGCATATTATTTAAACTATCGGAATCGGGAAGACAGGATTTGAACCTGCGACCCCATGGTCCCAAACCATGTGCTCTACCAAGCTGAGCTACTTCCCGATCATGGCGCGCTCGAGAGGATTCGAACCCCTAACCTTCTGATCCGTAGTCAGATGCTCTATCCAATTGAGCTACGAGCGCAATATTTTTAAGAGCAACAGAATTTATTATAATAACTCAGCTCATCTTTGTCAATATTTTTTATCCTAATAAAATGCGGTCGAGAGGACTTGAACCTCCACGGGGTTGCCCCCACTAGGCCCTCAACCTAGCGCGTCTGCCATTCCGCCACGACCGCGTGTTGATCAGTGCGGGTGGAGGGACTTGAACCCCCACGCCGTGAGGCGCCAGATCCTAAGTCTGGTGCGTCTGCCAATTCCGCCACACCCGCGAATATGGTGAGCCATGGAGGACTCGAACCTCCGACCCTCTGATTAAAAGTCAGATGCTCTACCTGCTGAGCTAATGGCTCATGATGACCATAACACTCTAAGTACTGATGGGCTCTACCTGCCTCTTCCTCTGTCAGCTGTTTCAAGGAAGCTCGATGCATCGAGGCAACTCGCAGCCAACTCGAAGATGCATCGCTCGTTGCTGAGCTAATGGCTCATAATATGCCCTAAGCTAACAGCTTAGGGATATGTATGAAATAAGAATGGCTGGGCCAGCTGGATTCGAACCAGCGCATCACGGAGTCAAAGTCCGTTGCCTTACCGCTTGGCTATGGCCCAGCGATTGGTGTTATGGCGGTCCCGACGGGACTCGAACCCGCGATCTCCTGCGTGACAGGCAGGCATGTTAACCACTACACTACGGGACCGTGAATTCGCGGGAAATCCCCGCGCTGTAAGTGACCCGTACGGGATTCGAACCCGTGTTACCGCCGTGAAAGGGCGGTGTCTTAACCACTTGACCAACGGGCCACGCGTATATCGAAAGTGGCGGAGAAGGCGGGATTTGAACCCGCGCGCCGTAAAGACACGACCTAACGGTTTAGCAAACCGTCCCCTTCAGCCACTTGGGTACTTCTCCATAAAATGGCTCCGCAAGTAGGATTCGAACCTACGACCTACCGGTTAACAGCCGGTTGCTCTACCGCTGAGCTATTGCGGAATGTTGACGAGTAAACTGCACCCAAAACTTGCCCTGTCCCTTCCTCTACAGGCATATCCAAGGAAGTCTGGTGCGTCGGGACAACTCGAAGCATATTCGATGATGCGCATGCTCGTCACAACTGACATTGTTTATTATATTGAGCAACTTGTTGTTTGTCAATATGTTTTTTGTTGTTTGTTTCGCCGTTTGGCGACGGCTTTTATAATTTAGCATATGATTATTTTGACTGTCAACCTCTTTTTTGTAAAAGGTTCTGCTTTGTTTCATCGTCAGTTGAGGGACAGTTTGAGCCGGCCACGGCAACGGCCGCAGACGTAGCGGTCGGTGTTCATTCGTTTTTTACGCTTGTATGCTAAGCCGCACGATGTGCAGATGTATGTATGGACCGCTTTTGGGGTTTTTGTTTTTTGTTCAAGCGGCCGGCAATAGCGAGGCGCCCCTACTTTTTTCAACAGTTCGCGGAAGTCACGGTCGCGGTGGCGGTAGCCTTTCCCTTCAAGATGCAGATGGTAATGGCATAGTTCATGTTTGATGATGGCAATGAGTTCTTCTTCGCCAAATCGGTCATAATGTTTTTTGTTCAGTTCAATGTTGTGCGTTTCCAGCACGTAGCGCCCGCCGACAGTGCGAAGTCTTGGGTTGAAGGAGGCGGTGTGGCGAAACGGTTTGCCAAATGTGCTTATGGAAATTTGCTCAACGAGTGCTTGCAACTGTTTTTGATCCATGGCAGGCGCCCCCCTTTTATGTTTTTGGCACAGGACAATGTGCAGCTACATACATTATATACTACCTTTCCGTTGTCAGGGAGGTGACTGCTTTGCCTACGTGGCTAAAAAATCAGATGAGACGAGCCTATTATGAGAAAAATCGGGATCAAATTAAGCTGTTAAACCAATGTTGGTTTTTTTATCGGAGGAAACACTGTTCGTAGGAGGTTCATTCCTCTCACTGTCATGATCGTTAGAAGCGTCAATCCTCCAAGCAACCCAATGATACCGATGAACCTTTTTTCCTCCCCTGTACTTTTTACGATGCATGAACTTGGGCAGTCTAACAACCGACTGCCCAAGCCTTGCAATGTTTATTGCCTTTTGCCATAACGCTCGACGCGAAGCCGAGCCTGTTGAGCGTGACCCGCAAAGTTCTCGATTTCGCAGAGGCGGACGGCGTACTCGCCAATAAAAGCGCTCGCTTCTTTGCTTACTTTTTGATAAGTGCATGTTTTCAAGAACTTCCCAACCCACAGGCCGCCAGTATAACGGGCTGCTTTTTTCGTCGGCAAAGTGTGGTTTGTGCCGATCACTTTGTCACCGTAAGCGACGTTCGTTTCAGGGCCAAGGAACAAGCTCCCGTAGTTTGTTAAATTCTCTAAGAAGTAATCCGGATTTTTGGTCAAAACTTGAACGTGCTCAAACGCCAGCTTGTCTGCCTCCCGCAAAGCCTCTTCCTCGTCCTCGACGACGATGACGGTACCGTAATCCCGCCACGCTACGCTTGCGACATCAGCGGTAGGGAGCACCGCTAACTGCCGTTCGACCTCCTCCAACGTCTCCCGGGCTAACTTCTCCGATGTCGTAATCAGCACGCACGGAGAAGTCGGTCCATGCTCGGCCTGTCCCAGCAAGTCCGTGGCGACCATTTCGGCATCAGCGGTTTCGTCCGCGATGATCAATGTTTCGGTCGGACCAGCAAACAAGTCGATGCCTACACGGCCGTACAGTTGCCGTTTCGCTTCAGCCACATACGCGTTTCCTGGGCCAACTAACATATCGACAGGCTCGATCGTTTCCGTGCCGATCGCCATGGCCGCCATGGCTTGAACGCCGCCCAAAATATAAATTTCATCCGCTCCTGCCAAATGCATGGCGGCGACGGTCGCTGCTGGGATTTCCCCGCGGATAGGCGGCGTGCAGGCAATCACCCGTTTGACCCCTGCCACTTTTGCCGTTAGAACGCTCATATGCGCCGAAGCAACCATCGGGTAGCGCCCCCCAGGTATGTAGCACCCGACGCTGTTGACCGGGATGTTTTTATGGCCGAGAATCACTCCAGGCAGTGTTTCGACTTCAATGTCTTTTAGCGCTTTTCTTTGTTCCTCAGCAAATCGTCTAATATTGCTTTGCGCGAATTTAATGTCCTCAATCGTTTGTTTCGGAACAGTGCTGATAATATCTAAGATTTGCTCCTCGGTAAGACGAAAACTCAGCGGAGACCAGTTATCAAACTGAAGTGACAGTTCTCGGACTGCCGCATCCCCCTCAAGCTCAATTTTCTTAATTATCTGCCGCACAGTTTCCGCCACTTGCGCATCGTGCTGGGCAATTTCTTCTTGCGGCTTTCCTTGTTTTAAAAACATCGCCATTTCCTTTCCCTCCTCTTTGCATACGTATGCATTTTATAAAAGAGTTTAACTTTTTAGTATATTGAATACGTATTCAATTTGTGGCACGAAAAGGGGGATCCCCCTACCTATAGAAATTTCAAACGTTTCCGCGGATTCTGTAAAAATAATAATGTAAAGCGTTTTCTTTTGTCAACTCCTTTTTTTCACACTTCCTCTTTCGACCAATATGCCTGGAAATAAAATCGATGACGGTTTCCCGTCTCCTCCGTCTATTTCTTCGAACAGTTTTGCCAGCGTCCATTCGATCATCTCATCAACAGGCTGCCTCCATGTTGTTAAACAGTAACTAGGCCAAGACGCCATTGTGATATCGTCAAAACCGATGACCGCCACGTCATCTGGAATCGATAATCCTATCGATCTGGCGGCATCCATGGCCCCTAAGGCCGTGATATCGTTAGCCCCAAAGATCACCTCGGGCCGCTCTCTTTTGTCTAATAGCCGCAAAGCAGCATTATATCCCCCTTCATAAGTAAACTCTCCGTCCTCGATGTAAAGTTCTGCTCCTCTCCCCATCAGAGCCTCACAAAACCCCCGCTCGCGGTCGTCATTTGTCGAGGTGTTCTTGCGTCCGCGTATATATGCCATCCGTCTATATCCGAGCTCGTACAAGTATTTGCCAATTTTTTTGCCCGCGGTATAATTATCGCAGCTCACCGAATGGCAAGGAAGGCCGTCCATGCGGCGGTTAAACAATATGACCGGTATGCCGTTGCTTGAAAGGGAGGAGATGATATTCGGCGATAACGTGGCATCGGTCACAATGACACCTTCGACATTGTATTCAAGAAATTCTGATATTTCATCTTGGTTGATCTCGTCGTTCTCCGTATGAACAAAAAGGACGTGGTAACCGTTGTCACGCAACGCTTTTGTGAATTTCTCCAATACTTCAGGATAGAACGGATTTTGGATATCCCTCATCGCCAAGCCAATGATATTAGTTTTATTCATGATCAGTCCTCTAGCCAACGCGTTAGGGCGATAGCCAAGCTCCCGCGCTGCTTCAAGCACCCGCCTTCTCGTTTTCGGTGACACGCTCGAACCCGGGGTGAACACGCGAGAAACGGTTGATTGGGATACCCCTGCCTTTTTCGCTACTTCCATGGAATTGACCGGCTTTTTCTTCAACAACACTCCCTCCTTCTTCCAGCTGACTATAGCTGTGATAAGGGCATGCCAGCCTGTCAGAGCGCTCGCATGCCCATGGGGGGTTGATCTCTTCCGCCATTAAAGCGGCTGAAATCTTAAGAACAAACGCCGCTTACTCTGGAGGCAACATTGATAATGAAATTCTCCCTTTCGCCACATCGACGTGCTCGACCCATACTTTGACAACATCGCCGATGGAAACAATGTCGAGCGGATGGCGCACGTATTGTTTGCTGAGTTTTGAAATGTGTACCAGCCCGTCCTGTTTGACGCCGATGTCGACAAAAGCGCCGAAGTCAACAACATTGCGCACTGTGCCTTCAAGCTCCATGCCCGGTTTTAAATCCTCCATTTTCAAGACGTCTTTGCGAAGCAGCGGTTTGGGCAGCTCGTCACGCGGGTCGCGCTCCGGACGGCATAAAGCGTCGATGATGTCGCGCAATGTCAGTCCACCGATGCCAAGTTCAGCTGCCGTTGCTTCGATATCGATGGCTTGCAGCGCTTGGCGCAGTTCACCGCTGCCGATGGCGTCGGTTGTAAATCCTAATGTATGCAATAGCTGCTTCACTTCTACGTACCGCTCGGGGTGAATCGGCGTGCGGTCAAGCGGCTCCTCCCCGTCGGGAATGCGCAAAAAGCCGATGCATTGCTCGTACGTTTTTGCTCCAAGCCGCGGGATCGTTTTCAGCTCTTCACGGCTGCGGAATTTTCCTTGCTCTTCGCGGCGCTTGACGATGTTTTCCGACACCGTTTTCGTCAGCCCTGACACGTACTGCAACAACGAAACGGAGGCGGTGTTGACGTTGACGCCAACTTGGTTGACGACCGTCTCAACGACGAAACGGAGCGATTCGGCCAGCTTCTTTTGCGAAACATCATGCTGGTACTGACCGACCCCGACCGATTTTGGGTCGATTTTGACGAGCTCGGCGAGCGGATCTTGAACACGGCGAGCGATGGAAACGGCGCTCCGCTCTTCGACTTGCAAGTCCGGAAACTCGGCGCGCGCAAGGTCGGAGGCGGAGTAGACGCTCGCCCCCGCCTCGTTGACGATGACATAAAAGATGTCACGCTTCACTTGCTTCAGCGTATCGGCGACAAACTGCTCCGTTTCCCGCGATGCCGTTCCGTTGCCGATGGCGACCATGTCCACATGATAGTCATCGAGCAAGCGCAGAAGCTTTGTTCGCGCTTCTTCTTTCCGTTCTTGAGGCGGGTGCGGGTACATGACATCGATGCGGAGCAGCTTTCCGGTTTCGTCAACGATGGCGAGTTTGCATCCGGTTCGGTAAGCTGGGTCGATGCCGAGGACCGTTTTTCCTTTCAACGGTGGCTGAAGAAGCAGCTTGCGCAAGTTTTCGGCAAAAATATGGATCGCCCGTTCTTCTGCCTTTTCCGTCAGCTCGCTGCGGATCTCACGTTCAATGGCAGGCTCCATCAGCCGCTTGTATCCGTCTTCAACCGCTTCCGCCACAAGTGGGGCGGCGGGGGATGATTCATTGGCGATGGTCTTTCGCAGCAGGTAGCGAATGATCTCCTCGACCGGCGGTTTGACCGCTACGCGCAATACCTCTTCCTTTTCACCGCGGTTTAAGGCTAAGACGCGATGGGGGACGATTTTGGCGATCGGCTCTTCATAGTCGTAGTACATTTCGTAAACGTTCTTTTCGTCCTTTTCCGGCGCTTTGGCGGCCGAAGCGATCGTTCCTTTCCGACGCGTTTGTTCGCGCACCCATTGGCGAAGGTTAGCATCGTCAGCCACCCGTTCAGCGATGATGTCTTTCGCCCCTTGCAACGCCTCGTCAACAGTGGCCACCCCTTTTTCGACATCGACAAACGCCTCGGCCTGCTCTTCAGGAGCTGGAGCGGCGGGGAAGGAAAGAAGCCAATCGGCAAGCGGCTCGAGCCCTTTTTCTTTGGCGATCGTCGCTTTCGTGCGCCGTTTTTGTCGGTAAGGGCGATATAGATCTTCGACTTGCTGCAGCTTCGTAGCGCTTATAATCGTGTTTTTCAATTCTTCCGTCAATTTCCCTTGCTCATCAATCAACCGAATGACTTCTTCTTTCCGCTGTTCTAAATGCTGCAAATATTCCCATCGTTCGAGCACGTCACGGATTTGCACTTCATCGAGCGCCCCCGTCATTTCCTTCCGGTAGCGAGCGATAAACGGGATCGTGTTGCCTTCCCGGTGAAGCGCGATGACATTTTCGACTTGTTTCGCTGCCAACTGTTGCTCGGCGGCGATGATTGAAATGAGCCGCTGTTCGTTCGTCAAGCGTTTCCCTCCCTTATGTATAGCATCAGCCGAAATTCCTCCCCCGCTGATCGCTGGGCTGCGCCTTTCGCGCGCTTGAGGCTCGGAGTCTTCTTTACGAAACCAAATAAAAATGAAAGGACAGACCGTTATGAGAGCCGATCTGCCCGTCTTTGCCATTGACATAAAAATACCATAATAAAATCCAGCGTCGCACGCTCAACGCCGCTTCGCCTATCCGCCTATTTGCCCTTGGCAAACAAAACATCGCTCCCTCCCGCTGTTTGACTCGCTAAGGCAGGGGGCTTCTTCGCACAGTATCAAAAGTCGATCAAACCCAAGCTGATTTGCAGCGCCTCATCGACCTTATCCATCATTTCATCATCCAAGTGGGTAATTTTATCGGTCAACCGTTGTTTATCAATCGTACGAATTTGCTCAAGCAAAATGACCGAATCGCGCTCAAACCCGTAGCGTTTCGCATCAATTTCGACGTGCGTCGGCAGTTTCGCCTTTTGGATTTGCGCCGTAATCGCCGCGACAATTACCGTCGGACTGAAGCGATTGCCGATATCGTTTTGGATCACCAACACGGGGCGTACGCCGCCCTGCTCTGAGCCAACGACCGGGGAAAGGTCCGCAAAATAAACGTCGCCACGTTTGACAATCAAAGCATTACCCCCCGCTAACTAAGCGTTCAACGGTGTGGTCGGCCTCATATTCAGCATGAAACGCTTCAGAAGCAATAGATAAATTGATTTTGGCCATTTCCATGTAGCCTCGTCTCATCGCCTCGCGAATTTGCCGTTTTTTTCGCTCGCGAATATACATTTTCGTCGCCTGATAAATGAGTTCATTGCGATTGCCATTCTCCTGCTTTACGAGCCCGTCCAGTTCTGTCAGCAGCGACTGCGGCAAACGAACGATGATTTCCGTTGTTGCGCCAGATTCCGACACGAATCATACACCTCCACGAACTGCAGCCATTCATTGCTTCCATTTCATGATACCATTAAACAACGGCGCTGCAAAGTCATTTCTCCATTTTCTATCCTTTGTCTTCTGAAGCAGGTTATGCACCGCTTCACCCGTGACAAACAGCATTTCTCACTTCCATTATACGCTTATTTCGGAAAAAAATACGGGGCACCCGATAACTGATTGTGCAAGGCACTTCGTAATTAATTGTTTCCAACTGGCGGGCGACATCATCGACTGAGATGGTTTCATCCCCTTGACGACCGATCAAAGTCACCTTCGTGCCGATCGGCAGCGGCCCAGGCAGGCGGATCATGCATTGATCCATGCAAATGCGGCCGACAATCGGCGCCCTTTGCCCGTTCACGAGCACATGAAAATGTTGCAGACGACGGAGCCAGCCGTCCGCATAGCCGATCGGGATCGTGCCGATCCACTCTTCCGCTTGCGCGGTATACGTCGCTCCGTAACTGACCTTTTCCCCCGGCTGCAGCTTTTTCACATGCACGAGGCGGCTATGGAGCGAAAACGCCTCCTTGAGTTCGTATGGAAGCAGCGGCTTGATGCTTGGCGACGGAGCGAGTCCGTACATGGAAATGCCGAAGCGGACCATATTGAACGCTCGATCGGGAAAGCGGAGCGTCGCCGCGCTGTTGGCACAATGAACGAGCGGCGGCCGCGACGGCAGCCATTCGAGCATACGCAAAAAGCGGCCATATTGATAAGAAAGATAGTCTGTATTCACTTCATCAGCTGTCGCAAAATGCGTATATGCCCCTTCAAGGATAAAGGACGGGTGGCGATCAATCAGCGCCATGATGCGCTTTGTCTCCTCTTCGTTTTTCACCCCGAGCCTTCCCATTCCGGTGTCCATTTTCAAATGAAAGTGAACCCGGGCCGAGTCCGTGTAAATGGATGACGCCTCTTCTACCCAATCAGCGCGAAACACGGTTAAAGCAATGCGATGTTGGGCGGCCAGCGCCACATCGGCCGGGCGGGACGCCCCGAGCACTAAAATGGGCGCATTGATGCCTTTTTTCCTTAAGGCGAGCGCCTCGTCCAAAAAGGCGACAGCTAAATAGGAAGCGCCGGCTTCTAGCGCCGTTTCCGCCACTTGGGCGTCACCATGTCCGTAGGCGTTCGCCTTCACGACGGCCATCACCCGCGTTCCATCCGGCAAAAAGCGGCGCAAATTCGCAACGTTGTCGTAAATGGCATCCAAGTCAATTTCCGCCCACGTATCGCGGTGAAAGTCGTCCATCCTCTCTCGCTGCCTTTCTCATCACGCAAGTTTGAAAGCGCTTGAATCTGTTTTCATCCTTTCTTAGTTTACCACGTCTTTGCTGAAGAAGGAATAGGTTGAACGTCAGAAAAGCGCCTGAACGCAGCGGAAATCGAGAAACCTTGCTTCCCCTGCTTTTCATCCCGTTTAGTCCTATGCCGGCTAGAGGCGAGACCTTTTTCACCGGACCGAACCCTCACGCCATGAAAAAATAAGGCGGCCTCCCGCCCTCAAAGCGGAAAGGCACGCCTTTTCGCAGGCTTCATGGTTATTTTGTTGCTTTTTCTCGCACCGAGCTGGCAACCATCACCATTTCTTCCGGTGTTAGATCATCAGAGGCGAGCGTAAATTCCACCCCGTTGTATGACCATGTCAACGTTTGATCAGTGAGGGCGCCGACCGTAAATCCTAAATCAACCGGATCACCGTTGACAAGCACTGGCATGCTCGTGGCCGGGAGCACTTCCGCTTTTTCTTGAACGAGCGTAAACGATTTTTTGCCGCCGAATGTCATAATGACCCGCGTGCCGTCTTCACTTTTTACTTCTTTTTCCTCAAGCGCTTGGACGCCTTCCGGGAGCTGGCTCGGGTACATGACTTCCATCACTTGTTCTTTTCCTTCCGCCATCGCCGGCACTTCGAGACGTGCACCGGTCATGTTTTTCGATGTGTCGAACGCATCATCATCGAATTTTTTGTTAAATTCAACATTGGAAAATTCCACTGTCAACAGCGCTTTTCGGTCTGTATCCATCACTTTGACCGAGACGGGCGCCAAATCTTTTTTGCGCAGTGTAATTTCTTGGGTCGGAACGACTTCGCTATTTGGATAGTTCGTTTTTGTCTCGAATACATAGTGGTCTTTCGTCGCTTTAAACTTCGCCTTTGAGTCGCTCAAAATGTCTTTGACGAGCGATTCATACAAATACGCTTGACTGCTGTTTTTCGGCCAGTCGCTGACAAACTTGAAGCTTTTGTTGAGAGCCGGCGTAAAGACAAACACTCCCTCATCGTTGCGCAAAATCATTTGACTTTGCCCTTTGTCGGCGTTTTTCAAGCTGACGCGGTAGTACGACGGCTGCTTATGCCACACTTCCACATGATATACTTGTGGCTTCGCACCGGTGCGGAACGTCATTTTCGCCTCGGCTTGGTAGCCTGTCATGTCGTCCATCTTTTCATTGAGCGCTTGAAGCACTTCCTCCTGCGATTTCGACCCGCACCCAGCTAAAGCAAACAAAAAGATGATGCCGACCAATGCCAAAAGCACCTTTCTGCCCATCGCTTCAACCCCTTTGCCTCATATATCGATTTCTGCCTATGCACTACAATATATGAGACAACTTTCGAGAATATGCAGACTAGCCGTGGCAAGCGTCCGATGGCTCAGTCGACCCGAAGCGCTCAATGACGACTTGGGCGACCGCATAATCGCGGCTATGGGAGATGGACAGATGAATGATCTCTCCGTCGCAGCGGGCAGCAATACTTGGCTTTCCATACGCATCGGAAACGACCTCGATGTCCTGGAACGATACATGTCGCCCAATCCCTGTCCCGAGCGCTTTAGCGTACGCTTCCTTCGCCGCAAATCGTCCGGCAAGAAATTCCACCTGTCTAGCAGGTGCTAGCCGGTCAAACTGCGCCTTCTCTCGCGGTGTTAACACCCGATCAGGGAGTTTGCGGTTGCGTTCAAGGAGCGACCGAATCCGTTCAAGCTCTACAATATCAATGCCGATACCGACAATCATCACTTTCTCCACCTATCCGTGCGATATAGTCGGACAAATTTTTTGCACATTTTGCGCATAAGATGGCTTATAGAAAACGGACATAACCTATCGGCGCATCGCCCCACCTGCAGGGGATGCGATGTTCAGCAAAGAAAGGAGACAAAGCTATGTTTCACCATACAGGGGATGTCCGCTCACTCTTCCGTCTCTGTCCGGTTGTATCGACCGTGTTGCTAGCCCATATCGGTTTATGGTTTTTGTTCGTCCTTCCCCTCACAGCGCTCGAGCCCATTTGGCAACATGTCATCGGGACGAATGGCGCCATTCGCGACGGAGAGTATTGGCGGTTGATTAGCCCGCTCGTGCTGCACTACGATTTCAACCATATGGCGGCCAACAGCCTTTCTCTATGGCTGTTCGGCCCGTGGCTGGAGCGCGCGCTCGGAAAAGGGAAGTTTTTGCTTCTTTATATCGGAGGAGGCTTCGGCGCCAATGTCGCCACCGTACTGCTTCTGCCGCCGATGTACAGCCATGTCGGGGCGTCAGGAGCCATTTTCGCCTTATTTGGCATGTATAGCTATCTCGCCCTGTTCCGCCGTGACTTACTCACTCCAAAGCACACCCAGCTGTTGCTGGTCATTGTCGCGATTCATTTGTTGCTTAGCTTGCTGGAACCGGACGGAAATCTCATGGCTCATCTATTCGGCTTCGCCACCGGCGGCTTGTTGGCTCCCTTTTTAGCCATCCGTCCCCAGCTGCCGACATTTCATGTGATCCGGCCATGAAAAAACGGCGCTTAATGCGCCGTAATCCGCCGTTTTTTCGTCCGGCCGCGCGCCGAACCGTCCGGGCGGCCGCCCCGCTTTTTCTCCCGCTTGACCGCTAAAGGCGGCTCTTCCGTCAACTTCACCGGCGTCGTGTCCGGTTCGCGCGTCAACATTTTCAGGCAGGCGGCGACGATCGTCACGGAGTCATGCTCTTCAAGCAATTCCTCAGCCGCCCGTTTATAAAATGATAAATTTTCCGTTTCCGCCACGTTGAGGAGCTTTTCAATGGCGACGCGCTGTTGGCCTTCGAGCGCCTCATCGAGCGTCGGCGGCTTCATCCGCTCCATTTTCCGCTTTGTCGTCCGCTCAATATGATGGAGCTGACCGATTTCTCGCGGTGTCACAAACGTCATCGCCATTCCTGTCTTGCCGGCGCGTCCCGTGCGCCCGATCCGGTGGACGTAGCTTTCCGGATCTTGCGGGATGTCAAAGTTATACACGTGCGTCACGCCGGAAATATCCAATCCGCGCGCCGCGACGTCGGTGGCCACTAAAATTTCAATTGACCCTTCTTTAAACTTGCGCAGCACCGACAACCGCTTCGCTTGGCTTAGATCGCCATGGATGCCTTCCGCCGCATAGCCCCGCAAGTTGAGCGCTTCAGCGAGTTCGTCGACGCGCCGCTTCGTGCGGCCAAACACAATCGCCAGCTCCGGCGCCTGGATATCGAGAAGCCGTGTTAAAATGTCAAATTTCTTTTTCTCGTGCACTTCCAAATAATACTGCTGGATATTCGGCACAGTCATTTCCTTTGCCTTCACCTTGACGAGTTCCGGATCGTTCATAAACCGCTCGGCAATCCGGCGGATCGGATCCGGCATCGTCGCCGAGAACAACAGCGTCTGCCGTTCGGCCGGCACATGGCGTAAAATCGCCTCAATATCTTCGATAAAGCCCATATTAAGCATCTCATCGGCCTCATCGAGCACAACCGTATGCACATGTTCAAGGCGGAGCGTCCCGCGGTGAATATGGTCGATGATGCGCCCTGGTGTGCCGACGATGACGTGCGGATGTTTTTTCAAAGCGCGAATTTGCCGCTCAATATCTTGGCCGCCGTAAATCGGCAAAACGCGCACCCGCTTGACCGCACCGATTTTATACAGTTCTTCCGACACTTGAATGGCAAGCTCGCGCGTCGGTGCAACGACGAGCGCCTGAACGGCGCCGTTTTTCACATCCACTTTTTCTACGATCGGGATGCCAAACGCGGCGGTTTTTCCCGTTCCAGTTTGCGCTTGGCCGATCACATCTTTATTTTGCAGGCTGAGCGGGATCGTTTTCGCTTGAATCGGGGTCGTTTCTTCAAACCCCATCAGCTCGACAGCTTTCATTACGTCCTGACTTAATCCTAATTCTTGAAATGTCGTCAATGTTATCCAAACTCCTTATAAAAAATCGTCCCTTTATTCGTGAGAAAGGTTTGACAGTTATCATACCACGTTATGTCGTCATTTGCAATGATAGGCGGCGGTGCATAAAAATTTTTCCGTCTCGGTAAACAGTACGTGCCGGTCGACGCTATGGCAGACGTGGTGATACGAATTCGGCAAAAGGAGCAGCGCCTTTTCTGCCGAACCGATGTTTTCATATAAATAATAGGCGCTTTTAAGCGGCACAATCCCGTCTTTTTCTCCTTGGGCGATGAGCACAGGTGCTTGAACGTGCGGAAGGCGGGGGCGCACATGACGGACGAGCTTGCGAAATTCCCTGACGGCTGAAAACGGAGTCGCCCTCATTTTGTTTCGGTAGCGAAGGAATAATGGATGCTCTCGCGCTCCACGCCAGCCGTTGGCAAACATCTCGCGGATGTCGCACCATAATTGACGCGGATTGACGTAATAAAACGCGGCACTCAACAGCACAAGCCGAGCGACCGGATATTTTTCCGCCAAATGGACGGCGAGCACCCCGCCCATTGAAAACCCGACAACATATACCGTATCGCAACGGCGGCTAAGCGCCTGGAACGCTTGTTCAGCCGCTTCGACCCACCGGTCGTATGTAATCCCTTTGAGCCGCAACTCATCTCCATGTCCCGGCAATGTCGGCGTTTCCACGATCCAGTCGGTTCGCTCCCGCAAATAGTCAGCTAGCGGCGCCACCTCTTCCGGACTCCCGGTAAATCCATGAATGCATAAACAGCCGATCATCATCCCCACCCCCGGCTCGAGTGAAAAGCGGCGCCGGTGACGCCGCTTTTAGTTTTTCTCGTCCCGTCCGATTTTACACCCAATAACCGAGCAATTCTTCCAATCTCATGCCACGCGATGCTTTCAATAGGACGATATCGTCTGCGGAGGCGACAGAAAGCACCGCTTCAGCCAATGCCGCTTTATCGTCAAACGCCTTCACCCGGCCTTGGCCAAAAGACGGCTCGGCGGCCGCAGCAATATGGCGCGCTAACGGTCCGTAGGTAAATACGTAATCCGCCATCTCCGGCCGCAGCATTTCCCCAATCTCTTGGTGGAACGCGGCCTCGTTGGCGCCGAGTTCGAGCATATCGCCCAATACCGCGATCTTCTTCCCATAGCCGCCCAATTCTCCGAGCAGCGTCAACGCGGCACGCATCGATGTCGGGCTGGCGTTGTAGGCATCATTAATCACCGTAAAGCCGCGTTTCGTTTTCACGACTTCCGTACGCATACGCGTCACTTGCAAACGTGAAAGAGCGGTGTCAATATCCTCCCAACTGACGCCAAAAAAGCGGGCGATCGCGATGGCGGCCAGCGCGTTGTATACGTGGTGTTTCCCTAATACCGGCATAAACAGCATCCGGCCAGGGAGCGCGTTGATGGCAAACGACGTGCCCGCGGCTTCAACGCGCACGGCTGTCGGATAATAATCATTGTCTTCACCTGCCCCGAACGTCACAACGTGCCGGGGAAGCGGCAAGTTCGGCACGCGCTCGGCCAAAAGCGGCTCATCGCCGTGGTAGACGAACAAACCGTCACGGTGCAGCCCGGACAAAATTTCCAGCTTCGCCTTAGCGATGCCTTCCCGCGACCCGAGCTCTTGCAAGTGCGATTCACCGATGTTGGTGATGACGGCGGCATTCGGCTGAGCGATCGTCGTGAGCCGCTCGATTTCACCAAACCCGCTCATTCCCATTTCCACGACAGCGATGTCTGTCCCTTCCTCGAGCGCAAGAAGCGTGAGCGGTACACCGATATGGTTGTTTAAGTTTCCTTCCGTTTTTTGCACGCGATATCGGGTCGCCAAAAGAGCTGCAATGATGTCCTTCGTCGTCGTTTTGCCGTTGCTGCCGGTCACCCCGACGACGTTCAGTCCAAGCTGTTCACGGTAGCGAGCGGCGAGACGCTGCAGAGCCGAAAGCGTATCATCGACGATAATCACTGGAACGCTTTCCGGCGGCGCCCCTTCCGCTTCGGCCCATAGCACGGCTGCCGCCCCTTTTTGCACCGCTTCTTCCACGAAAGCGTGGCCGTTAAACGTCTCTCCAAGTAGCGGAACGTACAAGTTGCCGGCTTGGATCGTCCTTGTGTCGGTCGATACGCCGCTGACGGCAATATTCTCCCACTCCGGATTCGTGCACCGGCCGCCGGCCATCTCGGCAATTTGCCGCACCGTCCGTTTCATCATTCGCTCCCACCCTCTTTTACTTTTCAAATGTGTACGTAATCATCTGCTTTTCTTGATGCCGTTCCAATGCCAGCGCAATAAGGCGCTCGATCAGCTCCGAGTATGGCACGCCGCTATGCTGCCAAAGGAGCGGGAACATGCTGTACGGCGTAAACCCCGGCATCGTATTAATTTCGTTAATATAAACGGTGCCGTCTTCGGCGAGGAAAAAGTCGGCGCGCACAAGTCCGGACAAGTCGAGCGCTTTAAACGCGGCAATGGCCATCGATTTAATCGTCTCATACTGCTCTTGCGTCACCTTAGCAGGAATAATCAACTCCGTTTGCCCGTCTTCATATTTCGCCTCATAGTCGTAAAATTCCTTTTTTGGCACAATTTCTCCGACAACAGAACAAACCGGCTCGTCATTCCCGATGACGCCAATCTCAATTTCTCGGCCGACAATAGCTTCCTCAATAATAATTTTCCGATCATACTTAAAGGCCTCAGCAAACGCCGTTTTTAACTCATCGCGCTGTTTGCATTTGGAAATGCCGACGCTCGAACCGGCGTTGGCCGGTTTGACAAAGCATGGATAGCCGAGCTCTTGTTCGATCTGGTCATACACCGCTTCTCCGCCTTTTTTCCATTCATATTTCGTCACTGACACATACTTCGCTTGGCGCAGCCCAGCTTGGGCAAACAAGTTTTTCATCACCACTTTATCCATGCCGACGGCAGAAGCGAGCACCCCATTGCCGACGTACGGGAGGTTGAGCATTTCCAGCAGTCCTTGCACCGTTCCGTCTTCGCCGTTTGGCCCATGCAAAAGCGGAAAAATTACATCAATCGTTTCCTTGTCGCCCTCCGTTGTCGAATCCGGCGCGGGGACTTGGTTTAACGATACAGGAATCATCGCGGTTGCCGTCGAAGTGAACTGCAACTGCTTTACCTCTTCGATCGGTCCAGTCAATCGTTTTCCTTTAATCCATTGCCCTTCCGGTGTAATATAAATCGGGATGACATCAAATTTATGAGGATCAATGGCGTTCATGACCGCCATCGCCGTCGACAAAGATACTTGGTGTTCCGGCGATTTACCGCCGTATAACACTCCGACTCTCGTTTTCATCATCGTTCCTCCTCTTTCCTTGGCCATCGTTCCTATTGTAACACGTTTCGCGCCCAACGGTCTGATATTTTATATGTACGATGCAGGTTGTTTCGCCACCCGCGCTGCAGCCATTCAGCACAAAAAATGCCATCTAACGTCCGTTAGATGGCTCGTCTACGAGCGAAGAACGCGCCAGGCCATGCGCTGCGGCATCGTTGTCACCATTTCCGCGAGCGCTTCTTGTCCCGTTTTTTCCACCCCGGCAAAATAGTCAGATACGCGGCGGAAAAACCGATTTTTCTCCACGTCATCGGTCAGCAGGCGGAATATGTTCCGTTCGCCATTGTCCGGCCCAGTCAAGTGATAAATTAAGCCGTTCCGCTGCAAATATTGCAAATTGATGCGTTCCTGTCCGGGCAAGCAGTCGATGGTGAAGATCGGGATGCGCTTATGGAGCAGCTCGCTGATGGTCACCCCGCCCGGCTTTGTAATGACCGCGTCAGCTTCATCATACAGTCGGTTCATCTCCTCCGGATCGGCGATGTACGGAAGCGGGCGGATGTGAGGGAGCTGCCAGCTAGCAATTTCATGATACAGCTGTTCATTGGCACCGCACAACACCGAATAACGAAACAATGTTGACGTTCGAGCCGCCCGCAAAAACGCCATCATATTGCCGAGCCCCTGGTTTCCGCCGGCGACGAGCACATGGGTTGGCCGCCTTCTCCGCCTGGCTTCTGGCATGTTCATAAACGTGTCATGAACCGGGATACCGGTGACAATGATGCGCTCTTTATCGATCCCGTGTTTGGTGATCAGTTCCCATTTCGCCTCTTGATGGGGGACAAAATGGTAGTCGATAAACCGCTTTCCCCAGATGCTGTTCATAAAAAAGTCCGTATAGACGTTCACAACCGGGACCGTCAACGCCCGTTTCCGCTTCAGCTGCTGCAAAATGCGCGACGGAAACGAATGGGTGCAGACGATTAAATTCGGCTGTTCTTGTTCCAACATCTTTTTCATTTTGCTTTCAAAATAAGGCAGCCACGGCTCAAACGAAACAAACTCAAGCCGCGTTGACTCCTGATACATAAACGTCTTGTACACGCGGTGGTATGAAGCGGGATGCGAGCGAATCCAGCGCAAATAAGCTTCTGACACCATTTTTTCCATCAGCTCATTGCAATAGCTCAAAAAATCGATTTTTTTGCTTTCAACCGCCGGAAGCTGACGGCGCAAAAAATCGATCAGCGTGTCGGCTACTTTATGGTGTCCGGTATTCATTTGAAACAACGGCAAAAACAACACTTTCATCATCGATCGCACCCTTTAGCTTTCAAAAGATTTTTTTCGCCTCCGCTGCCCAATCCACGCCGCAAGCAAAAAGAGCACAAACAACGCCAATCCGGCAAGCGGAAAGGAAATGAGGGGGACATGGATATGCCGGCCAAGCAATAGCCCGGCCAATGTCAGCGGAACGACCCAGCCCGCTGTCCCAACCGTAGCGAACAAAACAAACGTCCGAAACGGGAATCGGCTCACCCCCGCCATATACGGACAGATTTGCCGCACTCCCGGGGCATAGCAGCCGAACAAAATGCCCCATTTCCCGTAGCGGCGGAACCAATCGCGGGCCCGTTCCCACCGTTCACCTGTAATTCCGACATACTTGCCGTACTTTTGCACAAACGGCGCTCCCCACCATCTTCCGGCGCCATACGCGGCCAACATGCCGGCCATCGTTCCGCCCCAGCACGAGGCGAGCGTCGGCCAAAGCAGCAACTGCTCTTTGGCAACCACCACACCGACGAAAAAAAGCAAACTTTCCTCCGGTGCCGGTATGCCGACGATGCCGCAAAATAAAAACAAAAACAGCATCACATATCCGTATGACTGAACATAAGGCAACCATACGCTCGTATCCATAGCTCCCCCATCACATCGACGAGATTTGTTTGTTAGTTTGCGCGTTTCTCAGTTCTGTAATCGTCACCCAGCGCATCTTTTTCGTCGCTTCATCTTTGAACAGCAGCTCAAGAGCCGACAACATTTGTTCCGGCGCACGCTTGTTGGCGCCTAACGCATCCCCGTTATCATGAAGCACGATGACCGCCCCGCCGCGCACGGCAGCGCGCAAGCGGCGGAACAGCTCCATCGTTCCAATATTTTCATTCCAATCCCCAAGAATATGCGTCCATAGCACCGTTGTATACCGTCTTTGCACGATGGGCGTCCAAGCGTTAAAATGCCCCCATGGCGGCCGGTAATAGATCGGGCGTTGATCCGTCGCCCGCTCAATCGCCGCTGCCGCCCGCCGCACTCCCCAATCGAGCCAAAGCGGCGGCAACAGCCAGTTGCTGATATGGCGGTAATTATGAATGCCGACTTCATGACCCTCTTCCACCATTCGCCGCACAATATCGGGATAACGCTCGACTTTCCGGCCGACGACGAAAAACGTTGCCTTTACACCATATTTCTTTAATAAATCCAACAGCCTTGGCGTATAATACGGGTCAGGACCGTCATCAAACGTCAAAGCAAGGCAGTCAGGCGCTGTTCCTTCACGAAACAGAAGAACCCGCCTTTTGCGAATGACGATCGTCGGCACAATCCCGTATATCACGATTCCAGCGATCAAACAGCCAACAAGCCATGCCAACATCGTCTTCACCTCTTCGATAGTACTTTATCAATATTTCCTTCCTTTGAGAATAGGAAACTGAATATCTTCTTTGCTTTCATCCCATCCCGAAAGGGATGGGCTTTCTCGCTCGCCATTTGTAAATAAGCTGCTAAACTAATGATCATATATGAATTCGATAAAAAATCAAAAGGAAAATGATGAGAATTTCATGTAACGCCTAGCTTTTTCACTCCCTTGCCCCTTGACTGATATGAAATTTACCGCCATTCGGTTTCCTCCATAAATGACGGTGAATTTGCTATAATACATAGGTATATGGCGCTTAGGACGTAAAAAGCGGCGTGCCGTTCGATCGGAAACGCCGCATGCGGCCGCCTCTGGAAAGGCGGCTTAGCTCAAAGATGTTCATTGAACATCTTCACTATTGAGAAAAAGACAGGTGATCTGCATTGCGAAAGAAAATCGTCTTAACCGGCGGCGGCACGGCCGGCCATGTGATGGTCAACGTCGCCCTCATTCCAAAACTGAAAGAGCGAGGATGGGACATCGTCTATATCGGCTCCCATCAAGGAATCGAACGGGAGATTATCGGCCGCATTGACGACGTCCCGTACTATTCGGTGTCAACCGGAAAACTGCGCCGCTATTTCGATTGGAAAAACTTCAAAGATCCGTTCCACGTCTTAAAAGGGATTTGGCAAGCGTACCGCCTGATTCAAAAAGAAAAGCCAGCGGTCGTGTTTTCCAAAGGTGGGTTCGTCTCTGTTCCTGTCATTCTCGGCGCCTGGTTAAACGGCGTACCGTCGGTCATCCACGAGTCCGACTTGACGCCCGGGCTCGCCAACAAAATCGCCATGCCGTTTGCGACGAAAATTTGCCTCACCTTTCCAGAAACAAAAGAGCACGTCCATGCCGACAAAGCGGTCTACGTTGGCGCCGTCGTCCGCGAAGAGCTGAAGCACGGACGCGCGGAACAAGGGCGGAAGATTTGCCAGTTTGACGGCAAAAAACCGGTGCTGCTCGCCATGGGCGGCAGCCTAGGCTCAAAAACGATCAACGATACGCTGCGCGCCTGCCTGCCAGCGCTGCTTAGCGAGTTTAACATCATCCACATTTGCGGCAAAGGCAACGTCGATTCAAGCCTTGCTGACCAAAAAGGATACAAACAGTTCGAATACGTTAACGAAGAGCTGCCCCACTTGCTCGCCTTGGCCGACATCGTCGTCTCCCGCGCCGGTGCGAACGCCATTTTCGAACTGCTCGCCTTGCGCAAGCCGATGCTGCTCATTCCGCTCTCGAAAGCAGCAAGCCGCGGCGACCAAATTTTAAACGCCCGCTCATTTGAAAAAGCGGGCTATGCGGAAGTGCTGATGGAGGAGGACTTGACGAACGAGTCGTTCCAAGCCGCCATTCGCCGCCTGTACGAACACAAAGACCAATACAAGAAAAACATGGAGCAATCCGGCAGCAGTGATCCGTTGCAAACGCTTCTCGCCGTCATTCAAGACACCGCCCGCTGACCAAAATGAGGCGATGCCCAGCGCACGTTTGCGGGGCACCGCCTCGGTTTTTTATTAAAAACGCCCCCACAAATATGATTGAAAAAACTTTCGTTTCCCCTCTTCGTTCTTTTCCGCCCGTTTGCATCCAACTACTCCATAAATCAAAACCGCCCGGCGGGACAACCCCACCAGGCGGCACAACTAGAAATACAGGAAATAAATGACCAACGCAAGCGCAATCCGGTACACCGCAAACGGCACGAGGCGGATGCGGTTGATGAGCTGCAGGAAAAAGCGGATCGCAAGTAAGGCGAAGACGAAGGCGCTCAAAAAGCCGGCGATGAAAAACGGGATGTCGGCGGCGCTGACATATTGCCAGTTTTTCAAGAGGGACAGCCCGCTCGCCCCCGCCATGATCGGAACAGCCATAATAAACGTGAAATCGGCGGCAGCGCGATGGCTCATGCCGACAAGCACCCCGCCGGCGATCGTCGAGCCGGAGCGGGAAAAGCCCGGCCATAAGGCCAAACATTGCACTAAACCGACAAAAAACGCCTGCTTGTACGTGATTTGGTCGACCGTCTGCGCCCGCACCGCCTTTTTGGCGAATTGGTCGGCAGCAATCATCAACAGCGCGCCAAGCACAAGACCGATGAGCACCGTTTGCGTCGAAAACAAATGTTCATCGATATAGTCTTCAAACAACACGCCGAGCACCCCGGCCGGGAGCAGACCGATAATGACATGAAGCAGCGTCAGCCGCGGCTTCCCGCCGGGATGGCGGCCACGAACACCGAGCAAGTCCAAAAACCGGTCTTTGAACACAACGACGGCGGCTAAAATGGATCCGAGCTGGATGACGACTTTAAACGTATTGGCGGCGTATTGGCCTAAAAACTCCGTAGATTTTAACCAAAGATCATCGACAATAATCATATGGCCCGTCGAGGAAACGGGGGCGAACTCCGTCAATCCTTCCACCATTCCTAAAATGACGGCCTTCAACAACTCCATCCAATGCATCCATGTCCATCCTTTCTGCGCGGGATCGTCCTTTTCTATACATATGGGCCAAGCAGCAAAATAGCACTCCGCTTTAGGCCGCGCCTGCTCTATTGTACTATAAATCATTCGTTTCTACTACCCACGCTTTGCATTGGATGGACATCCGTTTGGTCATAAAACGAGCGCGGTCCGTTCATGCTGTCTTAGGAAGACGGAAGCTCCCCGCGCCGCTCTAGGTAATGATACAAGGCGCCAAGCAAATTCGCGTCGTTTTTAAACTGGCACGTCGCCACAACCGGTCGGACTCTCGCGATCGGGACGAGCGACAACAACACCGAAAGGCGCTTGTTAATTTCGTCAACGAAATCGGGGCGGTTGCTAATGGCTCCACCTAAAATGATTTTTTCTGGGTCGTATGCGTATTGCAAGTTAAAAATGCCGTGGGCCAATGAAAAGTAAAACCGGTCGATCGCGTTTTGCGCGGCTTCATCTCCCCCCTCGGCCAACGCAAATACCGTTTCACCATCCAATTCTGTTTCCGGTCTTCCCTTTTCCCTAGCCACCATCCGAATGAGCGCACTCGTCGCTGCCAGTTCGCTCCACGTTTTGCATTCAACCGTTCCGTTTGTATAGCCAACATCCATCAACATATAACCAAACTCCCCGCCATGCAAATGCGCCCCTTTATGAATACGCCCGTCTTTCACAATCGCCCCGCCGATGCCGGTGCCGACAATGACAAATGCGATATCGCGGCAGCCCCGCCCCGCTCCTTTCCAAAGCTCACCGAGCGCGGCACAATTCGCGTCATTTTCCAGTTCAATCGGCAGTCCCGTCTCCCCGCCGAACACTTCTTTGAAATTGGGGCCGTGAATGCAAGGCAAGGCGCTGCTCCCGCCGATGACACCGCTTTCGCTGTCGACGCTGCCTGCCGAACTGATCGCGATGCCGGAAAGTTCATAGTGCGCTTGGGCTTGGCGGACGACCTTCAGCAAATCATCTTGAAATTGGCGAAAGTCATGACGTTCCGAACGATAACGCCCTTTTTCTAAAAAATCGCCGTGCTCGTTCATGACGGCATGTTTCACATATGTGCCGCCAATATCAAAAACGATAAAGCAACGCATGGTTGACACCCCCGTTATGTATTTTCCTCTCTGCGAACGCCATTAGGCTTCGCTGTTTCCTTGCCTTTATGTATTCGCCGCCAGGGCATCAGCTCCTCCCTGCCGCAATGAAAGAAGCCGCTCCGTTGGCCGGAGCGGCTCGTTTCCATTATCGTTCATATCCCATTGACAACGCCTTTTGCGCATTGCGGACATCATGATGAAGAAGCTGGGCGAGGTCGTACGCCGGATAGTGGCCGCGTTCATACATGTAGTGAAATGCTTTTTCATGCATGTCAATGGCTTTTAGCAAATGTTTGACAAACGTTTTTCGCAACACTGGGGTCGCCGTTTCGGTAATGGCCGCGGCATAGTTGCGCACAGACGTTTTCGCAAAGCCAAGCAAGTCACCCGCATGCAAAGCGCGTTCGCCATCATCAGGATCGCGTGTTTCCTCCATCATTGGAGCAGACGGAATAAAGGCTAGCAGCTCGCGCACGTTCATCTCCAGCCCTTGAATCGTCTCGACATACAGCCTTTTCAACTCCGGACAATCGATGTTGCCGACGGCTTTTTTCATTTTCATAAGCGTATTCGCTTGAAAAGCAATGAGTTCATGCAGCTCCAACGTTTCATGCCAAGCTAAATGGCGATGGCCGTGCATATGCCCGTGCATATGGTTCATCACGTTTCCTCCCTAAAGATGTTTGTTGGTGTATTTCCATTTAATGTATATGTGTACTGAAAGGAAACGGTCACCATCGTCCAAGCCCCCTGCACGATGAAAAAAGCACCACACACTAGGCGAGACACCGTTTGGCGATGGGGCAGTTACAGCCAATCGCCGCCGTCAACCCCATCGTCGACATCGATCTCATCCGCAACATCGTCGACCACGTCATCCACCACGTCATTCAGCAGCTCTGCCGCAATCATTCCTGCCAACATCCCAGCCGCAAACCCGCCAATGGCTCCCGTCCATCCGTGTCCGCCATGGTGGTAACGAACCATCGGACGGCTGATCAGCAAGTGCATAGGTAATGCCTGCGCTAAAGCTGTCCCCGCTTACGCTCAGAGCCCGCAAAATCATCGATCCCCATAGCCACATCATCATTCCCCCCTCTGCCGTACGATATGCAAATTCGTACGGAGAGGGAACTTTTTCACCATTCGACACGCATCGATTTCCGGGGAAATGTTTCTTCTTTTCTCGACATTATTCTCGCAAATGATAAGGCAATGTGGCGGTGACGACATCTTTTTTCATAATTAGGAAAAAGCGAAGAATCACTGCTGTTTGGTTATGCAAAAACGTATGCCTCTCGACATTCGCCTACCCGATCATAATTTTCCCCTTCGGATAGCGGAACGGGTCCGGTTGGCGGCGCAGCGTAACCGCGTACGCGATCGTCAGCGGGCCAACCCGGCCGGCAAACATCGTTAACATAATAATGATTTTGCCGAAGGGGGACAATTCCGGCGTCAACCCCATCGACAGTCCGACGGTTCCAAACGCCGACGTCGCTTCGAATAAAATCATTAAAAAGTCTTTTCCGCTCTCGGTAATCGTCAACACCATAGTGACAAACATAACGATAAACAGCCCGCTCATCGTCACTGTCAACGACTTGTACACCGCATCATACACAATCCGTTTCCGATACAGCACGACATCTTCTTTCCCGCGCACTTGCGACCAAACCGCACCAAGCAATGTTGCCAACGTCGTCGTTTTAATCCCGCCGCCCGTCGAACCCGGAGAAGCGCCGACAAACATGAGAAAAATGATTAGGAACAAGGTCGGCTGCGTCAAATCAGGGATGTTGAGCGTATTCGAACCTGCCGTTCTCGGGGTGACGGCCTGATAAAAAGCAGACAACAACTTGCCGGATAGCGACAGCGGCGCCATCGTCTTCGGATTGTTCCACTCGAGCAACAAAACCAACCCCATGCTGATTAGCAGCAGCCAGGCAGTCGTCATGGCGACCACTTTCGTATGGAGAGAAAGGCGACGCGTCTGCCGATATTCGTACACTTCGTTCATGACGATGAAACCAATCCCCCCTAAAATGATCAATACCGGCACGACAAGGCTGACGACCGGGTCGTCTACGTACCCGGTCAAGCTGCGAAATTCGCCCATTAAATCGAAACCCGCGTTGTTAAAGTTTGAAATCGCATGGAAAAAACCGAAATAGATTGCCCGACCGAGCGGCATATCAAACGCAAACCGAATGGAAAGCAATACGCCACCAATGCCTTCAATAATGACGGTGAAAATAAAAATGCGTTTCACCAATCGAACAATGCCTTCAATCGTCAAATTGTTCAGCGCCTCTTGCAACACAAGCCGCTCTTTTAATGAAATGCGCTTGCCGAGCAAAAAGGCAAACAACGTGGCAAACGTCATAAATCCAAGTCCGCCGACTTGAATGAGCGTCAAGATGGTGAGTTGGCCGAATAACGTAAACGTCGTCCCGGTATCAACGACGACAAGTCCAGTTACACACGTCGCCGATGTCGCCGTAAACAACGCGTCTAAAAACGGCAGCCCCCTTCCGTCAACAGTCGCTATGGGAAGCATAAGAAGCAGCGCCCCGGCGAAAATAATGAGCGCAAATCCCGACACGAGAATTTTCGGCGGGTCGAAAAACTTGCCTTTTGTATTCATCGGCATATTCCTTCCCCTTTATCCTTTTCTTCTTTATAGTTGTGGATGATGCATAGAAAAAATATACCAAAAACAAACGAGTTCGGGTACTGCAACAATTTTTATCATAACGTTCTCTTTGTCTAATAAAATGGGTAAAGGGCATGGCCACGAGCATCGGGACGTTTTGGGACGAACATTGAAACCTTTTTGTCTCCCATTCGTCTATATGAATGGGAGTCCAACACCATATGGGGAGTGGACAACAAGGAAGGGGGCATACGGCAGGCCTTAAAAAACATTCCATTGACTTTTGGCAAGGGAAGTATTATGCTACTTGACATGGAGACGTTCCGATGTAAAATGATGTCAGAGTGCAAAGCGCGTTGCTCTGTGCAGCAGCTGTTCATATAAACATAGAAATCCATCGTTTAAGAATATGAGACAAAAGGAGGAGAAGAGGACGTGAAAACGATTGGGGAAAAGTGGCTAAATAAGTACCGTTCTCTCCCTAACCAATACATTGGTTTTTTTATTTTTGCGGTGCTCTTGTTTTGGCTGAAGACATATGTCGCCTATCTGGCGGAGTTTAACCTTGGCATTAGCAACTCCATGCAGGAGTTTTTGCTGTTTATTAACCCGGTCAGCTCGGCGGTATTTTTCCTTGGGCTGGCGTTCTTAGCGAAGGAAACACGCTTCTATCGACGGCTCATTATTATTAATTTCATTTTATCGTTCATCTTATACGCCAATATCGTCTATTACCGCTTTTTCAGCGACTTTATTACATTGCCGACGTTGACGCAAACGAAAAACTTCGGCGATCTGGGCGGAAGCATTTGGGAGCTGCTTAGATGGTATGATGTGTTTTATTTCTTAGACACGGCCATTTTAGCGGTCATCATTTTCTCGAAACGGTTCTCGCTCCCGCAAGTACGGGCCGGCCGTTTCAAAAAAGGCGCGATTTTCGCCTCGGCCATTCTTATGTTCAGCATCAACTTGGCGCTCGCTGAGGCTGACCGCCCGCAACTGCTGACAAGAACGTTTGACCGCAATTACATCGTCAAATATTTAGGTGTATACAACTATCTCATTTACGATGCGATCCAAAGCATGAAGTCGTCGACACAACGGGCGTTTGCGAACAAAAGCGACATCACGACGGTGCTGAACCACGTGCAGGCGACATACGCTGAACCGAATCCGAAATATTTCGGCGTGGCGAAAGGGAAAAATGTGATTTACATTCACTTAGAGTCGCTGCAAAATTTTATCATTAACTACAAGCTGCATGGGGAAGAAGTCACCCCGTTCTTGAACTCGCTCACCCGCGATCCGAATACGTTTTATTTTGATAACTTTTTCCATCAAACCGGACAAGGGAAAACGTCGGACGCGGAGTTTATGTTGGAAAATTCGTTGTACGGCCTGCCACAGGGCGCCGTCTTTACGACAAAAGGGCAAAATACGTACCATGCGGCTCCGGCCATTTTACGTCAATATGGCTACACAAGCGCCGTTTTCCACGGCAACTACAAATCGTTCTGGAACCGCGATGAGATTTATAAGTCATTCGGCTTTGACTATTTCTTTGACGCCAGCTACTATAGCATGAAAGACGAAGACGTCTTGAACTACGGGTTGAAAGACAAACCGTTCTTCCGGGAGTCGATCCCGCTGTTAGAGACGTTGAAAGAGCCGTTCTATGTGAAATTTATTACGTTGTCGAACCACTTCCCGTACCCGATCAGCGAAGAAGACGCAACGATCGCGCCAGCGACGACGGGGGACGGTTCGGTCGACCGTTATTTCCAAACGGCTCGTTACTTGGATGAGGCCGTCAAAGAGTTCTTTGATTACTTGAAAAAATCCGGTCTGTACGACCGCTCGGTCATCATTTTGTACGGCGACCATTACGGCATTTCCGAAAACCATAACAAAGCCATGTCGCAAATTTTAGGCAAGGAAATTACACCGCATGAGCATGCCCAATTGCAGCGGGTGCCGCTGTTCATTCACGTTCCGGGTGTCAAAGGCGGCACGATTCACGAGTTCGGCGGCCAAATCGACTTGTTGCCAACGCTGTTGCACTTGCTTGGCATCGATACGAAAAACTATGTCCACTTCGGAACGGACTTGTTGTCGCCGGACCATCAGGAAATCATCCCGTTCCGCAACGGCGACTTTGTCACACCGACAGTCACAGCGGTCAACGGGAAATACTATGATACAAAAACGGGCGAACCGCTTGAAGAAACGCCGGAGATTCAACGCCTTGAACAAATCGTCCGCACGAAGCTCGATTTATCGGATAAAGTCGTTTACGGCGATTTGCTCCGGTTCTATACCCCGAAAGGCTTTGAGCCGGTCGACCCGTCAAAATACGACTATAACAACCGCGAAAGCGAAGAGGGGAGCGCTCAATAAGCGCCTCCCTCTTTTTTTCTAGCGCTGCAGCAGCCGCTCGACAGCCCGCTTCGCATTCACGTAACCCGCCCCATATACGTTCGGGTCGCGCCCTTTCCATAAATCGGCGCCGTCTTTTAACGCCTTCTTGATCTCATCCGGAGTTGCATTTGGTTTGGCTTGAAGCATTAAGGCCACAATGCCGGCGCAAATCGGCGTTGCCATCGATGTACCGGACATCGTCATATAATAGTCACCGACCCGGTTTTGCTTATTCATCTTGTCAAGAAATGAACGCGGAGCGCGAAGTGAAATAATATTGACCCCAGGGACGACGAGATCCGGTTTGGTCACCCCATATTCCGTCGGCCCCCGGCTCGAAAACGGCGCCACCGCATCATCGGTGCGCGTTGCCGCCGTATCACGGTCATCAAGGGCGCCGACGGTAATGATGCGGTCGCTGATCCCCGGGCTGGCGATCGTCCCATAATTTGGCCCTTCATTTCCTGCCGCCGCACAGACGACGATGCCGTTTTCCCATGCCCGTTCGGCGACTTGCACGAGCGGATCATCGTTTTCGGCCGGGAACGGCTGCGGCTCCCCGCCAAGCGACAAAGAAATAATATGAATCCGCTTGGCCGGGTTTTTCTTGTTGTAATCGATGCACCATTCGATACCGCGCATAATGGGTTCTAACGTCCCGCTTCCCGAGCGGTCGAGCACTTTGACGCCAACGACGTTCGCCTCATACGCCGGCCCGGCGTACAACCCGCCTGACATGCGCCCGTTTCCGGCCGCATCGCCGGCGCAGTGGGTTCCATGGCCGTTATCGTCATACGGTGACGTGCGGCCATTCACCAAATCAGCAAACGCCACAATCCGCCCCTCTAAATCCGGATGCGGGGCAATGCCGGTGTCCACAATCGCAATCGTCACCCCTTTGCCGCTCAGCTCTGTTCCATTAACGGTGACGTGTTTCGCATGCGCCGATGGCACCGCATTGTTTAATAACGCCTTAATCGTGCGGTTAAGATACACTTTTTTCACTTTTGGATGCTCGAGCAGCTGCTCAAGCGCCGCCGGCGTCACCCGTGCGCTGTAGAAGGGAACATGGCGGAAATGGTGATACGTTTTCATACGAAAATGATCCCGTTCCGCCTTGGCGAGCGCTTCGATCCCCTCGGCGTCGCTGACCTCGATAAGAACAGAAACGGTCCGCCATTTCCGCAGCCAGCGCTCGATCCAGCGGTGAAAAATGCACGGCATACGTGTCATCGGCTTGTACATATTGACAAGCGCATGGCGGAGAGGACGGTCAAGCCGCCCCGCATGACGGCGGGCTAACTGCACGATGGAATAGCCAAACATGTCTTTTCCCCCTTCCTTTGTTTCTCGCTATACTCATATGACGGCTGAACAAAGGAGGAGGCGGCCTTTCCACTAGGACCAACGGACGAAAAAACGCTCGCCTAGCTGAAAACTAGGCAAGCGTTCCCGTCATTCCTCGACTTGCTCAAGCACAATCCGCTTCGCTCTTCCTAAATAATGCTCCACTTGACGCAACACGTTTTCCGATTCCGCAAAGGCGCCAACTTGCTTGCCATCAACGATGACGCGCGTTAAACGTTCGGTGTTTGGTGCGCCTCCGCCCCGATCCCTAGGAGGGGGATTGCTCGGAGCACCCGCTTTCTTCCGCAATCCGAGCGCCCGTTCTAATCCGTTGACATGACCGCGAGCAATCGTCCGCAAAAAATTAGGGTCAGTCAACTTTTCCGCGTCTTCCTCATGATCGATAAACCCGTTCTCCGTCAACACCGCCGACATCGTTGTCTCCCTTAGCACATGAAAATTCGCTTTCTTTTTTCCCCGGTCACGGAATCGCGTCGCCCGAATCACTTCTTCATGCAGCACATCGCGAATGCGGGCCGTTCGGGAATGTTCCGATAGCTCGTGGTAAATGTAATCTTCGTATCCCGTGCCACCGCCCGCATTCACGTGGATCGAAACGTATAAATCGGCTCCCCAGCGGTTGGCCCGCTCTGTCCGCTCATCGAGCGACACCGTTTCCTCTTTCGTCCGGCTCAGCTGCACCGAAACTCCTTCATACTCACTTTGTAAAAGACGGCTCATCTCCAAGGCGATGAACAACGTGATGTCCTTTTCCTGCAACCCATTGCCGACCGCGCCGGGGTCTATTCCCCCATGGCCGGGGTCAATAAAAATTTTAGGCATACTTGCGTTCTTCCCTTCTTTCATACACGTTTTATCTCAAGGTAATGCAAAAGACAGCACTTTACTTACACTTCTCCTTACTTTATAAGATAAGCATCTGACTAGAAAAGGTGCTAGGACAAACATCTGAATCAAACCACGCAAGCTGTTGAATATCGGCGGCCTGTCCGTTTATGGTACAATGGGGTGTAGAAATTAATTCCAAAAGGAGGAATGGCAATGCCCCGCGCACAAAAATGGGTGCAATATTTCCTTTCACATCGCCATGTCACGTTGGAACTGATCAACAAAATCGATGAAGCGCATTATGAGTACAAACCGACGCCAACGTCGATGACGGCGAAGCAGCTGGCGACGCATATGCTGTTCAGCTTTTACCATTTCGCCAACACGGCGAAACACGGCGAACCATCGCTGTTCCGGCAAAAAATCGAGGAACCGGAGACAAATTTGGCTAAGCTGGCGGAAACGTATACGGAAAAAACAAAACAGTTGCTAGAATCAATGAGTGATGAGGAATTCAATCGCACCATCGATTTAACCGCCATCTTTGGAGTTCAAATGTCGGGGAAGCAGCTTTTGCAAATGGCGATGGACCATGAAATCCATCATAAAGGACAACTGTTCGTCTACGTCCGTGAGATGGGACATACGGACTTGCCGTTGTTTGTAAGGCGCAGCTGATTTTCCTTCATCCTGCCGGCCTCACCTCAATGGGATGGGCAAAAAACAACCGGCTTGGGGAATCTGAGCCGGTTGTTCGTTTGCTTAACGAACGAGTTTAGTTGATCGAGCAGTTCCCGTCCGTACATGCCCCGCCTTCGTCAGCGAGCGGCCGCAACGGCGAAGCTTGTTCTTCCTCCCATACTTTTTCTAGCGCCCGCCGAAACACATCCACCGGCTGAGCCCCAGAAATGGCATACTTTCCATTCAGCACGAAAAACGGCACGCTGCGGACGCCAAGCCGAGCCGCTTCCGCTTCATCGTTTCGCACTTGCTCCATGTAGCGGCGGCCGTCATTAAGCACCGCTTCCATCTCGCTCCGATCAAGCCCGACCGCTTCCGCGATGTCAAGGAGTACAGCGCGGTCGCTGATTCGCTTTGATTCGGTGAAATACGCGGAAAACAGCCGTTCGACGACGTCATCAAGCTTCCCTTTTTCCTTCGCATATTGCGCCAAGCGATGAGCGTCAAACGTATTCGTCGGCTTCATCGTCTCGAAGCGGAACGTCAAACCGACCGCTTCCGCCTGCCTTCCGATATCGGCGTTTGCCCGCTTCGCTTCCTCCGACGTAATCCCGTATTTTTGCGCGATAATTTCATGGATCGTCAGCGGCGTCTCGTTTGGTGCGTTCGGGTCGAGCTCAAAGCTGCGGAAGACGACCGTCACGTCGTTTCGGTGCGGAAACTGTTCAATCGCTTGTTCCAAACGGCGCTTGCCGATATAGCAAAACGGGCAGACAAAGTCAGACCAAATTTCGATGTTCATCGCCATTCCTCCTCGTTCCGGCCTATGTTCACGCAAAAAGGGTCGTTCTCCATTCCATTGTAGCGGACTGGCTTCCAAATCGCGAATGAAAGGAATTCGAGCGCAGATTGAGACATATCATATACTACCGTGACACTGGGACGAGGAGGATTCGCCAATGGCTCGATTTCATGAACTAGGAACGTTTTTGTTGCGGATTGTCACTGGCTTTATTTTTTTCGTCCACGGGTGGGTCAAATGGCAACGGGGACTTGAGGAAACAGCGGCATCGTTTCTTGCGATCGGCCTTCCCAGCGCACTTGCCTACGTTGTCACCATCGTCGAGCTCGCCGGCGGCTGGGCGATGATGCTTGGCCTCGGCACGCGCCTGATGGCAGCGGCGTTCGCCATCATTATGATCGGGGCGATCGTCACCGTCAAAGCGGACGCGGGGCTGCTTGGCAGCGGACGGGAGACCGGCTATGCATTCAATCTCGCCTTGCTCGCTATGTCCGTCCATTTATGGCTGAATGGTAGCCGCCTTTGGTCGCTTGATACGCTCGTGCGCCGCCTGCGCGACTAATCGTCGGCCGAGGCAGGCCATAGTGCCCGCCGCCAAGGAAAAGGACTACTTGTATCTGACGGAAGCGTAAGATACAGTGTTTCTTGACGAAGTGAGCGCGCCTATGCATTGGCAAAAGGGAGGACTCACTGCTTTGTGAGCCCCCTCCCTCTATAATGTAGGCCCAGCAAATGTCCGCCTCCTCTCAAGGACAGCCAAAACGATGTCGGCCCTCTAGTGCGGACAACGCCTCACCCTTTCGCCGCCGCCAACTTCACGACGCGCTCGCCGACCGCCCGAATCAGTTCAGGCGGCATGGGAAAGCTGACGGCCGCTGGGTCGGAAGCAACCGCCGGAATGGTTGCGGCAAATTGTTCTTCCGTGATCGGATAATCGGCAAAATCAGCCGGCAGCCCGATGTCATCACGCAATCGGCGAATGCGCTCGATCGCTTTAGCGAGCAGCACATCTTCCCCTTGGCCGTGATCGTGAATGCCAAGCGCTTCAGCCAGCCGCTTCGCTTTTGGCAAATACAAATCTGGAATCATTTCCATGACGACCGGCAAAAAGACAGCATTTGCCAGCCCGTGCGGGATGCGGAACATCGCCCCGTACGCATGGGCGAAATTGTGCACCGGGATGGCGTTTAAGGCAAAGCTGAACGCGGTGATGCCAAGCAGGCTCGCCTGCAGCATCTCCGAACGGGCGCGGATGTTTCCGCCGTCGCAAACCGCCTGCGGCAAATAATCGTGAATCAAACGAATCGCCTGCAAAGCGCATGCATCAGTGAGCGCGGTCGCCGTCGGCGAGGCGAGCGCCTCAATGGCATGAGTGAGCGCGTCCATCCCCGTAAATGCTGTCACCTTCGGCGGCAGCCCAACCGTCAAATCGGGATCCAATACGGCGACATCCGCGTTAATAAACGGATGGATGATGTTTGTTTTCAATCGCAATGTTTCGTTATAAATCACCGCAATTGGCGACACTTCCGACCCCGTGCCGGCCGTCGTCGGGATGGCGATGTGCGGAATCGGCATGAATTGCGCCTTGGGAAACGCCTCGTACAACAACCCGCCGGGGATGGCCTCTTTAATGTCGCGCAACCCTTTAAACAGAGCGTACTTCACTCCTTTGGCCGTATCCAGCACGCTGCCGCCGCCAACGGCCAACAAGGCGTCGGCCCCGACTTCGCGCGCATAGCGCACGGCTTCATTGACACATTCGCTTTCTGCATCTTGGCGAATATCTAGGAAGATGCCAGCCAGTTCCGGTCCAGCCCCGTGCGGCGTCAGCCGAAACA
Source organism: Geobacillus sp. 46C-IIa (assembly GCF_014679505.1). GTDB lineage: Bacteria > Bacillota > Bacilli > Bacillales > Anoxybacillaceae > Geobacillus. The sequence goes on from NZ_CP061474.1 coordinate 3,207,568, forward strand.
GATCGGCCACCTTCCCGACGACTCCTGCCTGCTCAAGCCCACGGTCGGAAAGCAACAACACCCGCTTGGCGCCAAGCCCGCGAAACAAATCCGGCACGAGCGCCCGGCTATTTGAGCCCGTATAAATCGCCGTGCGCAGCCAAAAATTCGCTAACGTCGTCATTCCCCGTTATCCTCCTTTTATGCTTTTCTCATTGCGCCCAGTTTCGAAAACAGCACTTGATACCATTTGCGCTTCTCGAGCTCCGGCACCATCGACGTATGCACATGTTTCAGCTGCGTGTAGGCGTCAAGCGAATATTTGCCCATCTCCCGGCCGATGCCACTTTGTTTGTATCCGCCAAACGGCGCATCGTTGCGAAGCATGTGCCAGTCATTGATCCAAACAACGCCCGCCCGCAAGCGCCCGGCGATGGCGTACGCCTTGTTGACATCGCGCGTCCAGACACCGGCCGCCAGCCCGTAAATCGTATCGTTCGCCATCGCCACCGCCTCCTCCACATCGTGGTAGCGAATGACGGACAACACCGGGCCGAAAATTTCTTCTTGGGCGATTTTCATGCCGTTTTTCACATTCGTAAAAATCGTCGGCGCCACAAAATGGCCGCCTTCACAGCCCGGGACATCGACCGCATGGCCGCCGCAGACAAGCGTCGCTCCTTCTTGTTTGCCAGTTTCAATATAGGATAGCACCGTTTCTTGTTGTCGCTTGGAAATGACCGGGCCAATATCCGTCGCCGGGTCAAGCGGGTGGCCGATTTGCAGCGTTTTTGTCAGCGCAACGAGCCGTTCGACGACTTCATCATGCATCCGATCCGGCACAAACAACCGCGTTCCCGATTCGCACAGCTGGCCGGAGTGCAAAAAGACGCCAAACAAGCTGCCCGGAATGGCGATCTCCAAATCCGCGTCATCAAGCAAAATGTTCGGCGACTTACCGCCAAGCTCGAGCGTCACGTTTTTGATCGTCCCAGCCGCCAGTTCCATAATCCGACGCCCGACTTCCGTTGAACCGGTGAACGCCACTTTATCGACTTTCGGGTGGTTAACAAGCGCCTCCCCCACCTCGGCTCCGGGCCCCGCCACCACGTTGATCACCCCCGGCGGCACGAAAGACGAAATGATTTCCGCCAGTTTAAGCGTTGAGAGCGGCGTATAGCTTGCCGGTTTGACAACAATCGTATTGCCCGTCGCCAACGCTGGCGCGATTTTCCACGACGCGATCATGAGCGGCAAATTCCACGGCGTAATCGCTGCGCACACCCCGATCGGCTCGCGCCAAACAAAGTTATGCGCCGGACCGGGAAACGGCGGAATCGGCAATGTTTCGGAAAACGGGTACTCTTGAACGATGTTCGCCATCGTCTGGAACAAATCAACGACTTGCAAGATGTCGATCGAACTGATGCGGCGAATCGTCCCACCGCTTGAGATCGCTTCCAAATAGGCGAGCTCCTGGGCATTGGCGGCAATGGCTTGGGCGATCGCATTCAGCACGAGCGCCCGTTCTTTTGGTTTCATCGTCTTCCAATCCGTCTCATCAAACGCCTTGCGCGCCGCCTTCACCGCCCGGTCAACGTCATCCGCAGTCGCCTTCGCCACTTTGGCTACAAGCTCGCCGGTCGCTGGATGGTATACATCGAACGTTTCCCCATCCGTTGCCGGCTGCCATTGGCCGTCGATAAAAAGCGGGAAGTGATGCACTTGCACATCAATTGTCATGATGGCATCTCCTTTCTCTTTTTTGTTGCTCGTATAGAACCATTTATCGATTTCCTCTGCTTCCGAACAACCGGGCATCCATGCGGGTTGGCGACGGCCTGTCCAACGCAAAGAAGGCCGTTCTTCAGCTCCATCTTTTCCTCTCACCCAACATGTTCGTTTTCTTCGAATCCAAACAGTTCGTCAAACGGTCTCTCCTGCGCCTTTTTCAACACGTCCATTCGCGCTGCCAGCTGGCGGGCAGTGAAATTCATCATGTTGGCATGATGGTCGGGTCCGAAAATTGAATCGCGGGCCGCCGCTTCCTCGTTGAGCTTTACCGCAAGCGGAGCGAGCTCTTCCATTTTCTTTATTACTACTTGCAAAACAGGGGGATGTTCTCTAATGAGCCGCTGTAGCAAAAACGTCCCATAGGCGATATGGCGCGACTCATCTTTTTTCAAGTATTCGATTCCTTTCAATAGTCCGGGCATGATCCTCATTTGCCCGAGGGATTGATAGAAGCCATAATACCCGGTTTCTGCCAACACACCTTCCACAAACATGTTGTATACGACGGATGCCTCAGCGACCGCCTCCGGGGACGCATCATGCTCCAGCCGTCCCATCGCTCCCGGCAAAATTTCATTAAAAATCATGTGATAGGTTTCCGAATGGTAATGCGACAAGTCTTCTTTGATGCCGAGCGCATTGAGGACAAGGCGGAAAAACTCGGTATGTTTTGCCTCTTCAAACAAAAAGGTGGTCAAGTACATCTCTTCCTCGATTCGTCCTTCTTTGGCAACAACCATCAAAAGCGGCAACAAATCGCGCGTCACCGCCTCTTCGCCCGCCTGAAACTGGGCGATGAGCCGCAAAATCCCATCTTTCATCTGAACCGGCAGCGTCTCCCAATCTTTTGCATCTTGCGTCAAATCAATATCAGCCGGGTTCCACACTCCCAACCGCTTGGCCTTTTGGTAGAGGCGAAATGGAAACGAATCCTCCTGCAGTCCTCGTATTCCTGTTGTCACCAACGGCTTTAGCCGCCGCACACTGATCACTCCTTCTTTTAGAACATTGGCTGAGTCCGTCTCTGGATGGATGACCGTGGGGACAATCAATCGATGTAAAGGCTTACAAATATGCTGTTGCGACAATAAGCGGGTTCCTAGCAAGGAGGCGAGTTGTACAGATGACCGAAATATTATGAATAGTCACTCATCACATTTCATTCTAGCAATCTTCCTTTCTTTCCGTCAACGAAAAGCGAATGACATTTTCCGACAATAAAAAACAGAGGGGGCGCAACAATCCGGCCTCCCTCTGCCGCGGCAGGCAGCCGCGCCAAACTCATTTGTCGTCCCATCATGCTTTATGTCGGGATGCCCCGATTTCGATTACAAACGCACTTTTCCGTATTCTTTCCGCAGTTCGTTCGCAATGATGTTGCGCTGAATTTCCGAGGTGCCTTCGTAAATTTTCGTGATGCGGGCATCGCGGAAGTAGCGCTCAATCGGGTAGTCTTTCATGTAGCCAAGGCCGCCGTGAATCTGTACGGCCATATCGGCGATTTTGTTATACACCTCCGAACCGAACAGCTTCGCGATGGCCGCTTCTTTGACGACGCGCATCTTTTGGTCTACCATCCAGGCGACGCGGTAGACGGTCGAACGCAGCACTTCAATCAACATGCTCATTTCCGCCAGCATGTGTTGAATCGCTTGTTGCTCAATGATCGGCTTGCCGAACTGTTCACGCTGTTCCGCGTATTCCATGCAATATTCGAGCAGGCGGATGCAGGAGCCGAGGTTGCGCGCGGCAAGGCCGGCACGGCCGTTCGCTAAAATTTTCAAGGCGTTGACATACCCTTCTCCTTCTTTCCCGAGCACGTTCTCGACCGGCACTTCCAAGTTGTCAAAGAACAATTCGGCCGAATGCGACCCGCGCAGCCCCATTTTGCGTTCCACATTGCCAACAATAAACCCTGGAAAATCCTTTTCCACGATAAACGAAGTGATGCCTTTCGGACCTTTCGACGGATCAGTGACGGCCATCACCGTAAACACGTGGGCGTCAATGGCGTTTGTAATATAATGTTTCGAGCCGTTAATAATGTAGCGGTCGCCTTTGCGGACGGCGGTCGTTTTCAAGGCAGCGGCGTTTGAGCCGGCACTCGGTTCGGTTAGGGCGAAGGCGCCGATCCATTCACCTGTCGCCATTTTCGGCAAGTAGCGCCGCTTTTGTTCTTCGGTGCCGAGCTCGACAATGCCGACCGTACCGATGCCGGTATGGGCGCCAATTAATGTCGTATAGCCGTTATGCGTTTTGCCGAGCTCTTCGTAAATGGCGCATTTGCCGACCATCGACAAACCAAGGCCGCCGTACTCTTCCGGAATGCTTAAACCGAACAAACCGATCTCCTTCGATTTTCCGATCACATCCTCTGGGATGTGGTCGTTCTCTTCAATGTCCATCGCCACCGGCTCGACGACTTCCCTTACAAACTTGCGCACGTTTTCTTTTAAAAATTCAATCTCGGCTGGTAACGTAAACTCCATCGTCTTCCCCTCCCAATGATTTGATTTTGTATTTTTGCGCTTTGCGCACAAGCGTGGACGCATCAACGCCTAACAGCTTAGCCGCCTGGCGGTACGTTCTTGCTTTGCTGAGCGCCTTGATCATGAGCTGGCGCTCGACTTCGGCCACCGCCTGTTTGAGCGGGACGATTTCACCGACCTCTACCGTGTTAGTGGCCGGCGGCGGCTCAAGATGAAGCCACCTCGCTACTTGGTCTTCCCCGACAACTGATGAGGTGGCGGTCACAAACAGACGTTCCACAGCGTTGACAAGCTCCCGGACGTTTCCAGGCCAATGGTAATCCATCAGCGCCGCAAGCGCTCCATCGGTAAAGACAAGCGGCTTTTGATACTTTTCCGCAAACCGCTTTCGATAATGGTCAACCAAGAGCGGGATGTCTTCTTTCCGGTCGCGCAACGGCGGAATGGCAATCGGCATGACATTCAACCGATAAAACAAATCAGCCCGAAACCGTCCAGCGGCAACCAGCTCCTCAAGCGGCTTGTTCGTCGCGGCGATGACGCGCACATCGATCCGCTTCGGCGCCTCGGCCCCGAGGCGAACGATGTCCATCGACTGCAACACGCGGAGAAGCTTGACTTGCAAGTGAAGCGGAATCTCGCTAATTTCATCAAGAAAAATCGTCCCGCCGTCCGCCTGTTCAAAGTAGCCTTTTTTCCCTTTTTTCGCCGCTCCAGTGAACGCGCCGGGTTCATAGCCGAACAGCTCGGACTCCATCAACGTTTCCGGAATCGCTCCGCAGTTCACTTTCACAAGTGGACGACCGCTGCGAGCGCTCTGCCTCCAGATGAAATTGGCCAGCTCTTCCTTGCCGGTGCCCGACTCCCCGGTGAGGAGCACCGTCACGTCAACCGCTGCAGCCTGCCGAGCGATGTTGACCACTTGCGCCATCACCGGAGCGCAATAAATGAGATCGTCCTCCTTCCGGCTTAGCGTATGGAGCAGCCGTTTCGTCTCTTCGAGCTCAGCGCGCAGCTGTTCCATCTCGGTCATATCTTTGACGTACAAGACAACCCGCTCCGATCGCCCATCTTCTTCAATGATGGGTACGGCGAAAACGATCCAAATGTTTCCCGTTTCTTCTTCTTGATGAAGCATCGAACACGGCTGGCGGCCGTCAAGCGCCTGGCGCACAACCCGATCAAGCGGGGCGGGGACGCGTCGATGTTCCACACTCGAGAGCAAGGCATCCCATTTTTTGTTTTGTCGGGCGATCGCCCCATGACGGTCGATGATGGCGATGCCATCGCCAGCCGCATCCATCACCGTCTGCAACTCATTGACAATCTGTTTGACCGTCTCCAGTTCATGGGAGATAAACTCGATCTCGGAAATGTCCTGGAACACGCCGACTGCCCCGACCACCCGCCCTTCGTCGACGATGGGCGAACGGTTCGTAATATAGACGCGCTTGCCGACGCGGTATTTTTCCGTATGCCCCCTCCCGGTGCGCACAACGTCAAGCAAGCCGGATGGGACAACAACATCGGTCAAAAATCGGCCGATGGCCTCTCCTTTCGTCGTTCGCGCCATTTTTTCCGCCGGTGGGTTGATCGACGTAATCCGTCCTTGGGCATCAATCGATAAAATGCCGTTATGGGCAGCGTTAAAAATGGCATCCATATGTTTTAAGCGGAGCTGCATCGCTTTTGCATACGCCGCCGCATATTGCCCTTTTGTCAACACGCCGACCAAGCGCTCGTTTTCGTCAACGACTGGACGAAGCGGGCCGTCGCCAAACTCGACGTCTTCGAGGGGGGCATAGGCCGAAAGCGGCGGCGACGGCGGACGCATCACCTCGCACACCGTTGTTTTCCCTTGCACGAGACCGAATAACACGTCTTGGGCTGTCAACACCCCGACGATTTTCCCCTCGCGGTGACATACGACCGTTCCGTCGAGCCGATGTTCAGCCAACACGCAAGCCGCCCTTTCAAGGAAATCGTTTTCAAAAATAACCGCTGCGGTTTTCGTCATGACGCCTTCCACTCTCATCCCCATCCTCACCCTTCCGCCCTCACTTTCTATTTACGCAATTTCTGTGCCAAAACGAATGATTGGGAATATTCAAAAAAGTATACCTCTACCATTCATCTTACATGCTTATTTGTTGCAAAACAACAACAACTCGTTGCAAAAATGCAGCAAACAGGCAAATCTTTTTGCGATTCCTTATAAACACTCAGCTGTTTGTTGCATTTTCGCAACAACATCGTATAATCAGGAGGCTGACTTCAGGACAGCGTATCGTTTCGCTTAAATGAAGGCAGAAAATTCTGTTGCGCTTTATACAGCATGGAGCAAAACCATAAGACACGTTCTACCTGCAATGCTGTTCCGTTTTCTTCCTCTGTTTCGCTCTAATCCTCGCTGTTTTCATGAAAATTCACCGTTTATTCACAAAAATGTATTGTCTTCTTTTAAGGGAATTCGTTATAATGAAACTTGCAGATGATATTGATTCTCATTTTCCTAGTCCAAAAGGAGGTGGCCGCATGGTCCGCCTATACGCCGAGGAGTTGACCGTTCGCTACGATGACCGGACGATTTTCGAACGCTTGTCTGTCCGCATTCCCGACCAGCAAATCACCGCCATTATCGGGCCGAACGGGTGCGGCAAATCGACGCTGCTCAAGACGCTGACGCGCATCATTTCGCCACAATCCGGCGCGGTGATGTTGGATGGCCAGGCGATTTCGCAACAGCCAACGAAAGAACTGGCGAAAAAAATGGCTATTTTGCCGCAGACGCCGGAAGCAACAAGCGGATTGACCGTCGCTGAGCTCGTCTCGTACGGCCGCTTTCCTTATCAAAGGGGATTGGGCCGCCTAACGAAAAAAGATTACGAAGCGATCGACTGGGCGCTTGCCGTGACGAAAACAGCCGATTTGAAACATCGACCGGTTGACGCCCTCTCCGGCGGACAGCGGCAGCGCGTTTGGATTGCCATGGCGCTCGCTCAAGAAACGGACATTATCTTTTTGGACGAACCAACGACGTATTTGGACATCGCCCATCAGCTCGAGGTGCTCGAGCTGCTTGAACGACTGAACAAGGAAGAAGGGCGGACAATTGTCATGGTGCTCCATGACATTAACCAGGCAGCGCGGTTTTCCGACTATGTGATCGCCATGAAGGCCGGAGCGATCATCAAAGCCGGGCCGAGCGAAGACGTCATCTGCCGCGATGTGCTTCGCGACGTGTTTGGCATTGAAGCTGACATCGGCCGCGACCCGCGGACCAACAAACCAGTTTGTTTTACGTATCATTTGCTGAAAGGAGTTTATTCATCATGAGGAAAACGTGGCTTTCATTGTTGCTTCTTTTTACACTCCTGTTAAGCGCCTGCGGCAACGCAGCGGACGACAACAAGAACAACAGCGCTTCACCAGAGAACAAAAAACCGGAAACAATGACGTACCAGTCGGAAAACGGACCGGTGGAAGTACCGGCTGATCCAAAACGCGTCGTCGTCTTATCGACGTTTGCTGGACATGTGCTTGCCTTAGACGTTCCGGTCGTCGGCGTGGACTCGTGGTCGAAAATGAGCCCGCTCTTTCAAGAAAAACTGAAAGACGCAGAAGCGGTGACAGACGAAGATATTGAAAAAATTATGACGTTAAAACCGGACTTAATCATCGGATTATCCAATACGAAAAACGTCGATAAATTAAGCAAAATCGCTCCGACCGTCACGTTTACATACGGAAAGGTTGACTACTTGACACAGTTTTTGGAAATTGGCAAATTGTTAAATAAAGAACAAGAAGCTAAAGCGTGGATTGACGACTTCAAACAACGGGCACAACAAGCCGGGGAAGACATCCGGGCGAAAATCGGTGAAAACGCGACCGTCACCGTAGCGGAAAACTTTGATAAGCAGCTGTATGTGTTCGGCAACAATTGGGCGCGCGGCACGGAGATTTTGTATCAAGAAATGGGGCTGAAAATGCCAAAAGCTGTAGAAGAACAAGCGCTCAAATCGGGCTATTACGCCGTTTCCCTTGAAGCGCTGCCGCAGTTTGTCGGCGATTACCTCATCTTAAGCAAAAACAGCGACGGCGATACATCGTTTATGGAAACGAACACGTTTAAAAACATCCCTGCTGTCAAAAACGGCCGTATGTTCGTCGCTGATGCCAAGGCGTTTTATTTCAATGACCCGATTACGTTAGACTACCAGCTCGATTTCTTTAAAAAGCATTTTTTAGGCCAATAACGACGAGACGGGGCGTTCACAGGCAGTGAATGTCCCGTCCTTTCTTGTGAAAAGGAGGAAACCGCCGATGGAAACAAACCGCCGGCTATGGCCGTTTCGTTATACGTTTCTCTTCTCTCTTATCCTGCTGATGGCCATCTGGTTCGGATCCATGGCCATCGGCGTCGCTGATACAACATGGGGCGACGTATGGCGCGCGCTCTTTTCCGATGAACAAGGTAAACAACTGGACTTGATTCGCGAGCTCCGTCTGCCGCGGGAAACAGCGGCGGCGGTCGTTGGTGCGGGACTTGCGGTGGCCGGGGCAATCATGCAAGGAATGACACGCAACCCGCTTGCCGACCCAGGGCTGCTTGGCTTAACGGCTGGAGCGAATGCAGCGTTGGCTATAACGATGGCCTTTTTTTCTTCCGCCCATTATCTCATCATCACGGTCGCCTGTTTGCTTGGGGCGGCGGCCGGAGCAGGGATGGTCTTTGGCATCGGCGCCGCCCGCAAAGGCGGCTTTTCTCCATTGCGCATCGTCCTAGCCGGCTCGGCGGTCTCAGCGCTTTTGTTCGCCATCGCTGAGGGGATCGGCCTTTATTTTCACATCTCGAAAGATGTCTCCATGTGGACGTCAGGTGGAGTGGCTGGAACCTCATGGAAGCCATTGTCGATCACCGTTCCGCTTATTGTGATCGGACTCACTATTGCCATGCTGTATTCGCGGCAGCTGACGATTCTTAGCTTGAGCGAAGACGTCGCCATTGGCGTCGGACAAAAAACAACAGCCGTCAAAACGTGGCTGTTTTTCGCTGTGTTTTTATTAACAGGAGCGTCGGTCGCCATCGCCGGCAACATCACCTTCATCGGCTTGATGATCCCTCATCTTGTGCGCGCGATCGCCGGCGCAGATTACCGATTCATCATCCCGCTGTCGGCCACGGTCGGCGCGGCCGGCATGATCGTCGCTGATACGGCGGCCCGCACGGTCAATGCCCCGTTTGAAACGCCAGTGGCAGCCATCGTTGCGGTGATCGGCTTGCCGTTTTTCCTGTTTGTCGTGCGGAAAAAAGGGAGGGGCCTTGAATGAGAACGCGCATCACAGTAGTGTTAGGCCTGCTTTTGTTGCTTATTGCGGCAACAGTCGCCATCGCGTTGGGCACCGGCGAAGCGCCGCTCTCGTACAGCCGCATCATGCCGACGCTGTTTGGCCACGGCTCGATGCAGGAAGCGTTTATTTTATTTTCTCTCCGTCTGCCACGCATCGTAATTACGTTGCTCGCCGGGATGGCACTCGCCTTATCGGGAGCGATGCTGCAAGGCATCACCCGAAATGAGCTCGCCGACCCAGGCATATTGGGCATCAACGCCGGCGCTGGCGCAGGCGTCGCTTTATTCTTTTTATTTTTCCCGATGGAAGCCGGGACGTTTCTTTACGCCCTGCCGCTCGTCGCCTTCGTCGGAGCGCTGTTGACAGCAGCAGCCATTTACGCCGTTTCCTACAATCAAACAACCGGGCTGCAGCCGGTATCGTTCGTCCTCACTGGGGTCGGATTTTCCATGGCGCTCTCCGGGCTCATGATCGTTCTCATTTCCGCCGCTGACCGGACAAAAGTCGATTTTATTTCTAGATGGCTTTCCGGCAACATTTGGGGAGATGATTGGCCGTTTATTTGGGCGATGCTGCCGTGGCTTGTCATCAGTGCATTGATCGGTCTGTATCGGGCGAAACGGTTAAACCTTTTGCATTTAGGCGATCCGATCGCCATCGGCGTTGGCGTCCATGTTCGCCGCGAGCGGCTCGTACTGATGGCAACAGCAGTCGCCGTCGCTGCAGCGGCCGTCGCTGTAACCGGGGGCATCTCCTTTATCGGCCTAATGGCGCCGCACATCGCCAAAATGATCGTCGGACCGCGCCATGAGCGGGCCATTCCGACATCAATGCTCATCGGCGGCTGGCTGTTGCTCACAGCTGACACGATCGGGCGCAACGTCCTTGCCGAACCTCTCCCAGCAGGAGTCGTTGTGTCATTACTCGGTGCACCATACTTTATTTATTTGTTATTGAAGCGTTGAACCTTTTGATGACCATGAGACCGATCAAGGATGGCGGCGAAACTCGTTCAACTGCCTTCATCTTCGTCTCTACTCCCGTTTCACGTTGAAGCGGGAGTTTCTTTTCCATATAGTGCCGAACACTCTCCTACCTACACTCACACTGAGGAATAAGAAGTCCTCGGAAACATCTGCTTCACGGCCGGATATGAACTACGCCATCCCGTTGGCTGCCTCACAGACTAAGCAAACAATCCCTTCATTAAAAGCGGGAGTTTTTCCGTTTGAAATGATAAAAGGACTGCCTCCAAGACCGAAAAACAGCCTTGGGCGCAGCCCTTTTTGGTAAAACAATTCCTTAAGAGCGGGAATTAAGAAGCCCGGCGGCGCTTCCAAAAGCGGACAGCCCCAATCAAAATGATCGCAGCAATAATGATATACACCACTTCGGCGTACGCGCCAATCACCTCAGACACTTTTCCCCACGACTCACCGAGCGCCGCCCCGATCGAGATCAAAATCGTATTCCAAATGAGCGTTCCCAACACCGAAAGCCAGAGAAACAACCAAATATTCATCTTCGCCATGCCGGCGGGAATCGAAATCAAACTGCGCACCAATGGAATCATGCGGCCAAAGAATACCGCCCACACCCCGTAGCGCTGAAACGTCCGGTTCGCCTTATCGATGTCTTCCGGCTTCACCCGCAGCCATCCGCCCCAACGGTCAACGATCCGCTCGAGCCGCTCGACCGACAACAGCCGGCCGATGCCGTACAGCACGATCGCCCCAACAACCGAACCCGCTGTCGCTGCCGCAATGACGCCGGGAACGGTCAGTGACGTGTATGTCGTCATAAACCCGCCAAACGGCAAAATGACTTCCGATGGAATCGGTGGAAAGATATTTTCCAGCGCGATCATGAGAAAAATGCCGATATAGCCAAATTGCTCCATAAAATCAGTGATCCATGCCTGCACGGTTCCTTCCTCCATTCACTCGCTCTTCGTCTCTGTATGATGGGTATGCTCCATCCGCACAATCCTTTCCCTATCTTAACAGAAAATCGGCGGCCGCCGCAAAGCAAAAAACAGAGCGAAAGACGGGTTCCTAAAACAGCCGCTAGGGACAAATCATCGTTCCTAGTGGCATCAATCAGGGAGCGAATAGAGGCCGAATCCCCCTTCCGTTTAACAAAGGATGTAAAAAATAAAGAGAGCTGACTCCAACAGCCCGCGTTTTGGCGAACTTTTGGGTCAACTCCTTCATCGCTGTGCGGCATATACATGGCAACGGTTTCTTGTCAATTCTCACTGTTTTGGACTGGCAGCCGGCCGAGACAGGACGTTCGCAATCTGCTCGAGCGCCCAATCAAGCTCTTCTTTTGTAATAATGAGCGGCGGCGCGAAACGAATGACCGTCTCGTGTGTTTCCTTGCAAAGCAAGCCTTGCTCTTTCAGCGCCTCGCAGTACGGGCGCGCCGGGCCGTGCAGTTCGACGCCGATAAACAAGCCACGGCCGCGAATTTCTTTAATATCATCGTTTTGAATTTGTTTTAGTTTCGAAAGGAAGTATTCGCCAAGTTCAAGCGAACGCTCCGTTAGACGCTCTTCTTCAATCACTTCGAGCGCCGCGATCGACACCGCGCAAGCGAGCGGGTTGCCGCCAAACGTCGAGCCGTGCGAACCGGGCTCAAACACCGACAAAATATCACGGTTGGCGACGACGCACGAAATCGGGAACACCCCGCCGCCCAACGCTTTTCCTAAAATATACATATCGGGCACAACGCCTTCCCAGTCGCAGGCAAACAACTTCCCTGTCCGTCCGAGTCCGGTTTGAATTTCGTCCGCGATGAACAGGACGTTGTTCGCTTTGCACACGTCATATGCAGTCTTTAAAAACCCTTGCGGCGGGATGCGGATGCCCGCTTCGCCTTGGATCGGCTCGACGAGAAATGCCGCTGTATTTGGTGTGATCGCTGCCTTTAGCGCTTCGATATCGCCGTACGGGATGATTTTCACGCCCGGCAACAGCGGTCCAAACCCGCGTTTATAAGCCGGTTCGGACGACAACGATACCGCGGCGAGCGTCCGGCCATGGAAGTTGCCTTCACAAACGATAATTTCCGCCTGATTGTCTGCAACGCCTTTCACATCGTATGCCCATCGGCGCGCTGCCTTCAGTGCCGTTTCCACCGCTTCGGCACCCGTGTTCATCGGCAGCACCATTTCTTTTTTTGTCAACCGGCATACTTTCTCGTACCACGGACCGAGCTGGTCGTTATGAAAAGCGCGCGAGGTGAGCGTGACGCGATCGGCCTGCTTTTTCAACGCCTCAATGATCTTCGGATGACGATGACCTTGGTTCACTGCTGAATACGCGCTTAACATATCCATATAGCGATTGCCTTCTGGGTCTTTCACCCATACCCCTTCCGCTTCGGAAACGACGATCGGCAGCGGATGATAGTTGTGCGCCCCATACTGCTCCGTCTGTTTAATAAGCTGTTCAGATTTCGTCGCCATCACAATCCCCCTTTCTATTTCTCCCTCATCGAAAAAGGGTGGCCGCGACCACCCCGCCATTAAAACATTTCCGATACGGTTTTTGCTTGCATGTGGAGAATTAAATAGTCCGGGCCGCCGGCTTTGGAGTCCGTCCCCGACATATTGAAGCCGCCAAACGGCTGATAACCGACAATCGCCCCTGTGCAGCCGCGGTTGAAGTACAAGTTGCCGACATGGAACTCATGACGTGCTTTTTCAAGATTCGCTCGGTTGCGCGAAATGACAGCGCCCGTCAGGCCGTATTGCGTGTTGTTCGCGATCTCAAGCGCGTGGTCAAAGTCGCGCGCTTTGGCGAACGCGACGACCGGTCCGAAAATTTCCTCCTGCATAATGCGCGCATTCGGATCAACATCGGCAAACACCGTCGGCTGGATGAAGAAGCCTTTCGAGTCGTCTCCTTCCCCACCAGTCATGAGACGGCCTTCTTGTTTGCCGATTTCGATATATTCCATAATTTTGTTGTACGCGTTTTGGTCAATCACCGGTCCCATAAACGTCGCTTGCTCCGCCGGGTCGCCGACGTTGAGCTGCTTTGTCAGCTCAACGACGCGGTTCAACACTTGATCGTACACATCTTCGACGATGATCGCGCGCGAGCAAGCCGAACATTTTTGCCCCGAAAAGCCAAACGCCGAGGCGACAATCGATTGCGCCGCGAGTTCAAGATCGGCTTCTTTATCAACGACGATGGCGTCTTTGCCGCCCATTTCCGCGATGACGCGCTTCAGCCAAATTTGTCCCGGCTGCACTTTCGCCGCGCGCTCATAAATGCGGATGCCAACATCGCGCGAGCCGGTGAAGCTGACAAACCGCGTGCGTGGATGGTCGACCAAATAGTCGCCCACTTCGGCCCCGCTGCCTGGGATGTAATTCAGCACCCCGGCCGGAAGCCCGGCTTCTTCGAGCACTTCCGCGAACTTGTACGCCACGACCGGTGTTGCACTTGCCGGTTTCAGGAGTACCGTATTGCCCGTCACAAGCGAAGCGACGGTTGTCCCCGCCATAATGGCAAACGGGAAGTTCCACGGTGAAATGACGACGCCGACGCCAAGCGGGATATAGAAAAAGCGGTTCGTTTCCCCCGGACGGCTTTCCACCGGAATGCCGTCTTTCAACTTCAACATTTGCCGCCCGTAATATTCCATAAAGTCGATCGCTTCCGCGGTATCGGCGTCCGCTTCACGCCACGGTTTGCCCGCTTCTTTCACCAGCCAAGCGGAAAACTCGTGCTTGCGCCGGCGCACGATCGCCGCCGCCCGGAACAAAATATCGGCCCGCGCTTCCGGGCTCGTCCGGCTCCAAGTGCGGAACGCCTCATCAGCGGTTTTCATCGCCCGCTCCGCCAGCTCTTTGTTCGCTTTCGCCACCCGGCCGACCACTTCCGTTTTGTTCGCCGGATTGATCGACGTGATTTTGTCTTCCGTCATCACTCGCTCACCGCCGATCACAAGCGGATAATCGCGCCCAAGCTCCGATTCCACTTTTTTGAGCGCCTCTAAAAACGCCTCGCGGTTTGCTTCCACGGTAAAATCCGTGAGCGGTTCATGTCTGTACGGCTGCACCATTTCGTCATCCTCCTTGAAAAGGCAAAAAAATTTTTCATTATAAAACGGTTTCATAGTTATATTATGCAAATGATTATGGCATTTTTCAATTATTTTTACTTGGCGGCCTTGAACTCCCCTTTTTCTGCGGCTAGGGGCTGAACCCGTTTTTTCGCCACAAGGTGGTAGTACCCATAACACGCAAGCAAAAACGGGATGCCGCAGTAAAGCGCGATCCGTTGATCTGGGATAAAGGCCAGTCCGATGATCGTCGCCATATTCAACGCAAACGCGGCCAGCGGCACGAACGGATACAACGGCGTCCTGTATTTCAGATCGCGCACATCGCCGCCTTCGCGCAAAAACGCTTTCCGGCCGAAATAGCTTGACAGCGCGATGGAAGCCCACACCGTGACGGCGCCAAATCCGGCGATCGCCGTCAGCCAGACGTACACCGTATCTTCCGCATACACGCTGCACAACAGAGACAAGCAGCCGATGGCAATGCTGGCAATAAGCGCATTGATCGGCACGCCGCGTTTCGATAGCTTGCTGAAAAACGGAGTGACCATGCCTTGGCGCGACATCGACCAGAGGACGCGCGATGTCGCATATAAGCCCGAGTTGGCCACCGACAGCACCGCGGTAATGATGACAAAGTTCATGATATCGGCTGCATACGGAATGCCAATGTTGTCAAACACCTCAACAAACGGGCTTTCCACAACGCCGGCTTTCTCCCACGGAAACAAACCAGCCAGCACAAAAATGGCCAAAATAAAGAAGATCAAAATGCGCCATACGGTGTTGCGCAACGCAACCGGCACCGTTTTTTCCGGCTCGCGGCTTTCCCCTGCCGCCACGCCGACCAATTCCGTCCCCTGGAACGAAAAGTTCACGAGGATCATCGTCGTAAAGATGGCCCAAAACCCGTTTGGAAACAATCCGCCATGATCAGTAAAATTCGAAAAAAACGGAGCGGGCTGCCCATTTTTCATCTGGATGACGCCAAACATCGCCGCCAGACCGAGAACAATAAAGGCGATGACCGTCAACACCTTGATGCTCGAAAACCAAAACTCCACCTCGCCAAATCCTTTGACAGACAACGCATTGATCAAAAACAAGAGCAAAGCGAAGACCGCACAAAACACCCATGTCGGCACATCAGGAAACCATCGCTTCATCAAAATGCTGACCGTGAGCAGCTCGATGCCGACCGTCACCGACCAGTTCAGCCATGACAGCCAACCGATGCAATACCCCACTGCCGGCGAGATGAATTTCGTCGCATACGTCTGATACGACCCGGCATCAGGAATTCTCACGGCCAATTCTCCTAACGAAAGCATGGTCAAATACATAACCAATCCGCCAAAAAGATAAGCAACGACGGCCCCTCCTGGCCCCGCCTCATGAATCGTATAACCCGATCCTAAAAACAAACCGGTGCCGATCACTCCGCCTAGCGCGATCATAAATAAATGCCTGCTTTTTAGCTCTCGTTTCAGTTCTTGCACTGGTTGCATCCGAAAACTCTCCCCTCTCTATGATAGATTTCGCAACCGCTTACATTTTTATCAAACAAACAGAACCCCCTTTTATGCAAAATTATTTTTCATTTTTTCTTGTATCACAACTTTATTATGAAGTTGTTTTTTTCTATTTTCAATATATTTAGCAAAAATTTTTTTCACATCTTTCTTTCCCTTCCCGTCTCCCGTCCGCCTTATGCTATAATACAAAAAAGAGAGGTGCTGATCGTGAACCGCGATATGGAAACGCTTTTATCGATGTATGAGCAAATTCTCGAACTGATCGACCTTGGCGTCCATGCCGTCGATCAACACGGAAAAACCGTCATTTACAACCGAAAAATGCGGGACATCGAGGGCATGAACATCGAGGACGTGCTCGATAAAAACATTTTGGACGTCTTCCGCTTCAACCCGGAGCAGCCGAGCACATTGCTTGAAGCGCTGCGCACCGGTGAAAGCATTCTGAACAAGCAGCAAACCTATTTCAATAACAAAGGACAAGCCGTGACAACGGTCAATCAAACACACCCGCTGCAAAAAGACGGGCGCATCATCGGCGCCGTGGAAATCGCCAAAGACATCACCAAATTCCGCAAGCTGATCCAAGAGCACCACCAACGCGGTGAAGCCGGTCGCACGTTTGCAGACATCATCGGCCAAAGCGAAGCGATGCAAAAGGCCATCCGCCTTGCGCGTCATGCCGCCCGCTCCGAAGCGCCTGTGCTGCTCATTGGGGAGAAAGGGACAGGAAAAGACTTGCTCGCTTCCTGCATTCACCACGAAAGCGAACGGCGAGCTAAGCCGTTTTTTGCGCAAACGTGTTTGTCGCTTCCGGACGATTGGATGGAAACGATGCTGTTTGGCAGCGAAGAAGACGGCGAGATCCAGCCCGGCTTGTTTGAACAAGCGGACGGCGGCACCGTCCTGCTTGACGATATTGACTCGTTAAGCCTGCCGCTTCAACAAAAACTTGCCCGTTTCCTGCAAGAAAAACAGTTTGTCCGCGCCCATGGCCAAGAACCGGTTCGTGCGGACGTTCGCCTCATCGCCTCGACAAGCGGCGACCCGATTGACGCGGTCCAAAACGGAGAATTGATCAAATCGCTTTACTACCAAATTGCCGTCCACTGCATCGTCCTGCCGCCGTTGCGCGAACGGAAAGAGGATATTTTGCCGCTGGCCGTTCATTTCATCCATCAAGGCAACGAGCGCTACGGACTGCACGTCGAGGGGCTCGACGACGATGTGCAAGAGGCGTTTCTCCATTACCGTTGGCCCGGCAACGTGCGCGAGCTTGAGGCCGTCATTTTGGAAACGATGGCGACGATGGAACAAGAACAAACCATCACCCTCGCCCATCTGCCTGCCCCTTTTCGAGCCAAGCTGGCGCCCGACGAAACGAAAACGGACTTTTTATTTGATACGGAAGACATTTTGCCTCTTGACAAATACATGGAAGAAGTCGAAATTTACTACATCCGCAAGGCGCTGCAGCATCACGGCTTCAACATCACCAAAACGGCCAAAGCGCTTGGTTTGAGCCGACAAAACTTGCAATACCGCATCCGCAAATACCAGATTGATAAGGAATGGGGATGAAAAGGCGAAAAGCCTCAGCCAGCGGGACGGCAAAAAGGACAGGGGAGGTCGCTGTGGATGATCGACGCTCATATTCATCTCGACCAGTACACGGACATCGATGAACAAATCAACCGTTGGCAAGAAGCGGGCATCACCGGCGTCGTCGCCGTATCCACCGATTTGCGCTCCAGCTGCCGAACGCTCGAGTTGAAACAGCGATTCCCTTCCTTCGTCTACGCCGCCATCGGTTTTCATCCCGAGCAACCGCTGCCAAGCGAAGCCGATTGGAACGAATGGACAGAGCTTGTCAAGCAAGAGCGGCCGCTGCTCGCCGCCATCGGCGAAGTCGGGCTGCCATACTATTCAGCGGAAGCATGCGCCAAGCTGCCCGCGTATCAAGAACGATTAACCGAAATCGCGGCCATCGCCGCGGATGCCTCCTTGCCGCTCGTTCTTCACGCCGTCTACGACCGCGCCCAAACCGCCTTGGCCATCTTGCAGCAAACTGGCGTCCGACAAGCCCATTTCCACTGGCTGAAGGCCGAGCCTGCCGTGGTCAAACAAATCGTCCAATGCGGCTACTACATCTCCATCACGCCGGAAGTGTGCTACCGCGAGCGCGACAAGCAGCTGTTATCCCTCGTTCCCATCGAGCAGCTGCTCCTTGAAACCGATGGCCCATGGCCGTTTGCAGGCCCGTTTGCCGGAAAACTGACAACGCCGTTATGGCTATTGGACTCCGCGCGAGCCGTGGCGGCACACTATGGCCGAGATATCGAACAAGTCAAAACCATGATCACGGCGAACACAAAACGGCTTTACGGTTGATCTTCCTTATCGTACGATGAAACCAAATCTACATCGAAATGAGGGAAACATGATGGATCATAATGAGCGAGTGCGCCAACAGCTGATCAAAAGCGTTTCCGGGCTGTCGGACGAACAGCTGAACACCCGGGCAGCGAAAGGGAGTTGGACCATCGCCCAAGTGCTCGAACACCTGTACTTAATTGAAACATCGATCGCAGCTATGATCGCCCATACATTAAAGCATGGCGAGAGCCAGCCGGTTGAGGAGAAACCGATCCACTTGACCGTTGACCGTTCCAAAAAAGTGGAGGCGCCTGATTTCGCCCGCCCGGACAACCGCTTTTTCACTCGACACGAACTGGAAGAAAAATTGCATCAATCGCGGCAGCGGTTGCGCCAAATCACGGAGCAAGCCAATCCGGCTGACTTGGAAGCCAAATCGTTCCCGCATCCAATTTTTGGGCCACTGAATTTGAAGCAATGGGTGGAATTTGTCGGCTACCATGAACAGCGCCACCTCGCGCAAATTGAAGAAATCAAGGCACAGCTTCCGTGAGGAGCGGGCGGCTCATCAAGGAAAAAGCCGAGCAACGACCAGCCAAATCCCCGCCCTGCTCGGCTTACAACGATTTTCCATCTTCATGTGAACGCTCCACTGCCCCTGTCACAGCAATTGTTTTCACTTGCTTTAACGTCGCCACGATGAGAAAACTGACAATAACGAGCAAACACCACGAACTCACCTTCCCAAGATGAACAAGGCTCCACGCCTTCGCCTGGTTTGGATATTGCCAAGCGCCAAAAAAGGTGGCGATGTTTTCCGCGATCCAGATGAAAAACCCGATCAGCAAAAACGACAAAACAAGCGGCATCCGGTAGCGGATTCCCCCGACCTCATACGTCACCCATGACCGCCAAAAGACAAGCATGACGAGGCTTGAGAGCCACCAACGAACGTCCACCCAATAATGGTGGGTGAAAAAATTCAAGTAAATCGCCGAAGCGAGAGGAACGACCATCCAAAACGGCGGCCATTGCACCAACTCCACCTTCAGCCTTCGCCACGCCTGGCAAAGATAGCTGGCGACGCTCGCATACATAAACCCGCTGTACAAGGGCACGCCAAAGATTTTCGTATACCCCTCTTCCGGATACGACCACGAACCCATGCGCACTTTAAACAGCTCGAGCGCAAGTCCAATGACGTGGAACAAGGTGATCACTTTGAGTTCATCCCGCGTTTCCATCCCTGACCGCACCATCCACCATTGCATGAGCAGGCAAATAACAAGCAGCCAATCATACCGCGGCAATAGCGGAAGCGGCGCGATCTTCGTCAGCGCCAATGAGGCAAAAATGACAACCGGAAACACGCAAGACAACGCCTGCGCCCAACCGAAGCGAACAAGCTGCACAAACGCTTTGATCAGCCGCGACGTTCTGCCAAACTGGCGCACCCGGACGATCATGAGGCCAAACGGTGGAGATTCGTCCACCGCTAGCTCTTGCTTTTCCCCTTTCAAGCCGTCTCCTCCCTACTCACGGATTTGACTCCCCTTCATCACTTCGATACTCCAAAATGTCCCCGGGCTGGCAATCGAGCGCCTTGCAAATGGCTTCGAGCGTCGAGAAACGGATCGCCTTCGCCTTCCCGTTTTTCAAGATCGACAAATTCGCCATCGTGATCCCGACTCTCTCCGACAGCTCGGTGACGCTCATCTTCCGCTTCGCCAACATGACATCAAGATTCACGATAATCGGCATGTCATCCACCTCAAATGGTCAACTCATTTTCTTGTTTGATTTCAATCGCCTGCTGCAGCAACTTTTGCAAAACCGCGGCGAACACAGCGATGACAAGCGACGCAAACGGCACAATCAGACCGACGAAAATGACACCCGGAGCGTCGTCTTTCTCGGCGAACAAGTAAAACAGCGGCAAGACAAGCAAATGCAGCCCGCTGATGGCGACGGCGCAATGTTTGATCGTCTTTAACGCTTTCACCGACGCCTCGGAAAACGCGTCGTTTCGGTCAATATACACTAACAACCGGAACGCCTGATACAAAGCGAAGTAGAACGGCAGCGCGGACGCCTCAAACACAAGATAAACAAAATACTTGATCCAAGGGAACGTTGGCACCAGCTTGACCGCCACCTTCGCAAGCGCAGGAACCAAAAATAGGCACAATGACAAAACCGGAAGGCCGATCAACACTAAAGACGCCTTCAAAAACAACGTTTCCCGTTTCATCGAAACACCTCACACTGACTCGTTTTCGACTTTATTGTAATGAATCATTTATCGTTTATCAATAAATAATGATCGATTTAAATGAATTTTTTTCTGTAAAACAAAAAAGAAAAGGCGCCCCACACGGGGAACGCCCGATGATCCATCCCGAGGCGGCAGGTGCACTGCATGCACTTCCACGCCGCCATTACCAATCGATTCGCTTTCCATCTCGGAAAAAGCCGCCGTTCGGCCCGTCAGGCCTGATTCTGCTATTTAACCGCACTCCCCCCAATTACTCGTTTTTCATCGACAGCCCGTGCTTTCGCGGAAATCATAATAGCCTATCTATAAAGTACAAATTGAAAATCGCCCTGCTGCGGCGGAAAAGAAGCGGTTTTTCCCGATGAACTCCGCTGTTTTTTCCGCCGCTTCCGTTTTCCTTTTCCAGCGATCACTTGCTCTAACCCTTTTCCCATTAATTTGAAGGCAAAAATGGCAACGATAAAGGCAACACACGGCCCGACAACAATCCATTGGTCAAGCATCATTTCCCGATAGGAAAGACCGATCAAGCCGGACCATTCATTCGAAAGGGAGAACGCCACCTTCTCGGGAGGGCCCAACCCATCGGAATCGTATATAACTTTTACGCCTCCTAGCAATATTTGAAACGCCCCGAGATGCACAAGCAGCAAGAGCGACTGCACAGTCTGCTGGGTAAACAGCAAAAACAGCCGCGGCCGCATATACGGGAGAACGTGCTTGCGGATGAGCCAAACGTTATCAGCTCCCATCAGCCGGGAAGAAACGACAAATTCATTTTGCAAAAAGACAGCGATATCATTGCCGATGACCAGCATTAACGGCGGAAGCGCAACAGCCGCAAGCACCAATAGTTGTTTTATCAACACTCCCATTCCAGCTCCTTGCTCCTCCAATGGAATGAAAGCAAAAAAGAGCATCGTTAAAAATATCGCCGGCACAAACCGAAAGGCGCGGACGATGGACTCGGCAATAAAACGAAATTTCTGTAAATAAAAAGCATACATGATTCCGCCGACCGTCCCGAACGCCAGCCGCAGCAAACTGACCGCCAATGCGGTGAAAATCGTATATTTCGCCCCATCGATGACCTTCCAAAACACATCTTCGCCTTGGCGATCGACGCCAAATGGATGGACCCAGCTCGGCGGGTACGGAGGAACGTCAACGAGCCGCCCAGCCTCATTGTAGATCCGCTCCGGCGGCTGTGGAATGATGTCTTTCAGCCAATAAGAATATAAAAAACTGGCCAGCAATAGACCGGCCGCGATGATAAATCCTGTCGTAAAATAAACGTTGCGGAATGCGCGCATCACGCTACCCCCCTCTCGATTCCCGTCAAATAAGCAATCACTCGTTTCCCGGCCACATCAATGATGTAAAACGGCAAAAACAGCATGGCAAGACCGATAGCCACTACTTCCGGCGTATGGCGCTGCTCATACAAAAACCGGAAAAATCCATGCATATTAAACAAATATTCCGCCACTAACAAGTTCGACAGCATAAACCAAAACAAATATTGGACGTTAGAAAACACGGTGATCAGCGCGTTGCGGAACATATGGCGCCATAGCACTGCCGTTTTTGACAATCCTTTCGCTAGCGCATATTCGACGTATGGCTTGTCTTTTTCCTCCGTAAACGCAAGAAATGTCATTTGGAACAGCAGAATGGAAGGCAAAATGGAAATCATGACAATCGGCAGCACGTATACATTGTCAAAACCGGCAACAGGATTGACAATAAGCAAATCTGTCTTTTTAAACACCCAGATGACAAACAGTTGCGTAGAAAAAATAAAAATAACATCGGGGATCGACTCAAGAAAAAACGCGATTCCTTTCACCATTTTTTGCAGCGGACGCGGAAGCAAAAAGCAGATGTAGGCTCCCGTAACGGCTATAAGGAAGGAAACAGCCAGCGCCCCCCATAAAATAATAAGGGAATAGGCATACGGCTCCATCATCGTTGAGAGCAGGGGAGCATTGTGCCATTGCGAGAGCGAAACCGTTATATCACGAATAGAAAAAAAGCTCCAAAACAGCTGCTGAAATTGCTGCCAAAATACCGTGACCATTTGCGGGCTCGGAAACAAGGAATAGCTTTGCGCAAACGCGATAATCGCCATAATCGTGAAAATGGTAAGCAACAAATCCGCCAGCACCGTCAAGGCGAGTTTCCATTTCTTCATAAGGCTGATCCCCCTCCTTCGGAGCATGGGCAACCGATTGCTTGATGTTCCTTTCGGCTGTAAGCTGCCAGTGCTTGCATTTTAATAAGATGGTGCCGGGGGAGGCAATGTTTCTGCTAACATGGATTGCTGTCCTCCCATTCCATCGCCTATTTTCAAGATGCGGTCATACATTTTAATTCCTACATAGGTTTGTCCGTCTGTTTGATATTCTACTCTGCCCGACGAGTCTTTTTTGATAAGCTCTCCCTTTTCACCATACTTCTCTTTTACGTGCTTCGGCTGCAGTTCTGGCAAAAACATCACATCCAGCTCATATTCCTTAGCTCGCTCCGGTCTTTTCGCGCTCCATGAATAACTTCCGTCTTCCCCAACGTTTACTTTTTCCTCGAGTACCTGTTTGCCCCCCTCGATTTCTTTCATCACAATTTGCACGACGGCGCCTTTTGGCAGATTGCTGTTTCCGCTTAGCACCACTAGGTCACCGATCGTTTTGACCGCACCACCTAATTTTACCGTTTGCTCCACTTTCGGTTTGGCACAGCCAACTAGCACCAATAGCAACAACAACGTAAGGACCACCGTCATTCGGATATCCTTCATAAAAACCCTCCTTATATATGTATAAGCATCTTTCAAAATTTTTCATTCTCTTGGAAACAATTTGATGATTTGCTTCACCAATTTGGTTACCTTCGTGTATTTTTTAGCTAGTTGCTCTAAAATCTTCGTCAATTAACATAAGACTTAGTTCTTTAGGATTTTTAATCCCTGTACTAATCTCGATTTCTTCTGACTGATTTATCAAATATACATAAGGTGTATTATTAACTTTATATGTATTAAAGAGGTATGCAGCTTTGATATATATTATTGATTCATTGATGTTTTCTAGAACAAGCTGATCATTATTACTTTCATCGTTGTTTATTAACATAATTTTAAAGTTAGCTCGATTGCTAATGTTAGGTAACTCTTTCACAACTCTCTTACATGTTGAGCAAGTACTACTAATAAACAATAATAGGACTTTTTGTTGTTCCAAGATTTCTTTTAAAACTACTTTTTTACCTTGATAATCTAAAGCACGAAAAGCAGGAGCTTTATCTCCATTTTGCAAACTTCCAAACTGAATCCCTTTTATGGTTCTGATCTCGGATAAAAAAGTTCTCACAAGTTTAATAATAGAGTAAATTATATATGATTGAATAAGTAGAAGTATCATTACCAAAAGAAGTAAAGTATTTGAAATCATAACTACCATCCTCTCCAAATTCTAGTAAATATACTTAAAGATAAAGTGCATAATCTCATTTATTTTTTTGAGTTCTTTTAAAATTTGAACATATATTAAAAATACACTTACAATAATGAAAGATGATAAAGTTTGAATTGTCATATAATTAATAGAGTATTTAGATTTAAATAAAATAAAGGCAATCAAAATAATTACTGCATTTCTTAATACCATCCAGTAAGAGAGTCTCTCATTTTCCAAAACCCCACCACATCCACAAGAAAAATTTTGATTTCCCTTAAAAAGGTTAATCGCTATAAATATTGAGAAAATGGACAAAAGCAGAGATATGGTTAACAAACAATAGAGATTTACACCTGATAAAGCCAATGAAAATGTAATGAAGCCCTCACTCAATACTATAAAAAGATAAACAAATTTTATCAATAGAGGGTGTTTAATTCCATAATTCCTTATAGTAACATCATATCTTTCTTTATGCATGATTTTACTTATTGTTGAAGATAAGAAAATTAATATAAGAAATATTAATAAAAGGGTAAATATAGAATTATTAAAATTCATATTAATACCCCTTTCTGAAGGTTATACCAATGGGATTGAGACTCATACATTTTTTGTACTCCCCATTAAGGGAAAGAAGTTCGTTGTGAGTACCGCTTTCCACAATCTGTCCATCTTTCATCACTAAAATTTCGTCTGCTAAACTCGCAACTCCTAACCTATGGGTGACTATAATAATGGATTTGTCACATTCATTTAAAATATCTTCTAAAATCTCTTTTTCTGATACAGGATCAAGAGCTGCTGTAGGTTCATCTAAAATTATTAGGTCACTTTCTCGAAATAGCGCTCTACCGAGAGCTATTTTTTGCCATTGTCCACCCGATAGCTCATTCCCCCCTTCAAAGTATCTACCAAGTAGAGAATCAAACCTATTTGGCAGTTTGTTAATTATCTCTAACAGATTAACTTTTTCAGCAACATTTTGGAGTCTAATATTGTCATCCATGTTAGAGGAGCTACTTATTCCTATATTCTCTCTTACCGTTAATTCGTATGATATAAAATCTTGGAACAAAACGGACATTCTGTCTTGTAGACTTTCAATATCCACTTCTTTGATTGGAATTCCATTTATAAAAATAGGTAAGTTTTCTTTGGAATATAATCCTGCTATACATTTTATAAGTGTTGTTTTCCCACTACCATTTTCCCCTACGATTGCTATTTTCTTACCTGGATTAATATTAAAGCTTATCCCTTTTAAAGTATCAAAATTATTATGTGGATATCTGAACCAAAGATTTTTCACCTCCAATCTATGTAATTTTTCTATTTTGTTTAACTTCACTTCATTTCTAGGATTAATATGAATAAATTTCATATAGTCCTCGATGAAAATTAAAGTTCCTTTAAAATCAGAATAGCTTTTCGCAATATTATTTAAATTCGTCTGAAAAAGCTGTATGGATTGAATAGTAGCAACTAAATCTGCTGCCATATTTGAATTTTTAAAATCAATGATTATTACTAGTCCTGAAAGAGTAAAAGTTAATAAAATTATTAGTTCCGCGGAAAATAATGTTTTCGATTTTGTTTTTATAAAATTTAGCTTTTTTTCTGCTAGTAATAAAAACTGTTTTTTCCAATTTAGTTCTAAAAAGTTAAATGCATTAAATAGTATAATCTCTTTTAAAGTATTTCGATTGGTCAATAAATTTATGAAATACTGTTCCTTTCTAGTTGCCGGCATGAGTTCATTGATCAAAGAAAAATTTCTTCGGTTAAACTTTATCGAAGTCAAAGTGTAAGGGACAATGCCTAAAATAATGATAAAAACAACTATCCAATTAATAGTTAATAAATATACTAATACTGATATAGCGCTGATTAAGTTACTAATAAGACCAATCAAATGATTTACAGATTCGATTATATTACTTGTATTGCTTGAAACTCTTTGAAAACTATCGTAGAATGAAGGATTCTCAAAATCGAGATAATCTAAACTCTTTACTTTTTGTAACATAGATGAAGTTGTTTCAAGAGATAATTTGTTATCAATAATCTGATCATTAATATTCAGAATATGATTCCCAATAAAAGGGATTATATTACTTATAATTTGTAGAGTAAAAATAAATATTAACATTTTTAGTGATCCATCATCTTGCATGAAATTCATAATTTCTTCTATTAATTTTTGGAATAAATGAATACTAATGATAGGAATTAATGAATTAATAAAATTTAGAAAGATCAGCACAATCAAGTTGATTCTACATTTATTCCAATAAATAGATAATATGAATTTTAATGTATCCATACCATATCAACCCTCTTAATAAATGTATTGACATTAAGGGTAATATTTACTATTATAATATCAGAAACAGTCAAAAAAGTCCAATTTTATTAATAAATTCTACTTACTGCGAGGGGAAGAAATTTGTTAGATATATTATCTTACACTTTTTACATACTACTTTTTTCCCTATCTACATTCTATTCATTTATTTCCTTACAAAAACTCAAAAATATAATTCATGAAAATTCACGAATTAATTTAAAACATATTGAGATAGAATATTCTAAGAGTTTAGTCAATTATCCGCTGAAAGATAGAAAAGGAAAAACAGCGTTTTTAAAAATTGACCATAAATATTTAAATATTGTAGCAATCTTAAATAGTAACTGTTCACATTGTACAGAACACTTTGAGGAGTTTTGGTATCTTTTAACGTCTAATAATCTTAAAATTTCTTTACAGATTCTTATTAACGAAAACAGCAATGAATTACTCCATTATTTAGATTTAGTAGATCCCAATTTATCTATTTTTCAATACAAGAACGATTTAATAGATGAATTTCGCATCCCTTACTATCCCGCTTTTATAGTTTTAAATAAACAAGGAAAGATTAAGTTTTCAACTCCAGATTTATATGAACTTTATTCACTGTTTTTGAGAAGAGATTCTCTTTTAACTAACAATTAAATTTATGAAAGAAGGGGAGGATAATTAATGAGTAAGTTTTTATCTGGATTAATTTCTCCTAATTATGTTATTTGTTCATCTACTATTTTTTACAAGTATTGCGGTACACATAACAGTTGTTGGAATTATGGATTTAAAGCAACTTTAGGATATTATAAAGATGCAAGAACTGGCGAACAATGCTCTTCTGTACAGCTTTGTAACTGCGGTTGCTAATTAAAAATGCAGAGATCTTTTCTTCAACGTAAAAAAGAGAATCTCTTCTTCAATAAAAATAAATAAGCTGGCGTACTCGCCAGCTTATTTATTTTGGTTCATCACCAAATTTTGTGATTTAGTGACAAAAAAGAGAAAGCACTGACGAGATCCTGGCAATAATGTTAGCGGTGAAATCAATGTAAATTAGCACATTATTTCAGAATCCCTTTTTCAAATTATTTCAGATGGATTCCGAAATAATGCGCAAAATTTTTGCGGATTGTTCCGGAATTTTGCACATTCTTTCGGAACATTTGCACGCTCTTTCAGATGAAGATTTCCAGCGCGCCTGATGGACCGATGAAAAAGAGGAAGCACAAAAGAGGCCGATTTGGCCCCTTTCGTGCTAATACCCCATTTCCTCTGCAGCCATGCGCACCACTTCTTCGTCAATGACGTCCTTTTTCAGCTGATGCCCGTACAGCAGGCACGTCGCGGCCAACGTGTTGATGACACGGGGCCAACCACGTGATTGCAGGGCAATCGCCTCTAACGCCGATGGAGTGAAGATCGGATGCTTCGCCCCGGCCTGTTTCATCCGATGCTCGATGCAGCCCGCCACCTCTTCCTTCTCCAGCGGCCCCATCCGGCATCGCATGTTTATTGCAAAATAAAAATACAGAGTTCTGCAACGAAAAGTGCAGAGCTGAAGGCAAAGAAAAAAAGGCTTGCCAGCCTCTAACATTTCCTCTACTGTGGAAGTTGTGAACACATAACCAAACAGTGGAGGAGCGAAAGGATGCTGGCAATGCCCGAAATTAATCGTATCAGAAAACTGCGTGAAAAGAAAGGGTTATCGATTGCGGAAATTTCCCGTGAAACGGGATATAACTGGAGAACGGTCAAAAAATACGCAGATGAAGACATTTCTGTCCAACCAACCATCAAACGCAAAAAGGGGATGATGGAGGAAGAAGGGTACGGGCAAATCATTGATGACTGGTTGGAGGAGGATGCCAAGCTGCCGAGAAAACAACGGCGAACGAACAAGACGATGTTTGAAGCGCTTTGTCGTGACCATGGATTTCAAGGCTCGTATCGCACCGTTTGCGCGTACGTGCAAAAACGAAGACCGCAGCTCAAGCTCGAGAAAGAACAGCGCTATGAACGACTGGAGCACCCTCCAGGCGAGGCGCAGGTGGATTTCGGGAAGATGACGGTTGTGACGAAGGAGGGGAAGGAAGAAGAGCGATCGGTTTTGATCATGAGCTTTCCCTATAGCAACGCTGCGTTTGCTTATCCGCTGCCGGCGGAAAACAGTGAATGCTTCCTCCATGGGTTGACGCAGCTGTTTCGTCAGGCTGGGGGAGTGCCAAAGGCATTGCGCATTGACAATTTGTCCGCGGCCATCGTGTCGATTCGAAAAGGGGGAGAACGCCAATTCACCGAGGCTTTTGAGAAATTTCAACTCTACTATCGGTTTGATGTACAAGTGTGCAATCCATACAGCGGACATGAGAAAGGAAATGCGGAGCGAAAAGTCTATTACACTCGCAACCTTTGTTTCGTCCCGGCTCCGTTGATCGAGTCGTATCCGGAGCTGGTGGAGTGGCTGCATCGCAAGATGGTCGAGGACCGAAACCGCCCTCATTATGAAAAGGGGCGGTGGATCGAGGAGCTATGGCAGGAAGAGCGGCCGGAGCTGTTGGCGTTGCCGGAACAAGATCTTCCGATCTTCTCCCTCGATCACGCTTACGTGAATCAGTACGGAGAAGTGATGGTAGATGGGAAGGCGTTCGTCGTCCATGGCCTGTCCGTCCCCAACCGGGTATTGGTGAAAAAAGAGTGGGATCGTTTCTTTGTGCTCTCTCCTGACGGAGGCATACATCTTGAGATGCCAAGGCCGTATACGAACGTGAAACGCGAGATCCCTTGGAAAGAGATTTTCGCTGAGTGGGAGACCAAACCCCGGGTTGTCGGGCATTCCCGATACCGGGCGTACTTGCCGGAAGCGATCCGAACGTATCTGGCTGGCACCCCGCCCCAGGTGGCGGTCCGTTTGAAAGGGCTGCGAGCGCTGTTGGATCGTTGCACGCTTTATGAAATCGCCCAGTGGCTCGATGAGAACCAGCGATGGGACTTGGCTCCTCATGAAATCGGGGTATTGATGGAAGCCGAGCAATCCCATTACCCGGCCAAGTGGAAAGAATCGTACACCCCTTCCGTCCTGATCGACTATGAAACGGACTTAACGGTGTATGATCAACGTCTTCATCCTGTTCGGGAAGGGGGTGTCCAGGGATGAGAGCAGAGGTGAAAGAGATTTGTAAAGCGCTGCATTTGGCCTATATCGCGGATCGATTCGAGGAGGTGATGTTCGAAACGAAAGAACAGTTTTTGCGGGATGTATTGGCCCTGGAGCTGTCGTGCCGCCAGCAGGCGAAACAGGCCCGGCTGATCAAGAAAGCCAAGTTTCGGAAGTTGAAATGGCTGAAGGATTACGAATGGTCGGGTCATATCCATTGGCCAGCCACGACATCGAGGGAGGAACTGTGTGACCTTCGCTTTTTGGAGCGAAAGCAAAACGTTCTGCTTTTAGGCTCGCCCGGGACAGGAAAAACCCACCTCGCCACAGCGCTCGGCATCCAGGCGTGCCAACAAGGCCATGAGGTTCGGTTTTTCCGCGTCGCGGATCTCGTCGCCCAGCTGGAAGAGGCATTGAAAAACGGCACGCTCGGGCGGCTGAAACGAAGCATCGATGCGTGCGAACTGTTGATATTGGATGAACTCGGCTATGTGCCGTTTCAAAAGCAAGGATCGGAGCTGTTGTTTCATATTATCGCCGACTGTTATGAGCGAAAAAGCGTCATCGTGACGTCGAATCTGGAATTTGGACAGTGGAATCGGGTGTTTGGGGACAACCGCTTGACAGCTGCGCTGGTGGATCGCTTGGTTCACCATGCCCACATCCTGGCCTTTACGGGAGAGAGCTATCGACTGCGGAACGCTCTCTCCGCGATCCAGCCGTCCTCTTCCCCCGGTCTGGAACCTTAAGTCTTGAGCTGGCAAGCCTATGTATTTTTTCTTGCACTTCTCTGCATTTTTTGCTTGCAAAAAACAATCGCATGATGATCCGCTGATCGAGAGGGCGGTGCTGATTGAGCCGCAGCTTCCCCTGTAAATGGGGCAGCCCGGCCAACATCAAGACAAATGGGTTGGTCGAATCCATCTCAAAGTTGAACAGGATGGCGATGTCTTGTAAAAAGGCATCCTTGGCCAAATGCATCTCGTCCAAAATGAACACCGGCGTGATCCGTCGTTCATGATGCAATCGCTCGATCGCCTGCTGGATTTGGCGGAAGAGATCTACCTTGCGGTACTTCGGTTCCTCTCCTAATCCCAAGGCCAGTCCACGGTAAAAATCCATCACGCCTCCGGTCGATAACGGAAAATAGACGACATGATACAATGATGGATTCAATGACTCTTTCAGCGCCCGAAGGGCGAACGTCTTGCCCGCCCCCGGCTCTCCGATCAACAGCCCGATTCCCCGCGTTCGTTTCACGTACTCCAGCGCCCGCAGCGCTTCTTGAAACGCCGCCCCTTGATACGCCTCGGACGGGTCGGTTTCTTTCGCAAACGGCTCCCGCGAGAGGGAATAAAACGTTTTATACATCCTGTTCGCCCTCCTTCGCCGAAACCGCCGCAAACGGCGACCGGTGGCGCTTCACATAGGCGTTATCCTCCAAACGCACCCGAATGGCTTCCGCCACCCGTTTGCCATCTTCGTACACATAGACGCCTCGTTCGTCATAGCGGAGCTCAATCGATTGCCCAATGAACCGAGGCGGCACTTCGTATAGCTGTTTATTCAGGGTGATCGTGCCATCGGCTTTCACCTTGCGGTGCTCCCGTTTCAGAAAAATCGCGTCCAGCCAATCGATGTCTTCGATCCACACCACTCGTTCCACTTGGGACTGAAACACCTCATGCGGCGTTTTTCCGTCCAGTGAGGCGTGCGGTTTTCGATGATACTCTTCTTCAAGCCACTTCCAAAAACGCTCGTTCAACTCGTCAAGCGACTTCGGCGGATTCAGCTCCAACAGCGGATAAAACCGCGTCTGTACGGTGCGGAAGAACCGTTCGATTTTCCCTTTGCTTTGCGGGTCATACGGCTGAGTGTGGATGAGCGTAATCCCCATCTCGGCGCACGCATACTGCAGCACCTCGGATCGATCAATTTTCCCGTTGTCCGAGTAAATGCGTTTCGGCTTCCCGCAACGAAGCACCGCTTCCTTTGTGACGATCCGCAGCCCGTCAAATTTCTCCGAGGGGAAACTATACATACGGCACCAACCGCGAGCAGTCATCGATATACGCGATCAAAAACGTTTTCTGGGCTTTCCCATGGACGCGAATCGTGGGTCCATGGGATAAGTCCCCTTGCCATAGCTCATGGATCTGGTCACACGCAAAACGCTTTCGCTCCGGTATCGGCAAGATTTCTTTTCCCACCAGGTTGTGTTTTTTCAACAATCGGTATATAGTAAAGTATGAGAGGGTGGTGGGAATGTCCCCCTGCTTGGTGAGTTGTTCGTAGAATAGGGTCACGGGCATGGTGGGATGTTCCTTCCTCAATGCTAGAATATGATCCTCATCATCGGGGGACAGACGTCTGGAGCGGCCGCGGTCCGAACGGCGCTTCGGCTTCAAGGCGTCGAAGCCCCCTTTTTTGTATCGGGCGCACCAATCCAGAATCGTCTTCGCCGCAATGGGTTTGTCCCCTTGATGGGGAATCGAATGCACTCGCCCGCCCACCTCATTCAAATACGCCTTGGGCTCCACCTGGCCATTCACCAACGGAGCGATCAGCCCGTACCGAAACAGCGCGATGTCGTGTCTCATCGATTCATCCATCCGGATCTCCTCCCTGTCTCCCTGTGATGTTGGACCGTCCCGGTCCCTCTGCCTCCTATCTTACGAAACGGCTCGAGATTCGTCGAGAGGAAGGGTTTGTGGGAACATCAATCATATCCATTTTTGGTGTTAGGAGGGATATTAGGAAACCATTTGATCCGCAAACGGATGCCACCTCTCGTTTGTCCACAGGTCTTGGATGATCGAGCCCACCCCCCGTCCCTCCAAGGTCTGCATCCACCAGACCGCCCGTTCCGTTCTTGCGTTCCCTACAGGGCCGATGATCCCCCATCTCCTCGCCGCCGCGTGATGCAAGCGGGAAAGATTCCGTAAAAATCGTCGGACATAAAACAAGATGACCTCCTTGGTGGGAAAACCAACCTGTTTGGTCTTCGCTCCTCGCCTTGGCGTTTCCAGCCACGTTTTGACCGCTTGCCAAATAACCGATCGTGTATATTGAACATACGGGAGGAGGAAAGAAGGCAGCACACTCACGGTTTTGCGACACTCTCGCGAGCGTATCGTGCGATCCAAAGGTGATACTCCCCCTCTGCCGTCAACGCATAGCGTTGGTCGTATCCGTGACGATGCAAGGGGCGGCGGGATGGACAGTGGGGGCATTGGCTCACGTCAGGAAAATCGTTCCCTTTCCCACGATCCGTATACGTTTGAATGTCAATGCCAAAGTCGTGAAACTGGATCACACTTCCTCCCCCCTCTCCTTGAAACGAATGGAAATCTTCGTCCGAAACAATTCACAAAAAATTTAGCACATTCCTTCAGAAAAGGGGAGAGGGCTTTCTGAAAGAATGTGCAAAAAAATGGGCGTTTTGTGCTGAAATAAAATGATAATTTACATCAACATTAAGGAGGTCTCGTAAGTGCTTTCGATACCACTAGGATTGCCAGAATTGAAAGTGATTAAACAAGAACTTCTTTCCTATGGTTATGTGATTCATGTAGAGAAAACAGAGACACAGGAACGTTGCCCTCATTGTGGGTTTGCCACTTCCTCTGTCCACGACAGACGGACAAGAAAAGTACGGGATTTGGCGATTTTCCATCAACCGGTGTACTTGTTCGTAAAGGTAAAGCGCTATCGGTGCTGGAATTGTTCCCAAGTGTTTTCCGCCTCTTTGGAATCGATTCAACCCAATCAACACTACACCAATCGATTTTGTGAGTACTTGTATGAACTTTGTGAAGGCTCCACCATTCAAGAGGTTAGCCGAAAGCACCGCATCTCATATACGACATTGGAACGCATCTATTACTCCATCGCATCGAAAAAAGCAAAAAAACGTCAAACAGCGATAGAAGCATCTTCTCAAGAAGAGATGGTGCTTAGCTTAGATGAGATCGCGGTAAAAAAGGGACATCAGTATGAAACCGTATTGATGGATGCCAAAGCTGGATCGGTCATGGGAATGCATGCCGATCGCCAATGTGACTCCGCCATCCACTTGTTGAGCCAAAATGTCCTGTCGAAAGAAAGGGTCCAAACGGTGATTCTTGACATGTGGGAACCTTATCATAAGGCGGTTCGTGCCCTGTTTCCATCTGCTTCGATTGTCATCGATCAGTACCATGTGGTTCAAAAAGTGACACAAGCCTTGGATCAAGCAAGAAAGGAATTTTCTCCATTGAAAAAGGCTCGATATCTTCTCTTAAAAGGCTGTGAAAAGCTTCGTAAGGACCAACGGCTTCGATTGGACGATATCTTGGAGGAGTATCCGGTACTTTCCATTGCTTATTATCTGAAAGAGTTGTTTCGGGATTTTTACCGAACCGATGGATATAACGAAGCAAAGGAACGCTTGGAAGAATGGATTCAGTTAGCCAAACAGAGCCCTTTTGCTTCTTTTCAGGAAGCAGCCAACACGCTTGAAAGGTGGAAGGAGCCGATTCTTTCCTACTTTTTGTGCCCATATACCAATGCCCGAATCGAGGGGACGAATCACAAGATCAAAAACATCAAACGCCGGGCATATGGCTATCGAAATCGAGAACGGTTTCGTTTGCGTGTATTTCTGGAGTGTACAGGGAACACTACAAGCAGTCAGGCTGCTTAAGCGCTCCCTTCTTCCGCTATCGGTATGATAGTTGGTAGAATGGAACCCGTCAAGGAAAGCACTTGACTGTTTCCATTCTACCAACTTCATGGTCTGTATGCGGAAGAAGGATCCTGACTGATGAACCTATTTCATCCAGCTAACATATTTCTGGGATTGAGTGGAAATCACAGAAAATGGTGAAAACCCTTTATTTTTATATAAGTTGCAATTTTGTTTTACATGGCATTGTTCGCTCTTCTTGTCACCGTGCCAGCTTGTTAGGTGATAAAGTAAAGACGGGACATGGAGGTCGGAAATTCTTTATTACAACCTATATAGCTTAATTTCGGTATATTCCAGTATCAGCTCGTTCAAATTGCAATCTATATGACAAAGACGAAGAGTTTTTATTGAATAAGGTTCCGAAAACAGGGGGAACAATAATAGTGATAAAAAGTGCGATCATAAAAATGGCAAATGAAAAAGGATTTATCTGTTTTCCGATTTCATCTTTATGTTTTTTAACAAAATTTTTTATTTGAGCATTCTCTGTGATGGATGCAGAATCGATAATTTTCCGATCATCTAAATCATAATAGTATATCTGTTTTGCATCAAAATAAAAAATGCTGTCTCTAACTTCTTTTCCTTCTGCCAATACTACTTTAACGTTTTTAGTTTGTTTTGTATCTCC
This sequence comes from Geobacillus sp. 46C-IIa, assembly GCF_014679505.1. GTDB lineage: Bacteria > Bacillota > Bacilli > Bacillales > Anoxybacillaceae > Geobacillus. Next base: position 3,242,766 of record NZ_CP061474.1, read on the forward strand.
TTCAGTGACTTCAGCAGAAGTTGTTAGGCTATCGAGTATTTCGGCGGAATGATCCTTATAATAGGTAAGAGTTTTTTTGAATTCTTTGTTAATTGCTCCTGTAATATCCTGATTATCTTTTGCCAATGCTGCGAGAGGAGCAACCCATAGTAATGATAAAATTAAAAATAAAATGAGTTTTTTCATCTTATCACCTCTTTTGTGAATATTTTTTATAAATTATACCATATTTTTTATCTTGATAAACCCCCTTATATGTAAAATTTTTGTTTCGATTCTAATTTATCTCTTTGCGAAGCCTTGCTTGATCAATTAACTAACATTCACGATCCATTTCTCCTCTTTTGGCTCCAAATAAAAAATCGAGAAAAGCACCTTTAGGTACCTTTCTCGATTCCCTTCAATCCTATTTCCTTCTCCCTAATTGGAATCCCATCCTCGTTGCCAATCAAACTGAATTGAATTTGTTTCGCTTCGATACCGATCGCGAGTATAAGGCTTTTTTTGTCACTTAACAACAGTCTTTCCGACCAACGAACCGCTCACTCCACCGTCACGCTCTTCGCCAAGTTGCGCGGTTTGTCGACGTCGCAGCCGCGGTGCAAGGCGGCATAGTAGGCGATCAGCTGCAACGGCACGACGGAGACAAGCGGCGTAAGATCCGGATGGACGGATGGGATGATAAAGCGGTCGCCGTCGCCTTCCAGGCCGCGCATCGAGATGACGCACGGGTTCGCGCCGCGGGCAACGACTTCTTTTACATTGCCGCGAATGCTTAAATTGACGTGCTCTTGGGTAGCGAGGGCGATGACCGGCGTGCCATCTTCGATAAGGGCGATCGTGCCGTGTTTCAACTCGCCGCCCGCGAACCCTTCCGCTTGGATATAGGAGATTTCTTTCAGCTTGAGCGCACCTTCCAAGCAGACGTAGTAGTCCACCGCACGGCCGATAAAGAAGCAGTTGCGCGTCAGCGTCAAGTAGTCGCTCGCGATGTTCTCCATTTCTTCTTTCGCATCACACAGCATTTCCATCACATTGGCGACGATGGCAAGCTCTTTCATCAGGTCAAAATTCAATTCGAGGCCTTTCGCTTTCGCCGCAGTCGCCGCTAAAATCGCCAACACCGCGATTTGCGCCGTGTAGGCTTTCGTCGAGGCGACGGCGATTTCCGGGCCGGCGTGCAACAAGAGCGTATAATCCGCTTCCCGCGACAGCGTCGAGCCTGGGACGTTGGTGATCGTAATGGCTTTATGGCCGAGTTTGTTCGTTTGCACGAGCACAGCGCGGCTGTCGGCCGTTTCCCCGCTTTGCGAAATAAAGAGGAAGAGCGGCTTTTCCGACAGAAGCGGCATATTGTACGAAAATTCGCTGGCAATGTGCACTTCGACCGGAATTTTCGCCCACGACTCGATCAATTGCTTGCCGACAAGACCAGCGTGGTAGCTCGTTCCGCAAGCGACAATGTATAAGCGGTCCGCCTTCAACACCTCATTGACGATCGCTTGGTCAATGGCTAATTTGCCGTTTTCGTCTTGGTATTTTTGAATGATGCGGCGGATGACAAACGGCTGCTCGTCAATTTCTTTCAACATGTAATGCGGGTACGTTCCTTTTTCAATATCACTCGCATCGAGCTCTGCCGTATATGGCTTCCGTTCGACTGTTTTACCGGTTAGCGTTTGAATCGTAACGTTCTCGCTGGTGACGATCACCATTTCGCCGTCCATCAGTTCGACAAACTGGTTTGTCACTTGAAGCATCGCCATCGCATCGCTGGCCACGACGTTAAACCCATCACCCAATCCGACGAGAAGCGGGCTCTTGTTTTTGGCCGCATAGATGGTGTTTTCGTCTTGTGCGTCGATCATGGCGATGGCGTACGATCCTTTTAACAGCGAGAGCGTTTTTCGAAACGCTTCTTCGGTTGTCAGCCCGTCACGGACGAATTTTTCCACGAGCTGGACGATCACTTCCGTATCCGTATCGCTTTGGAACGCAACATCGGCCAAATAATCGCGCTTCACCATTTCATAGTTCTCGATAACGCCGTTATGCACGAGCGTAAAGCGGCCTGAGGCGCTTTGATGCGGATGGGCGTTCACCCGGCTTGGCACGCCGTGCGTCGCCCAACGTGTATGGCCGATGCCGACCGTCGCTTTGACGTCCGAGTCGACGATGCGGCGCAAATCGGCGATCCGTCCTTTTTCTTTAAACACATGAACGCCGTTCTCATTTAATACGGCAATCCCCGCCGAATCGTAGCCGCGGTACTCGAGTTTTTCCAATCCGCGCAACAAAATCTCTTTCACATCTTGGTAACCGATATACCCCACAATGCCGCACATGGCAATATTTCCTCCTTTAACATCGGAGGCTGCCGCCAACGAGATCCTTCCATGTTCAGTTGTCAAAGAACAACGGGGCCTCGCCGTCAATGCGGCAGACTCCCCTTTAGTTTTGCGCGATGACATCCTCCCCTTTGTGCAAAGGGTCACCCCTTTGTTTTAAGAGAGGACTTGCGGCTGTCATCGCTTCAGCCGGGAGGCATCCGCCGAAAACCTCGATAAACCTCCTCCTCGTCAACTAAGCGCGCTTCCGTTCCCGCGCTTAGTCCAGGCGCTTTTTTGTCGTCAAAACCAGTGCAACCATTCCACTTTGTCGAGCATGCCAGCGGTTGCGGCACGCCATTCGTTTACCCATTTCCGCTCTTTGCCCCGCCATCGCCTCCTTTCAAGTAAAAGGCAACAACGTTAATATTACAGCACATTCCCAGCGGCGTCAACTATCATCTACACATCCGTTTATATAAAATAACCTATGCATAAACGGAAGCGAACGTTCCGTTTATGCATAGGGTGGTTGTCCCATCCAAATGATTATTCCACACCCATCTCACGGCGAATGACATTAGCAATCCGCTCGACATAGGCGCGGCAGGCTTCTTCAGTCGGGGCCTCGGCCATGACACGCACAAGCGGTTCGGTTCCCGATGGACGGACAAGGACGCGGCCGTTGCCGTTCATTTCTGCTTGCACTTCTGCGATAACCTTTTTGACCTGTTCGTTTTCCATCGCTTTTTCTTTATCCGCCACTCGGACGTTCACAAGCAGCTGCGGATACTTTTTCATTTCCCCCGCCAGCTCGGAGAGCGGCTTGCCTTTTATTTTCATAATGTTCACGAGCTGGAGCGCCGTCAGCATCCCGTCTCCTGTCGTGTTGTAGTCAAGGAAAATAATGTGTCCAGACTGCTCGCCGCCGAGATTGTAACCGTTCTTTTTCATTTCCTCGACGACGTAGCGGTCGCCGACCGCCGTTTGCACGCTTTTGATTCCTTGCGCCTCAAGCGCCTTGTAAAACCCAAGGTTGCTCATAACCGTCGAGACGACGGTTTGTTGCTTGAGGCGGCCTGTTTCTTTTAAATATTTGGCGCAAATGTACATGATTTGATCGCCGTCTACGATGTTGCCAAGCTCGTCGACGGCAATCAGACGGTCGCCGTCGCCGTCAAACGCGAGCCCGACATCGGCTCCTTTTTCTTTGACAAACGCCGCCAGCGCCTCCGGATGAGTGGAACCGACTCCTTCGTTAATGTTGAGGCCATTTGGCGAAGCGCCCATCGTGATGACATCGGCGTCCAAATCAGCAAACAAGTAGGTGGCAAGCGATGAGGTCGCCCCGTGCGCGCAGTCGAGGGCAATTTTCATCCCGGAAAAGTCCTCATCAATCGTCTGTTTTAAATATTGCAAGTACTTCTGTCCACCTTCAAAGTAATCGTTGACTTGGCCGAGCGACGAGCCAATCGGCCGCGGCAGCATATCCTCTGGGCTGTCGATCAGCGCTTCAATTTCTTCCTCCTGCTCGTCCGACAGTTTAAACCCATCCGGCCCGAAAAATTTAATGCCGTTATCTTGCACAGGATTGTGGGAAGCAGAAATCATGATGCCGGCTTGCGCCCCGAGCGCTTTCGTCAAATAGGCGACGCCCGGCGTAGAGATGACGCCAAGGCGCATCACTTCCGCCCCGATCGAGAGCAGCCCGGCGACAAGGGCGCCTTCCAACATATGCCCGGAAATGCGCGTGTCGCGTCCGATCAACACTTTCGGACGCTCCGCACTTTTCGTCAGCACGTATCCGCCGCAGCGGCCGATTTGAAACGCCAATTCCGGCGTCAGCTCACGATTCGCTACCCCACGTACACCGTCAGTGCCAAAATATTTACCCATTCGGTCAATCTCTCCTTACTGTACAATTTATTGTGCAGCTGCTTTTTCACTAATATTGACCATCGCCGTTTCCGCCGATGGCTCCCATCGGACTTGTTCTGGTTTGTCCCACTGGATGGGGACTTGGTGTTCACCGGCATCGAGCCCGCTGACATCGACATAGAGACGGACATCGTCTTTCGTCAAACCGCGGACGATATCAGGCGGACCGATGAGACGAACGTTAATTTTTCCACCTAGCGGTTTCAAAAAATCAGCCTCGTACGAATCCGGCAAACCGACAACAGCAATCGGCACATCTTCCCATGTGCGTGCCTCGTCCTTTTCCACATCGACGTGCACCTTGATTTTGGCTGGGTCGACGCTTTTCACCCCGTCGGGGAGCGGAACATCAAGCTCTACTGTCGTATCGTCCGCAATATCATCCAGGTCGACCTTTAGCCCGTCGAGTTGTTGAATCTGGTCCAATACGCCTTTTGACCCGTAAATCGTCACCCGATCCGGTTCCGGATCCACGCTGACAAGATGAATCCCGTCCGGCAGCTCCCCGGTTGTTTGCACTTGAAGTGGTACAGTCTTGCTTGGGCTTTTTACCGGCACGGTCACTTCCACAACGGATGGCTGTGGCTGAACATCTATTTCATTGCCGCGGCGGCTGTACACCCGAACGCGCACTTCCTTCGTCAGCGTTTCCGTCGCTCCTTCTAAATCGACGATCGCTTTCACAAACGAAATGTCATCAATGAGTTCTGTCGATCCGGTAATCGTCACGGTGCCCGGTTCAACGGTCGGTTCCCCGACAGAGTAGCCATCAGGCATTTTGTTTCGGTTAAAAAACTCGACGCCAACCGGAAAGCGTTTCGATACTTTTTCGCGGATCGTCACTTTCACCGAAGCGGGTTCAATGTTCACTTTCAGTTTCTCAGAGATGTCCTTGTATTTGATCGGCACCGTGTATGTCCCTAACGGCAATTCCGTTAAATCAACATACACCTCGAAATTTCGTTGCAGCGCCGTCGGTTTGACAATGCTTGCCGGCCCTTGGAGCGTGACGTTTACATATTTCGGCACGCCGGACACGATCAAGTTTTCCTCGTCGTAATAAGCGACAACCGGAATATCGATCAATGTTTCCGTATCTTCCTGGCCAAATGTATTGCGTGTCTGCTCGCCGGTTTTCGCCCCCACATTGGCCGACATATACAGCATAATCGCCAGCAATAAAGAGACGACGCGAATAAACCAAGGATGGTCCATTAATTTATCCATGTTTCTTCCCCCTCCATTGCCAACGGGAAGAAGCGGCGGTCTTCGCAACCGGAGCCAGCTCGCCTGTCAACAGTTCCCGGAATTCATCAATCGTTAAATCGCGGTACAGCTCGCCGTTTTTCGTTACTGACACCGCCCCCGTTTCCTCGGACACAACGACGGTGATGCTGTCGGTTACTTCGCTAATGCCGAGCGCCGCCCGATGGCGCGTCCCGAGTTCCTTTGAAATGAACGGACTCTCCGATAGCGGCAAATAACAAGCGGCCGCAGCAATTTGATTTTTTTGAATAATTACCGCCCCGTCATGAAGCGGGGTGTTCGGAATGAAAATATTAATGAGCAGCTCCGGCGATACGTGTGCGTTTAGCGTAATCCCGGTTTCAACATAATCGCCCATCCCGGTCTCCCGCTCAATGGAAATGAGCGCCCCGATGCGCCGTTTCGCCATATACTCGGTCGCTTTCACGATCGCCTCGACCATTCGCAGCCGCTCTTCATCTTCATTGACAGTGCTGCGGGTAAAAAGGCGGCCACGGCCGAGCTGCTCGAGGGCGCGCCGCAGTTCCGGCTGAAAAATGATGATGATCGCGAGGAAGCCCCAAATGATCGCCTGATCCATCAGCCATTGCAGCGTGGTGAGCCCGAGATAATTGCTCACAAAACGGACTAAAATAATTAAAAAAATGCCTTTTAATAGCTGAATGGCCTTCGTCCCGCGAATCATCATAATCAATTTATAAATGACATACCAAACAACAAGGATGTCGACGACTTTCAATAAGTACGACACGATGGGGAGCTCTTCGAAGGACATCTTCACACTTCCTTTATCTCTAATTCCAACCTTCTGATGGTCATGGAAAAAGCCATCGGACGATGGCTGCCATCATTCAAGCGATTGGAGCGCACGGCTGGCCCTCTCTTTAATATTATACCAAATCCATTCGAACACTTGATTAATTTCTTTTACTTCCCCTGTCACCCGCCCGGCCGACGCCATGTATTTCTCCCCGTGGATCACCGTCACATCCCCATCTACCGTTCCTTCAATCCGAATCGATCCATTGCGAACGACAATATCCCCTTTGACCGTTTCACCTTTTGGCACGATAACTGTATGGTCGCGGATCATCACGTGTTCATCAGCCGAAACGGAAAACGCTCCTTTTTCCTCCCACGAAGAAGCCACGCTTCCCACCGTAAGAAGGAGGAACAACGAAGCAGCAGTCAGCAGCGGATGCCCGTGCAGCCAACGGCGCAGCCGCGCGGTCTTTCTCTCTTTCGGCATCGCCCCCATCACCGTTGCCATAAATGATGGCGGCGCGGTCACATGGGAGGCATATTGCAGAAAGGCAATCGTTTTTTTTAGCTCATGAAAATGGGCGGCACAAGCGGCGCACGAACGTAAATGCTCTTTTAACCGCAGCTCCTCCTCCGGCTGAAGATCGCCGTCAAGATAGCTATGCATGAGTGATACCATTTCTTTCGGACATTCCATAGTCTCCCACCCTCTTATAAATGGCCCAGTTGCCTGCGCAACGCTTCACGGCCGCGATGCAGCCTCGTTTTCACCGTACCAACCGGCAGCCCTAAAATTTCACTGATCTCCTGCAGCGACAAATCTTCCATATATTTTAGTACGATCACGCTTCGGTATTTCTCCGGCAACCGCTCAATCGCCCGCTGGACTGTCTCCTGGAGCTCAAAGCTTTCCACCGCCTCTTCAGGTGACACTTCGCGGGAAGGAAGCTGGGCCTGCATCGTCAATCCGTCCGTGCCGTTCAATTCCTCATCCAAATACACATCTGGTCTCCGCTTCCGCAATTTGTCGATCGTTAAGTTCGTGGCAATGCGGTATAGCCACGTCGAAAACTTCATATCGGGATTGTACGTGTCAATATGAACGTAGGCGCGGATGAACGCTTCCTGAGCCGCATCTTCCGCCTCGTGGCGATTTCCGAGCATTCGGTAACAAAGGCGATAGATCTTATCTTTATACAAATCAACAAGGTCTGCATATGCGTTTTGGTCGCCTTTTCGGATCGCCTTAATTCTTTTTTTAATAAATAGCTCCATAAAATACAATACCCCCGCCCTTACGGCTCATCTTATATTACGGCGCTTCATTGCGAAAAGTTTCATACAACACGTTTATTGTACCATAGAACTGAAAAAAGAGGGGAGGCCAAACGAATGGCAACCCCTCGTAGTCACAGCAAGGAAAAGTGAAGTTGAACGGCTCGCCAAGCAACCTGTCAAATGAGTTTCTCTCCAAACAATGACCCCATCAACGCTACGGCGACAGAGGCGGTTTTGTTCCGCTCATCTAAAATCGGATTGACCTCGACAAATTCAGCGGAGGTAACGATTTGTGCTTCCGCCAACATCTCCATGGCCAAATGACTCTCCCGGTACGTCAGCCCACCAATCACCGGCGTGCCAACCCCTGGCGCATCGCTCGGGTCAAGCCCATCCAAATCGAGCGACAGGTGGACGCCATCTGTCCGTTCTTTTAAATAAGCGATCGTTTCCTCCATCACTTTCGTCATCCCAAGCCGGTCGACCTCATGCATCGTATAAATTTTGATCCCTTTTTCACGAATAAACTTCTTCTCCCCGTCATCGAGTGAGCGAACCCCGATCAGCACGACATGTTCCGGTTTGACTTTCGGGCTGTATCCGCCGATCCGTGTCAGCGCTGGATGACCGAAACCAAGGCTTGCCGCCAGCGGCATGCCATGAATATTTCCAGATGGCGACGTCTCCTCGGTGTTGACATCGCCGTGCGCGTCATACCAAATGACGCCGAGCCGCTCATAATGTTTGGCTACCCCAGCGAGCGTACCGATCGCGATGCTATGGTCGCCGCCTAACACAAGCGGGAAGCGCCCCCGTTTGACCACCTCATCAACAGCCGCAGCGAGCTTTTCATTCGCCTCCGCAACCGCTTTCAAATTACGAAGCTGTGCATCGCCCTGTTCGTGCAATCGCTCCGCCTTTCCAATTGGAATATCTCCTAAATCTTCAATATCGTAATGCAGACGTTCCAGCCGTTCGATCACACCCGCATAGCGGATCGCACTCGGTCCCATATCGACGCCTCGGCGCGTCTGCCCTAAATCCATCGGTACACCGATAATAGAGATTGATCTCATGCTGTCTTCCTCTCCTTTCCCGTTTCCCCTTCTACCCTTATTTTAGGGGAAAGAGGGAGGATGACTCAACTCGACACTTTTTCGAATATTTATACCATTTAGATTCCCCCGGCCTACTTCCGATTCCGTTACGAAGTTGGAATATCCCGGACAAGATAGGAACAAAAAAAGCAGCCGACTTCATATTGTAAAGTCGACTGCTCTTGATGGAGCCTATCGGGATCGAACCGATGACCTCCTGCGTGCAAAGCAGGCGCTCTCCCAGCTGAGCTAAGGCCCCGTTCAAAGCGGAAGACGGGACTCGAACCCGCGACCCCCACCTTGGCAAGGTGGTGTTCTACCACTGAACTACTTCCGCATCATGATGAGCCATGGAGGACTCGAACCTCCGACCCTCTGATTAAAAGTCAGATGCTCTACCTACTGAGCTAATGGCTCATGGTGATCATTACACTCTAAGTGCTGACGAGCTCTACCTGCCTCTTCCTCTACCAGCTGCTTCAAGGAAGCTTGATGCGTCGAGGCAACTCGCAACGATTTCGAGGATGGAGCGCTCGTTGTCTCGTTTTATGTACAAAAAAATAATGGCTGGGCTAGCTGGATTCGAACCAGCGCATCACGGAGTCAAAGTCCGTTGCCTTACCGCTTGGCTATAGCCCAACGTCGTAAAACGGGTGCTGAACCTGATAATTATTATGCTCCTGTTGCACTCGATTATACATTTTTAAATCAACCGTCCTTAAAGGACGGTTGATTTAGAAAGGAGTGACCCGTACGGGATTCGAACCCGTGTTACCGCCGTGAAAGGGCGGTGTCTTAACCACTTGACCAACGGGCCAAAAATTGATGGAGCTTCCAACCGGGCTCGAACCGGTGACCTCTTCCTTACCATGGAAGTGCTCTACCTACTGAGCTATGGAAGCGTAAAAATGGCTCCGCAAGTAGGATTCGAACCTACGACCTACCGGTTAACAGCCGGTTGCTCTACCGCTGAGCTATTGCGGAATGATGAAGAAACTATATATCATCCAAGTCTCCCCAATGTGCTCGTTGCCTCTTCCTCTGCCAGTTAATCCAAGGAAGCTTGATGCGTCGAGGCAACTTGTAGTGGACTCGATGATGCTAATGCTCGTCGCTGAGCTATTGCGGAATGATATAACATTGCCTAGCGACGACCTACTCTTGCAGGGGCGCTGGCCCCAACTACCATCGGCGCTGGAGAGCTTAACTTCCGTGTTCGGGATGGGAACGGGTGTTTCCTCTCCGCTATCATCACTAGGCAATGATTTATTGGTTTAGACATTAATTATTATATTCATGTCGTTGTTTTTGTCAATAGGAAGTTCATTCCTTCAAAACTAGATAACCGTGTTGGGGAAGAAGCCTCCGCTTTCGTACTGTCTAGCTCCGGCTCGCCGCCGCTCGGGGTCAAATAACCTTCTCCCTCGGGGCGCAAGCGCCCCTGCGGGTGAAGAACATTTGGCTTCGAGAGCTAAACGCGGCGCTTCCACTTTTCTAGGTTAAGCCCTCGATCGATTAGTATCCGTCAGCTCCACGTGTCGCCACGCTTCCACCTCGGACCTATCGACCTCGTCATCTTCGAGGGATCTTACTCGCTTTTGGCGATGGGAAATCTCATCTTGAGGGGGGCTTCACGCTTAGATGCTTTCAGCGCTTATCCCGTCCGCACATAGCTACCCAGCGGTGCCCCTGGCGGGACAACTGGTACACCAGCGGTGCGTCCATCCCGGTCCTCTCGTACTAAGGACAGCTCCTCTCAAATTTCCTGCGCCCGCGACGGATAGGGACCGAACTGTCTCACGACGTTCTGAACCCAGCTCGCGTACCGCTTTAATGGGCGAACAGCCCAACCCTTGGGACCGACTACAGCCCCAGGATGCGATGAGCCGACATCGAGGTGCCAAACCTCCCCGTCGATGTGGACTCTTGGGGGAGATCAGCCTGTTATCCCCGGGGTAGCTTTTATCCGTTGAGCGATGGCCCTTCCATGCGGAACCACCGGATCACTAAGCCCGACTTTCGTCCCTGCTCGACCTGTCCGTCTCGCAGTCAAGCTCCCTTGTGCCTTTGCACTCTCCGAATGATTTCCAACCATTCTGAGGGAACCTTTGGGCGCCTCCGTTACCTTTTGGGAGGCGACCGCCCCAGTCAAACTGCCCACCTGACACTGTCTCCCACCCCGCTTAAGGGGTGCGGGTTAGAATTTCAATACCGCCAGGGTGGTATCCCACCGCCGCCTCCACCGAAGCTGGCGCTCCGGCTTCTCAGGCTCCCACCTATCCTGTACAAGCGATACCAAAATTCCATATCAGGCTGCAGTAAAGCTCCACGGGGTCTTTCCGTCCTGTCGCGGGTAACCTGCATCTTCACAGGTAGTATAATTTCACCGGGTCTCTCGTTGAGACAGTGCCCAAGTCGTTACACCTTTCGTGCGGGTCGGAACTTACCCGACAAGGAATTTCGCTACCTTAGGACCGTTATAGTTACGGCCGCCGTTTACTGGGGCTTCGGTTCGCACCTTCGCTTGCGCTAAGCGCTCCCCTTAACCTTCCAGCACCGGGCAGGTGTCAGCCCCTATACTTCGCCTTTCGGCTTCGCAGAGACCTGTGTTTTTGATAAACAGTCGCTTGGGCCTTTTCACTGCGGCTCTTCCAGGCTCATCACCCGAAAGAGCACCCCTTCTCCCGAAGTTACGGGGTCATTTTGCCGAGTTCCTTAACGAGAGTTCTCCCGCGCGCCTTAGGATTCTCTCCTCGCCTACCTGTGTCGGTTTGCGGTACGGGCACCTCTTCCCTCGCTAGAGGCTTTTCTTGGCAGTGTGGAATCAGGGACTTCCGGATCGAATCCGTCGCCATCACAGCTCAGCCTTTTAGCCAGCGGATTTGCCTGCTGGCCAGCCTCACTGCTTGGACAGGCTCTTCCAGCCGCCTGCTCACCCTATCCTCCTGCGTCCCCCCATCGCTCAAACGGGAAGGAGGTGGTACAGGAATCTCCACCTGTTGTCCATCACCTACGCCTTTCGGCCTCGGCTTAGGTCCCGACTAACCCTGAGCGGACGAACCTTCCTCAGGAACCCTTAGGCTTTCGGCGCAGAGGATTCTCACCTCTGTTTTCGCTACTCATACCGGCATTCTCACTTCTAAGCGCTCCACCAGTCCTTCCGGTCTGGCTTCTCTGCCCTTAGAACGCTCCCCTACCGATGACCAACGGTCATCCCGCAGCTTCGGCGGCACGTTTAGCCCCGGTACATTTTCGGCGCAGAGTCACTCGACCAGTGAGCTATTACGCACTCTTTAAATGGTGGCTGCTTCTAAGCCAACATCCTGGTTGTCTTCGCAACTCCACATCCTTTTCCACTGAACGTGCACTTAGGGGCCTTAGCTGGCGATCTGGGCTGTTTCCCTCTTGACCACGGATCTTATCACTCGCAGTCTGACTCCCAAGGATAAGTCATTGGCATTCGGAGTTTGACTGGGTTCGGTAACCCGATGAGGGCCCCTAGCCCAATCAGTGCTCTACCTCCAACACTCTTACCTTGAGGCTAGCCCTAAAGCTATTTCGGGGAGAACCAGCTATCTCCAAGTTCGATTGGCATTTCACCCCTACCCACACCTCATCCCCGCACTTTTCAACGTGCGTGGGTTCGAGCCTCCAGCCGGTGTTACCCGGCCTTCACCCTGGACATGGGTAGATCACCTGGTTTCGGGTCGACGACGACGTACTCATGCGCCCTGTTCAGACTCGCTTTCGCTGCGGCTCCACCTTCTTGGCTTAACCTCGCACGCCATCGTCACTCGCCGGTTCATTCTACAAAAGGCACGCCATCACCCATAAACGGGCTCTGACTACTTGTAGGCACACGGTTTCAGGTTCTCTTTCACTCCCCTTCCGGGGTGCTTTTCACCTTTCCCTCACGGTACTGGTTCACTATCGGTCACTAGGGAGTATTTAGCCTTGGGAGATGGTCCTCCCTGCTTCCGACGGGATTTCCCGTGTCCCGCCGTACTCAGGAGCCGCTCGGGAGGGAACGAAGTTTCGACTACAGGGCTCTCACCTTCTCTGGCCGGCCGTTCCAGACCGGTTCGTCTACCCCGTTCCTTTCTCACTCCCACATGAGCGGTCCTACAACCCCAAGAGGCACGCCTCTTGGTTTGGGCTGTTCCCGTTTCGCTCGCCGCTACTCAGGGAATCGCGTTTGCTTTCTTCTCCTCCGGGTACTAAGATGTTTCAGTTCCCCGGGTGTGCCCTCCATGCCCTATGGATTCAGGCATGGATCCTGTCCCATTACGGACAGGGGGTTCCCCCATTCGGACATCTCCGGATCAACGCTTGCTTACAGCTCCCCGGAGCGTTTCGGCGTTTGCCCCGTCCTTCATCGGCTCCTAGTGCCAAGGCATCCACCGTGCGCCCTTTCTAGCTTAACCTACAGCGCTTCTCGGCTTCTTCCTTTTGTGTATCGGTTATCTAGTTTTCAAGGAACGATCTTTGTCGTTGAGAGAACAGTGCTCGTTCCCTCAAAACTGAACGAAACGAAAGCGCGATTTGTTCATGGTGGGCCGTTAGAGGCCTTCGCTTTTCGTACTGTCTAGCTCCGGCCGCCATCGGCTCGCGACGCTTCGGTCCTGCTGCGGCGGCGACAGCCTCCTCGCAGGCCCTCCAGCGCGTTTCGCCGATAGGCGGGCGGCCTTCGCTTTTCGTACTGTCTAGCTCCAGCGCCTGGCTCTCTTCTGCCAAATCACCTTCCCCCTCGGGGTGCAAGCACCCCTGCGGGTGAAGAACATTTGGCTTCGAGAGCCGATCGCGGCGCTTCCGCTTTTCGTCCTTAGAAAGGAGGTGATCCAGCCGCACCTTCCGGTACGGCTACCTTGTTACGACTTCACCCCAATCACTTGCCCCACCTTCGGCGGCTGGCTCCCGTCAGGGTTACCTCACCGACTTCAGGTGTTGCAAGCTCTCGTGGTGTGACGGGCGGTGTGTACAAGGCCCGGGAACGTATTCACCGCGGCATGCTGATCCGCGATTACTAGCGATTCCGGCTTCATGCAGGCGAGTTGCAGCCTGCAATCCGAACTGAGAGCGGCTTTTTGGGATTCGCTCCCCCTCGCGGGTTCGCAGCCCTTTGTACCGCCCATTGTAGCACGTGTGTAGCCCAGGTCATAAGGGGCATGATGATTTGACGTCATCCCCACCTTCCTCCGACTTTTAGCCGGCAGTCCCTCTAGAGTGCCCAACTGAATGCTGGCAACGAGAGGCAAGGGTTGCGCTCGTTGCGGGACTTAACCCAACATCTCACGACACGAGCTGACGACAACCATGCACCACCTGTCACCCTGTCCCCCGAAGGGGGAACGCCCAATCTCTTGGGTTGTCAGGGGATGTCAAGACCTGGTAAGGTTCTTCGCGTTGCTTCGAATTAAACCACATGCTCCACCGCTTGTGCGGGCCCCCGTCAATTCCTTTGAGTTTCAGCCTTGCGGCCGTACTCCCCAGGCGGAGTGCTTATCGCGTTAGCTGCAGCACTAAAGGGTGTGACCCCTCTAACACTTAGCACTCATCGTTTACGGCGTGGACTACCAGGGTATCTAATCCTGTTTGCTCCCCACGCTTTCGCGCCTCAGCGTCAGTTGCAGGCCAGAGAGCCGCCTTCGCCACTGGTGTTCCTCCACATCTCTACGCATTTCACCGCTACACGTGGAATTCCGCTCTCCTCTCCTGCACTCAAGTCCCCCAGTTTCCAATGACCCTCCACGGTTGAGCCGTGGGCTTTCACATCAGACTTAAGGAACCGCCTGCGCGCGCTTTACGCCCAATAATTCCGGACAACGCTCGCCCCCTACGTATTACCGCGGCTGCTGGCACGTAGTTAGCCGGGGCTTTCTCGTGAGGTACCGTCACCGCGCCGCCTTGTTCAAACGGCGCTCCTTCGTCCCTCACAACAGAGCTTTACGACCCGAAGGCCTTCTTCGCTCACGCGGCGTCGCTCCGTCAGACTTTCGTCCATTGCGGAAGATTCCCTACTGCTGCCTCCCGTAGGAGTCTGGGCCGTGTCTCAGTCCCAGTGTGGCCGGTCACCCTCTCAGGCCGGCTACGCATCGTCGCCTTGGTGAGCCGTTACCTCACCAACTAGCTAATGCGCCGCGGGCCCATCCGCAAGTGACAGCCAAAGGCCGCCTTTCAACCAAAGACCATGCGGTCTTCGGTGTTATCCGGTATTAGCTCCGGTTTCCCGGAGTTATCCCGGTCTTGCGGGCAGGTTGCCCACGTGTTACTCACCCGTCCGCCGCTAACCAAACAAGAGCAAGCTCTCATTCGGTCCGCTCGACTTGCATGTATTAGGCACGCCGCCAGCGTTCGTCCTGAGCCAGGATCAAACTCTCCAATAGAAAGTTGATTGGCTTGCGCTTCGTTTCGTTCAGTTTTCAAGGAGCGAGATCAATCGTGCAATCTTGCGCCAAGGAGCTCGGTTTTGCTAAGTTCACTCGCACACGCACGTTGCGCTTTACTCTCACAAGAAACAGTCCAAACAACCTGTCTCTTGCAAGCAACTTCTTTAGATTAACACAAAGTGTTTTCGATGTCAATGGTTTTTTGTTTGCAATCTTTTTGACTGCTCATCGCTGTCGAACAGCCAGTCTGATTAGCGACGGTTATTAATATAACACTGTAAAATAAAAAATGCAATACATTTTTCATCTGAGATCGCAAGGAAATGATAGGATAGCGTTCCACCTCCATCCTCAGTTTTCTTCCTTGCCTCCATTGCTGCAAAGGGCATGGCAAATATGTTTCATAACGATGATGGCTGACTGCATAAGATGTACATAGGACAACTGTTTAAAGGGGGATGGACGCCTTGTTTTATGCGCTGAATGGGCGAACGTTGAAAAAAGCTCTCATTATTATTTGTTCCGCCTTTTTTACCGCTGTCGTTCTATACGCTTATGAGGTGAACCGTCCGGTTTTTTCGCTTTCCTCCGGACCAAAAGCGGTATACAAAGTGGACAATGACCGTGACGAGGTGGCGTTGACGTTTGACATTAGCTGGGGAGATGAAAATGCAGACAAAATTTTAGACGTCTTAAAGCAGCATGGGATTAAAAACGCAACCTTTTTTTTATCAGCTTCCTGGGCCGAACGCCATCCGACTGTTGTGAAACGGATCAAGGAAGAAGGACATGAAATTGGCAGCATGGGATATAATTTTGTCAACTACACAGAACTTGAGAACGCCAAAATCCGCCAAGATTTAATGATGGCGGAAAAAGTATTTGATACATTGGGAGTTAAAAATGTCGAACTGTTGCGCCCACCAGGGGGGAATTTTAATAAAAACGTACTCAAAATTGCGGAGTCTCTCGGCTATACTGTTGTGCATTGGAGCATCGACTCGAAAGACTGGCTGAACCCTGGAACAGAGCAAATTGTAGCAAACGTTACGAACGATTTAGAGCCCGGGGATATTGTGCTTCTTCATGCCTCCGATTCGGCGAAACAAACCGCAAAAGCGTTGCCGAAAATTATTGCGGCGATGAAAGAAAACGGCTATAAAAACGCCAGTCTTTCCGAATTGTTAGCGAACGGTGAGGCTGAGAGCAAGGGGGTTGATTAAAGCCGGGCGGGCTTTATGCCGCTCGAAAAAGCGAAACCCGCTCCACGGATGTTGAACGGTCACGCTGCGGGCGGCCGCAAGATGATGTTTCTACACATTGAATCTTCTCCCCCACTTCCGCTCGCCTCAGACTGGGAATGGAGACTTCCCAGCGGGGGTGAACGCCCTTCCGCCACGCTCACGCTAGGAAGTGGGGGCTCAGTTCGAGAGGGTAAAAAAGAACAGGCGGCGCCTTACTCCCACTTATTGTTTCGCGCCGCCTGTCAACTTATGCAGTATAAGAAGCTGGTACGCATTGCATACTAACAGTGGAATTAACATCAAATATAGCCAATCTTGGTCATTGATGCGCAAAACCGGGAACCATTCAACGACTGTCACGACGACCATAAAGAATAAAGCTGGGACGAAAGCTCCTTTATTCGTTTGCACACTCTTGGCATAGGCAACGGCCAATCCGACCACCAAAACAAACAAAGCGATCAGTATATACGGAATCATCGACTCTCCGTTTGCTGCAAACGCCGTGTAACGAAAGTACACTAAATCGAACAGAACAAACATGATCAAAACAAGCTGCACCGCATTCCATAGCGAGCGGAAAATACCAAGCCCGAAGCGGTGAACGGTCAAATACGCAAAAAACCCTGCTTGGCTAATGACGCTAAAAATAAAACCAACGCCAATATGCCATAGCAACACGGCCATAAATTCGACAATCTCCAAACGCAGAAGAAGATGGCCAAACTCTTTCCAGTTCAAAACCATACCGACAGCTGCTGCAGTCATCCCCCCGATCAGCAGCGTAGTTAAAAATAAGCGCACCCATTTGCGGCTGTTCACAGTTTGCTTCATCCTCCATCATTTCATCATAATCCGCTTAACATTTTACCAGTGCCCTCCTGAAAAAGCCAGCTTCCGCTCGGCCAAATGCATATTTTTTTCGTCAACATTCATATTAAAGGTGAGGGATTTTTGCAGAAAGGAGCTTATTTTTATGAACAAGTGCATACCGCTCCTCTTGCTCAGTTTTCTCATTCTTAGCTCTTGTGCTCCTCAAGAAATCAGCCCCCCTCCTCCGGATTATGAGCAAACAAAAAAGATGGTCGTCGACATTTTAAAAACGGACGAGGGGAAAAAGGCGATTCAAGATATTATGTCGGAAGACCAAATGAAGCAGCAGCTCGTTATGGATCAAGCGGCTGTCAAAGAGACACTGCAGCAAGTGTTGACATCTGATCAAGGAAAGAAATTTTGGGAAAATGCGTTAAAAGACCCGAAGTTTGCGGAAAGCTTCGCTAAAGGGCTGCAAAAAGAACACGAAAAAATGATGAAAGCGCTCATGAAAGATCCCGAATACCAAGAAATGATGATCGACATCCTAAAAGATCCCGAAATGGAAAAAGCGATGATCGATGTATTAAAAAGCAAAGAGTTCCGCCAACATTTGCAAAAGGTAATCACAGAAACGTTAAATAGTCCGCTGTATCAGGCAAAAATTCAAGATATGCTAACCAAAGCGGCAGAAACGCTCCAACAAGGCGGAGGAAAACAAGGAGAGGAAGGCGGAGAAGGGGAAGAAGGGGGAGGCGGCAACCAACAAGGTGGAGGCGGGTAATCAAACAAAAAGCGTCCGTGTGCCAAAAGCCGTCAACGCTCGAAGGAACGAGCGCGGGCGACTCAGGGCCATCGGACGCTTTGCTGTTTCAGCTGATTAGTATTTCGCAGCCACTTTACGAGCGATATCCATATAAATTTTCCCGATTGGATGATCTTCCGCATAGACGGATGGGGCGAAGTCGTCGTCATTCCAATCCGGCTGCTGAAGCGGCAGCTGCCCTAGCAGTTCTGTTTGCAGCTCTTTTGCCAACTTTTCCCCGCCGCCTTTGCCAAAGACGTATTCCCGTTCGCCTGTTTTCCTGCTTTCGTAATACGACATATTTTCGATGACACCGATGATCTCGTGCTCGGTGCGCAGCGCCATGGCTCCGGCGCGGGCAGCGACAAACGCGGCGGTCGGATGCGGGGTTGTGACGATAATTTCCTTGCATGACGGCAGAAGCGTATGTACGTCTAGGGCAACATCGCCTGTCCCCGGCGGCAGGTCAAGCAGTAGATAGTCTAAATCGCCCCACTCGACTTCTTTAAAAAAGTTGTTGAGCATTTTCCCCAGCATCGGTCCGCGCCAAATAACTGGGGCGTTGTCCTCGACGAAAAAGGCCATCGAAATGACTTTTACCCCAAACCGTTCCACAGGGATAATCTTATCGCCCCTTACTGTCGGGCGCTCGGTGATCCCCATCATGTCGGGTACGCTAAATCCGTAAATATCGGCGTCGATCAACCCGACTTTTTTGCCAAGACGAGCGAGCGCAACCGCCAAATTGACAGAGACGGTCGATTTCCCGACTCCGCCCTTGCCGCTGGCGATGGCGATATACGTCGTTCCTTGCTTATTCTTGCTATATTCCTCAACGACTTCTCGCGGCAGTTCGGCAAACCGCAGTCCGACAGAGGCGGCGCCTGCGTCTTTCAGCTGCTGGACGATCGCCGTTTGCACGCGGAGCTGGTCAGGCGTACCGATTTTCGCGAGCGCGATTTTTACGCTGACATGGTTCTTTTCTTCCTTGATTTTAATTTCTTGAATCGCGTTCGTTTCCTTAAACGTTTTGTTTAGAAATGGATCTTTCATCCTTTCCAAAATGGCCCGCACTTCGTTTTCCGTCAGCATCGTATTCACCAACCCTTTTCAAATCAATGACTGTTTCTATAATTGACTATACCATAAACTGCTGGGAAATCGCCATGTTCAGCCTCCTTTCCCACTTACTTATAGTGGGAATAGGGATTTCCGCTTCCCTTTGGTAAAGAGCATGTTTAGCCGCCACTGTCCTCCTCACAAAAAACCCCCGCTATTCGCGAGGCGTGGGTTCGTTGGAAAAGTAGCGCAATACCCCTTTGTAAATGGAGGCGGCGAGCTGCGTCTGATAATGGTCAGAGGCGAGCAATTCCCGCTCGTCCGGGTTCGATAAAAATCCGACCTCAACAAGCGCGCCAGGTTTTTTCGCATGTTTCAGCAAATAGACCGTGTCAATCATTTTCGCCACCCGGTGGGTGTTTTCCAAGTTGCGCCGCAACTCAGCCTGGATAAATTTCGCCAGCCGCTCGTTTTCGATGAACGAGCCATAATAAAACGTCTGCGCTCCCCGCCAACGTGGGGATGGGATGGCGTTTAAATGAATGCTGATAAATAGATCGGCATTCGACTTGTTAATGAATGCCGTTCGTTCATGCAAGTCCTCCGTTTTCCGCCGGCTGTAGCCGCGCGTTGACGGACTGGCCAAGTCGCGGTCCGTCTCCCGCGTCATTAGGACGAGCGCCCCTTGCTGCTGCAAGTAATCGC
Organism: Geobacillus sp. 46C-IIa; assembly: GCF_014679505.1. Lineage (GTDB taxonomy): Bacteria > Bacillota > Bacilli > Bacillales > Anoxybacillaceae > Geobacillus. The sequence goes on from NZ_CP061474.1 coordinate 3,262,446, forward strand.
GCAATTTTTTCGCCACGTTGAGCGCGATTTCCTTTTCTAGCACCTCGCCGCCAACAGCGCCGCCGTCCGGTCCGCCGTGGCCGGGGTCTAACACGATGATTCTCCCCGATAGCGGGAGATTCCAAGGTTTTGTCGATGTAAGATCAGAAAATAAAGATGGAAATAGCAAAAAACCGGTGATGGTGACGGCAGCGAAAGCGACCAGCCACTTCCACTTCTTTTTCATCGTTTCTCCTCCCGCGCGTTTCCCTTCTCTATCTTATATGGGACAAGGCGCGGGAATAGAACTGATTTAATGAAGTTTTAACCGATGCCGTTTTTTTCCTCGTTCAAATCCTTCTGTCCACCAGCTGCCGATATATTGCTCACATGCATAGTAAAGCGACTCGCCTCGGATGTCATCCTCGATATTTCCCCAAAAGCAAAGAAAGTCAAACAGCGTATCGACCAAATATTTCTCCTCTTGGGCGCAGCGCTGGCGCACGCTGTCGGCCGGTTCCCCGTAATAGCCGAACCGGCTGTAATGGGCGCCAAGCAAGTACGCTTCAATGGCCAAGTCAATGCAGCCTTCCTCGACAACAGACGGGAAAATTCGATACATATGGTAGAAAGGGGAAAAATGTTCAAGCACTTTGGCCCGCAATTTCTCGAGCGATAATTCCCGCAACATTTTTCGCTCATACCGAAGCTGCTTTTCCTGCCTTTTCTCCACCAATGAAGTGATGACTGCCATCGTTTTTCACGCTCCTCTACGATGTAGTGTTTAACGATCAGACGCAAACATACGCGCGGACGAAAGGCAGAAATAAGCAAAAAGCCCAGCCAAATTGGCTGGGCTGGAGCAGACGGATATGATTAACGTTTCGAGAACTGCGGAGCGCGGCGGGCGCCTTTGAGTCCATATTTTTTCCGCTCTTTGACACGGGCATCGCGCGTCAGCAAACCAGCGCGCTTCAATACCGCGCGGAATTCCGGATCCACTTCAAGCAGCGCGCGGGCGATGCCGTGGCGAATGGCGCCAGCTTGGCCAGCAAATCCGCCGCCTTGGACGTTTACTAAAACGTCATAGCTACCGAGCGTTTCCGTCAAAACGAGCGGCTGTTTTACCATTTCGATGAGCGCTTCCGACGGAATGTACTCACGAATGTCTTGTTTATTGACGATGATGCGTCCATCGCCCGGGACGAGGCGGACGCGGGCAACTGAGCTTTTGCGACGACCTGTACCGTAATATTGTACTTGTGCCAAAATAAATACCCTCCCTTGTCAATTATCCGCGAAGTTCGTATACTTCCGGTTTTTGCGCTTGATGCGGATGCTCGCTTCCGCGGTAAACGTGCAGTTTTTTGAACATTTGACGGCCAAGGCTGCCTTTTGGAAGCATGCCGCGCACCGCCCGTTCAATCATTTGTTCCGGATAGTTCGTGCGCATTTCGAGCGCTGTTCTTACTTTCAGACCGCCTGGATATAAGCTGTGGCGATAGTACAATTTTTTCGTTAATTTTTTCCCTGTCAGTTCGACTTTGTCCGCATTGATGACGATCACGTGATCCCCGCAGTCGACGTGTGGAGTGAACGTCGGTTTATGCTTGCCGCGCAACAGCGCCGCTACTTCGCTAGCTAAACGGCCTAACGTTTTGCCAGCTGCGTCGACAACGTACCATTTACGCTCTACTTCATTTGGTTTCGCCATGTAAGTCGTACGCAATGTAGTTCCCTCCTAAAAGAAAAATGAACAAGTAAGTGGATTGTTTATTTCAACACGATTGCTGTCCGGGGCTAATCGTGGAAAATACATGCCATATGATATGATAGCTTGCCGGCGCGCCAATGTCAAGAAAATGTTACACGAGGATTCGTTGTCATGCCTCCACTTGCAGAAGCGGGAGTTTCCCGTTTCACCTTTAAGGGCAGTGCGCACCAGATTCTTCTTCCATCCATTTCAAACAGACGCTTGGCCTCCTTCCCATGCAAAGCGAGAGGAAACACCCGCATCCGCGATGCTTGAGGCGCTTTTGGCTAATCGATGTGAAAAAACGGCAGCTCCTCTATTTATGATCGAAACTTTCACGGTCATAGTACACATGCCATAAGTACAGCCCTTCGGCTGGTGCGGTTGGGCCGGCGAGCCGCCGGTCTTTCGCCGCAAGCAGCGACTTGATGTCGGCAGGGGGCCGCTTCCCTTGACCGACCTCAAGCACCGTGCCGACGATGATGCGGACCATATTGTATAAAAAGCCGGTGCCGATAAAACGAAATTGAAGCATTGGACCGTCCGCTTCAATTTCGGCTTGGTAAATGGTGCGCACACGGTCCTCAATCGCTGTTTTGGCCGAACAAAAGCTCGTAAAATCGTGTGTCCCCTTCAGCAAGCCGAGCGCCTCATTCATGGCGTCTATGTGAAGCGGATACGGGTGCCATGCGCAATAATAGCGGCGAAATACGTCGCGTTCGGCCGCGGTCCATACGTTATAGCGATACTCTTTCGCTTTGGCGGAAAAACGGGCATGAAATGTGCGGTCTGCCTCGTCCACCGAGCGGACGGCGATATCGTCCGGAAGCTGGGCGTTTAACGCCTTTTTCCACTGCTCAGGGGAAAGAGCGAGCGGCGTATCGAAATGAATGACTTGCCCGTAGGCGTGAACGCCGGCGTCCGTCCTCCCCGAAGCTGCGGCCCGCACGTCATCCCCTTTATGCATCCGCTTGAGCACTCCCTCGAGCTCGCCTTGCACCGTCCGTTTTCCCGGCTGAACTTGATAGCCGGAAAAATCCGTGCCATCATACGCTATCACGCATTTCATCCGTCGTGTCATAACAGTCCTCCGCTATGAGCGTAATAGAAAGAGCAATACAGCCAATAGCGCAGTGGCGGCTAAAAAAGCGGTGTCCAACGGCTTCCAGACGAGCTGGCGAAATTTCGTCCGTCCTTCCCCGCCGCGATAGCCGCGCGCTTCCATGGCTGTCGCCAGCTCGTCGGCCCGTTTAAACGAGCTGATAAACAGCGGCACAAGCAGCGAGACGATCGCTTTCACCCGTTCGGAAAAACGGCCGCCGGAAAAGTCGACGCCGCGCGCTGCCTGCGCCTTCATAATTTTTTCCGCTTCTTCCATGAGCGTCGGAATAAAGCGAAGCGAAATCGCCATCATTAAGGCGAGCTCATGCACGGGCACGCGCATTTTTTTGAGCGGCTCGAGCAAGCTTTCCACACCATCAGTCACTTCAATCGGCGTTGTCGTCAGCGTCAGCATCGTCGTCATGAGCACGAGCAGCAAAAACCGCAACGAAATAAAGATCCCTTGCCGAATGCCGTCTTCATGAATGGAAAGGGCGCCGATCCGGTAAACAACGTCCCCTTCTTTCGTCATAAATACATGCAATAACATCGTAAACAAAACGACCCATAAAATCGGCTTTAAGCCGCGCATAATGAACGAAAGCGGGATGCGCGACAGCGCCGCAAAAACGAACGTAAACAACGACAGCACCGCATAGGTTGCCACATTGTTCGCCAAAAAAACGATGAGGACGTAGGCAAACACGATCAGCAACTTCGCGCGTGGATCTAAACGGTGAACCAGCGAATGGCCGGGCACATATTGCCCGATAATCAAATGATTAGTCATGGACGCTCACCTTAGAAAACAATTGGCGGATGGCGTCAACCGTCTGTTCGATCGTTAAGCATGGCGACGGAATGGTGACGCCAAACCGTTTTTCTAGCTCCTGCTTCAACTTGACCGTTTCCGGTACGCTTAAGCCGATAGCGGCAAGCCGCTCGGCGTCACGAAAAATCTGTTCCGGCGTCCCTTGTCCCCATACGGTTCCTTCGTGCATGACGACGATTTCATCCGCGTATTGGGCGGCATCTTCCATACTGTGGGTGACGAGCACGGTCGTGAGCTGTTTTTCACGATGGAGACGATAAAACATCTCCATGATTTCTTTGCGACCACGAGGATCAAGCCCAGCGGTCGGCTCATCAAGCACGATCACTTCCGGCTCAAGCGCCAGCACGCCGGCAATAGCGACGCGCCGCATTTGTCCGCCGCTTAAGTCAAACGGCGATTTAGCCAGCACGTCCTCGCTAAGCCCGACAAGCTTGATCAGTTCCTTTGCCTTTCGTTTCGCTTCTTCCTCGGGCACGCCGAAGTTGAGCGGACCAAAGCAAATATCTTTCTCAACCGTTTCTTCGAACAGTTGATGTTCTGGGAACTGAAACACAATCCCGACTTTTTTGCGCAACGGTTTGAGCTGCTTTGGCCGCCGGGTGCCGGTAATCGTCTCTTGGCCGATCTTCACCGTACCGCTTGTCGGCTGCAACAAGCCATTTAAGTGCTGAAGGAGCGTCGATTTCCCCGAGCCGGTATGGCCAACAATGGCGACATACATCCCGCCCGCAATGGCTACATTCACGTCATATAGCGCGCGGCGGGCAAACGGCGAACGCGCATTGTACACATACTCTACTTTTTCGAATACAATGTCCATAGCTCCTCGACCAACTCCTCCGTCGTGAAGTATCCCTCCCGCAGCGGGATGCCTTGTTCCCGCAAGCGGCCGCCCATTTTCACGGCAAACGGCAGATCAAGCCCGATGCGCTCAAGCTTGCCTCCAAGCCGGAAAACGTGCTCCGGCACCCCTTCTGCCACGACTTCTCCTTTGTTCATGACGATCATGCGGTCCGCTTTCGCCGCTTCTTCGAGATCGTGCGTGATCGATACGACCGTGATGCGCCGCTGGCGGTTTAGGCGGCGCACCGTATCAAGCACTTCTTCCCTTCCGCGCGGATCGAGCATCGATGTCGCCTCGTCCAAAATGATCATATCAGGGCGAAGCGCCAAAATGCCGGCGATGGCAACGCGCTGCTTTTGCCCGCCGGAAAGCCGGTGCGGCTCGTGCTCGAGAAACGACTCCATATGCACTTGACGGACAGCTTCATGGATGCGCTCGACCATTTCATCGCGCGGGATGCCGTTGTTCTCGAGGGCAAAGGCGATATCGTCTTCGACGGTCGTCCCAACAAATTGGTTATCTGGATTTTGGAACACCATGCCGACACGGCGGCGTACATCCCAAACGGTCGTTTCATCAAGGAGGCGCCCGAACAGGCGAATGGCGCCCCGCTCCGGCCGAAGCAGACCGATCAACAGCCGGGCGATGGTCGACTTGCCCGATCCGTTATGGCCGACAATCGCCAGCCACTCTCCGCGCTCGGCTTGGAAGCTCACGTTTTGCACCGCATACTCCGATTGGTTCGGATAACGGAAATACACTCCTTCGATCGAAAGGATCGGTTCGGCCATAATGGTTTCTCCTCGCCTCGTCACATTCTCAACTATACTTTTCTAAATGATGGTAAACAAAAAAGGGCATAGATCCAGTTCAAAAGAAACTGTCTCGCCCTTGTTGAAATAAAACCGTTACACGAGTTCGATAATGACCATCGGCGCCCCGTCACCGCGGCGAGGACCAAGTTTCATAATGCGCGTATAGCCGCCTTGGCGATCTTGATAGCGCGGCGCAATGTCGCTGAACAACTTTTGCAGCGCATCTTGGCCGGTTTCGCTATTGGCGACTTCCTTGCGAATAAACGCCGCTGCTTGGCGGCGGGCATGCAAATCGCCGCGTTTGCCGAGCGTGATCATTTTTTCAATGACCGAGCGCAATTCTTTTGCCCGTGCCTCAGTCGTTTCGATGCGTTCGTTGATGATTAAGTCCGTTGCTAAATCGCGAAGCAATGCTTTTCGTTGAGAAGTCGTGCGTCCTAATTTTCTGTACGACATCGAATGTCCCTCCCTTGTAAAATAATGTGTTCCTCATTGCCGTCATAATCGGTTGACGCCCAACGCGAAATCTATGCTAACGCGCGTTTCCACCCCGCCGGCGGAGACTGGTGCTTAATCGTCTTTACGCAAGCTAAGCCCCAGCTCGGACAGCTTCGCCTTCACTTCTTCAAGCGATTTGCGGCCGAGATTGCGCACTTTCATCATATCTTCTTCCGTTTTTTGCGTCAGCTCCTGAACGGTGTTGATGCCGGCACGTTTCAAGCAGTTGTAGGAACGGACAGAAAGATCGAGTTCCTCGATCGTCATTTCGAGCACTTTTTCTTTTTGGTCGTCCTCTTTCTCTACCATGATCTCGGCATTTTGTGCTTCATCCGTCAGGCCGACAAAAATGTTCAAGTGCTCGGTTAAAATTTTCGCCCCAAGGGAAATGGCCTCTTTCGGCCCGATGCTTCCGTCGGTCCACACGTCAATCGTCAATTTGTCATAGTCTGTCACCTGACCGACCCGCGTGTTCTCGACTTGATAGGAAACTCGGGAGACCGGCGTATAAATGGAGTCGATCGGAATCACGCCGATTGGCTGGTCTTCGCGCTTGTTCGCCTCAGCCGGGACATACCCCCGCCCCCGTCTAGCGGTCATGCGCATGCGCAGGCGACCGCCTTCCGCCAGCGTAGCAATATGAAGGTCCGGGTTTAAAATTTCTACATCGCTGTCGTGAGTAATATCGGCAGCCGTGACAACTCCTTCACCCTGCACATCGATTTCCAACGTTTTCTCTTCGTCTGAGTAAATTTTCAACGCTAGCTTTTTAACATTCAAAATGATGGCTGTCACATCCTCGACGACGCCCTCAATCGTTGAAAACTCGTGCAGTACACCGTCGATTTGCACCGATGTCACAGCCGCACCAGGGAGTGAAGACAATAGGATACGACGTAAGGAGTTCCCTAAGGTTGTACCATATCCACGCTCAAGCGGTTCGACTACGAATTTGCCGTATTTGGCATCTTCGCTCAGTTCGACCGTTTCAATTTTCGGCTTTTCAATTTCAATCATCGATTATTATACCCTCCTTCAAAACGTCGAGACCCCGACCAAACGGTACACGCCTAATAACATTCCCCCATGAATCTATATCTACGCTTGCCGGCGGACGAAGCCGGCTTCCCTGTCATGGTCTTTATCATATCCCATTATTGACAATGGTTCAAATTCTATACAGAGGCGTTACACGCGGCGACGTTTTGGCGGACGGCATCCATTGTGCGGGATTGGAGTGACGTCTTTGATCGCCGTAATTTCCAATCCGGCTGCTTGCAACGCACGGATCGCTGCCTCACGGCCAGCCCCAGGGCCTTTCACGTTCACTTCGACCGTTTTCATGCCATGTTCCATCGACGCTTTCGCCGCTGCCTCTGCGGCCATTTGCGCTGCAAATGGCGTCGATTTGCGCGAACCTTTGAATCCTAATGCGCCAGCGCTCGACCAAGCAATGGCGTTGCCATGAACGTCCGTAATCGTTACGATCGTGTTGTTGAAAGTCGAACGAATATGGGCAATGCCCGTATCAATATTTTTTCTTACGCGGCGTTTGCGAGTGTTTGTTCTGCGTGCCATTCGTCAAATGACCTCCTTTGCGTGATTATTTTTTCTTGTTCGCTACCGTACGGCGCGGGCCTTTGCGCGTGCGGGCATTGTTTTTCGTGTTTTGACCGCGAACCGGCAACCCGCGGCGATGACGCAGGCCGCGATAGCAGCCGATTTCCATTAACCGCTTAATGTTTAACGATACTTCACGGCGCAGATCGCCTTCCACTTTCAAGCGGCCGACGATTTCACGAATGCGGCCAAGCTCCTCTTCCGTTAAATCGCGAACGCGTGTATCCTCCGATACGCCTGCTTCTTTTAAGATTTTTTGCGCAGTCGGTTTGCCGATCCCATAAATGTATGTTAACGAAATGACTACTCGTTTATCGCGCGGAATGTCGACACCTGCAATACGTGCCATATTGTACACCTCCTTGGAAATTACCCTTGACGTTGTTTATGTTTCGGATTTTCACAAATGACCATTACTTTGCCGCGTCTGCGAATGACTTTACATTTTTCGCAAATCGGTTTGACAGATGGTCTCACTTTCATGTTGTTTACCTCCCTATTAAACGGAGTGCATTCTTTATTTATATCGATACGTAATCCGTCCACGCGTCAAATCATACGGCGACAACTCGACCGTCACTTTATCGCCAGGCAAAATGCGGATGAAGTGCATGCGGATTTTGCCGGACACATGGGCCAACACCGTGTGCCCATTTTCTAATTCTACACGAAACATCGCATTTGGCAATGTTTCAATGACGGTGCCTTCCACTTCAATTACATCGTCTTTCGCCATCGAGCGGCTCTCCCTCCTTCGAATGAGTAACATTGTGTTACGCAAAACCGAACGGACATAAGGCGGGCGATATCTACATCAGCTCCTCATGGCCGTTGCCACGGCACTCGGAGCTGTTAAGAAACGGTTAAAATTTCATAGCCATGCTCCGTAATAACAATCGTATGTTCGAAATGGGCACACCGTTTTCCGTCCACCGTGACGACAGTCCAATCGTCAGCCAATGTTTTCACGTAACGGCTGCCCGCATTGACCATCGGTTCGATGCATAAGGTCATCCCCGGCCGCAAAATCGGTCCTTTGTTCGGTGGACCGTAATGAGGGATTTGCGGGTCTTCATGTAAGTGTTGACCAATTCCGTGCCCGACATACTCGCGGACGACGGAAAAATGGTGCGCTTCGACGTACGCTTGAATCGCATGGGAAATGTTCGTCAAACGGACGCCTGGTTTCGCCTCTGCGAGTCCAACATACAACGATTGTTCCGTCACGTCAAGCAGCCGCTTTGTCTCGGCGTCGATCTCCCCAACCGGATACGTCCAGGCTGAGTCAGCATGATACCCTTCATACTGAGCCCCTACATCAACCGTAATAATGTCGCCCTCAAGCAACATGCGATCGCCGGGAATTCCGTGCACGAGTTCCTCATTCACCGAGGCGCAAATGCTCCCCGGAAACCCTTGATATCCTTTAAACGACGGAATGGCGCCATGGGAACGAATCACTTCCTCCGCAATGGCGTCCAGTTCCTTTGTCGTTACCCCGGGGCGAATATGCTTTCTCAGCTCTTCTAAGGTAAGGGAAACGATTTTTCCCGCCTCGCGCATCAGAGCAATTTCATGCGCGGTCTTATAAATGATCATCGAGCGAGTCCCCCGAGCAATTCGCGAATGTCCGCAAATACTTTTTCCATTTCTTGTTCGCCGTTAATGTGGCGCAAATAGCCTTTTTGCTCGTAGAAATCGAGCAATGGCTTCATTTGTTTCGTGTTGACTTCTAACCGGTTAGCCACCGTCTCTTCATTATCGTCAGCGCGCTGGTACAGCTCGCCTCCGCATTTGTCGCATACGCCCGGCTGAGCCGGTGGGTGAAAGACAAGATGGTATGTCGCTCCGCAGTTGCGGCAAATTCGTCTGCCTGTGAGGCGCTCCATTAACACGTCTTGGCGAACATCGATATGGATGACATAGTCAAGCTTGCGGCCGATTTCAGCCAGCATCGTTTCCAGTGCCTCCGCTTGGGCGACCGTGCGCGGAAACCCGTCAAGCAAAAAGCCGTTTTGGCAATCATCTTTGCTCAACCGTTCACGGACGATGCCGATCGTCACCTCATCCGGAACAAGGTCGCCGCGGTCTATATATTGTTTCGCCTGCAATCCTAACGGTGTCCCTTCTTTGATCGCCGCCCGAAACATATCCCCGGTTGAAATGTGCGGAATTCCATACGTTTCTACAATCTTCTCGGCTTGCGTGCCTTTGCCGGCACCTGGCAGCCCCATCAGCACTAAATTCATCCTAACTCCCCCTACCGGCAAGAACTGGCCACTCTTGCCTTCTTTATTTGATGAATCCTCGGTAATGGCGTTTTACCAGCTGGCTCTCAAGCTGTTTCATCGTCTCAAGAGCCACGCCGACAACGATGAGCAAGCTCGTACCGCCGATTTGTGCGGAAGGCGGCAAGTTCGCAAAGTTCACAAAGAACACGGGCAGCACGGCAATGACCGCTAAAAAGAGCGAACCGACCAACGTCAATCGGTATAAAATTTGCGTGACATACTCTTGCGTATTTTTTCCAGGGCGGATGCCTGGGATATAGCCGCCTTGCTTCTTCAAGTTATCGGCCATCTGTTCGGGGTTGACTTGAACAAACGCGTAAAAGTACGTGAACGCGATAATAAGCACGACATAGATCGTCATGCCAATCGGATGAGTATAGTCAAACGTTCGGCGAATCCACAATGTTACGTCATTCGTGCCAAAAAACGATGCAATCGTCGGTGGTGCAATTAAAAACGATACGGCGAAAATGACCGGAATGACCCCGGCTGGATTCACTTTGAGCGGCAAGTGGGTTGAATGACCGCCGACCGGGTTTCGGCCTTCAAGCCGCTTTGCATATTGAATCGGTATTTTCCGGAACGCCTGCTGAATGTAAATAACGCCAACAATAACAGCAACCACTGCCAGCGCTACGAGCAGCAGCCGGACAATGCGCAAAAACAAGTCTTCTCCGACATTTTCAAATTGTTGGGCGTAAATTTGGTTCAAGATCGTCGGAATGCCGGAAACGATCCCCGCAAAAATAATGATCGAAATCCCGTTCCCGACGCCTTTGGCGGTGATCTGTTCGCCAAGCCACATTAAAAAGGCTGTGCCAGCGGTCAAGACAACCGCGATCAACAAATACGTGCCAATGCCCGGATTTTGAATGAGCATCCCGCCGGCCAAATTGTTGAAGCCGTAGGACATGCCGAGCGCCTGGATAAATCCAAGCACAATCGTAAAATAGCGGGTAAACTGAGCTAATTTACGCCGGCCCATCTCGCCTTGCTTCGACCATTCCGTGAATTTCGGAACGACGTCCATTTGCAGCAGCTGGACGATAATGGATGCCGTAATGTAGGGCATAACCCCCATGGCAAAAATCGAAAAGTTTTGCAGCGCCCCGCCGCCAAAAATGTTCAGGACGCCGAACGCATTTAATTCATCTTGCAGTTTTAATACATCGGTGTTCACGCTCGGAACAGGGATGAATGTTCCGATGCGGAACACGATGAGCATAAGAAGAGTGAAAATGATTTTGTTTCGAATATCACTGACGCGCATAAAGTTGGAGATTGTCCGAAACATTAAATCACCTCAGTTTTACCGCCAGCCGCCTCAATGGCTTCTTTCGCCGATGCCGAGAACTTATGCGCTTTGACCGTTAACTTTTTCTCGATTTGGCCTTTGCCTAAAATTTTCACGCCCGACTTCAGCTTGCTGATCACACCTGTTTCAAGCAGCAATTCCGGTGTAACTTCCGTGCCGTCTTCAAAAATGTTCAGTTTATCTAAGTTGACTACCGCGTATTCTTTTCGGTTGATGTTCGTGAACCCGCGTTTCGGCAGGCGGCGGAACAAAGGCGTTTGGCCCCCTTCAAAACCAAGGCGAACCCCTCCGCCGGAGCGGGCTTTTTGACCTTTATGGCCGCGGCCAGACGTTTTGCCGTTGCCCGAACCGATCCCGCGGCCGACACGGACAGCTTTCTTCCGGGAACCCGGCGCTGGTTGCAATTCATGAAGTTTCATGGCGAAGCACCTCCTTATGATCCCATTTATTCTTCGATTTCTTTTACTTTCACAAGGTGAGCGACTTTATTAATCATCCCACGGATGGCAGGATTGTCATTATGAACGACCGTTTGATGCATTTTCCGCAAGCCGAGTGTCTTTACGGTAATGCGTTGGTCTTCCGGACGGCCAATCACGCTGCGCGTGAGGGTAATCGCCAATTTTTTTGCCATGATCGTTCCCTCCTTATCCTAACAGTTCCTCGACTGTTTTGCCGCGCAATTTTGCTACGTCTTCGGCGCGTTTTAATTGCTTTAATCCATCGAACGTTGCGCGCACCATGTTGATTGGCGTGTTCGAACCGATCGATTTCGACAAAATGTCGCTGATGCCCGCCAGCTCCAATACCGCGCGAGCCGGACCACCGGCGATAACCCCGGTACCTTCGGAAGCCGGTTTTAAAATGATTTCCCCAGCACCAAAATGGCCGACCACTTCATGCGGAATCGTCGTGCCAACGATCGGCACTTCCATTAAGTTTTTCTTCGCATCTTCAATCGCCTTGCGGATCGCTTCCGGAACTTCTTGCGCTTTCCCTGTGCCAAATCCGACATGGCCGTTCTTATCGCCGACGACGACTAAAGCCGAAAAGCGCAGGCGACGTCCGCCTTTCACGACTTTTGCTACACGGTTTACCGCGACTACACGCTCTTCCAATTCAAGTTTGTTTGGATCGATACGACGCATCGTTGTCCCTCCTTTAATTAGAATTCCAAGCCGACTTCGCGGGCGGCATCCGCTAATGCTTTAACCCGTCCATGATACAAATACCCGCCACGGTCGAACACGACTTGTTTAATGCCTTTTTCTAACGCCCGTTTGGCGACAAGCTCGCCGACTTTTTTCGCCGCATCAATGTTGTTTGTCGAATCTAAGCCGAACTCTTTATCCAATGTTGAGGCGCTGACAATCGTTGCCGATTTCGTATCGTCGATAATTTGCGCGTAAATATGTTTGTTCGAACGGAACACGCTCAACCGCGGACGTTCAGCCGTGCCGACGATTTTTTTGCGGATGCGCGCGTGTCTTTTTTTACGGACCGCGTTTCGGTCAACTTTCGTGATCATCGAATGTCACTCCTTTCGCTTCGCTATGCCGCGTTATTTACCAGTTTTGCCTTCTTTTAAGCGCACAAGTTCGCCTTCGTAGCGAATGCCTTTGCCTTTATACGGCTCCGGCGGACGTACGGCGCGAATGTTGGCTGCCAGTTCGCCGACGCGTTGCTTGTCTGCCCCTTTGACGATGATTTTCGTCGCTGCAGGCACTTCAATTTCGAGCCCCTCTTCCGGTTCAATTTCTACCGGGTGGGAGTAACCGACGCTTAATACAAGTTTTTTCCCTTGTTTCGATGCACGGTATCCGACACCGACGAGCTCAAGTGCTTTTTCATAGCCTTTCGAAACGCCTTCGACCATGTTAGCGAGCAAGCTGCGCGTCGTGCCATGGAGCGCGCGATGTTGCTTCTCATCGCTTGGGCGTGTAACGGTGATCACATTGTCTTCAACGTTGATCGTAATATCCGGGTGGAACGTGCGGGTTAATTCCCCTTTCGGCCCTTTGACCGTAACCGTATTGCCGTTCACCGTGACAGTGACACCGGCAGGAATTTCAATTGGTTTTTTGCCGACACGTGACATGTCAAAAACACCTCCATTCTTGAGCGAATAAATTACCAAACGTAGGCGATTACTTCGCCGCCCGTGCCTTTTTGACGAGCTTCTTTATCCGTTAAAATGCCTTGCGACGTCGAGAGAATGGCGATCCCTAAGCCGTTTAAGACGCGCGGCACTTCGTGGGCTTTGACGTACACGCGCAGCCCCGGTTTGCTGATGCGTTTCAGCCCGGTAATGACGCGTTCGTTGTTCGGACCGTATTTCAAGAAAATGCGGAGAATCCCTTGTTTGTTGTCTTCGATATATTCCACATCACGAATAAACCCTTCGCGCTTTAAAATCTCGGCGATTTCCCGCTTGATTTTCGAAGCCGGGACTTCGAGTTTTTCGTGACGCACCATGTTCGCATTGCGGATGCGAGTCAGCATATCAGCAATTGGATCTGTCATCACCATTTTGTTTTACCTCCTTCCCAATCAATGGGTTGATTACCAGCTGGCTTTTTTAATGCCTGGAAGTTGACCTTTATATGCGAGTTCACGGAAACAAATACGGCAAAGTTTAAATTTGCGGTAAACCGAATGCGGGCGGCCGCAGCGCTCGCAGCGGGTGTACGCTCTCACTTTAAACTTTGGCGTCCGTTTTTGTTTCGCGATCATCGATTTTTTAGCCACGATTTCGCCTCCCTTGTGTTATGGGATCATTATTTTTGGAATGGCATGCCGAGCAACGTTAACAGTTCATGCGCTTCTTCATCCGTGTTGGCCGTCGTGACGATCACGATATCCATGCCGCGCACTTTGTTGACTTTATCGTAGTCGATCTCTGGGAAAATGAGCTGCTCTTTAATGCCGAGCGTATAGTTGCCGCGCCCGTCAAACGCCTTTTTCGATACGCCGCGGAAGTCGCGCACGCGCGGAAGCGAGACCGAGATCAATTTGTCGAGAAATTCATACATCCGTTCGCCGCGCAATGTGACTTTCGCGCCGATCGGCATTCCTTGACGGAGGCGGAAGCCGGCGATTGATTTTTTCGCGCGCGTCACAACCGGGCGTTGGCCAGCGATCAATGTCAACTCTTCTACGGCGCTGTCTAATGCTTTCGGGTTTTGTACCGCATCGCCGACACCCATGTTAATGACGATCTTTTCGATTTTCGGAACTTGCATGATCGATTTATAGTTGAACTTGCTCATGAGAGCAGGCACGACTTCTTTTAGATATTTCTCTTTCAGGCGGTTCATAAAGGTACCTCCTTTCTTGCATCACGGTTATTTATCTAAAATCTCTCCGGATTTTTTCGCATAGCGCACTTTTTTGCCGTCGACAATTTTGTAGCCGATACGCGTCGGCGCACCTGTTTTCGGATCTAACGGCATCACTTTGGAAACGTGGATCGGCGCTTCTTTTTCAATAATGCCGCCTTGCGGATTTGCTTGCGACGGTTTCGCGTGCTTTTTCACGATGTTGACACCTTCAACGATGACGCGGTTTTTCTTCGGAAATGCCGCTAGGATGACGCCTTGTTTGCCTTTGTCTTTGCCGGAGATTACTTGCACTTTATCACCTTTTTTTACATGCATCGCATTCGCACCTCCTTGAAACGTGATTCCGTTCCATTAAATAACTTCCGGAGCTAAAGAAATGATTTTCATGAAGTCTTTATCGCGCAATTCGCGGGCAACCGGCCCAAAAATACGCGTGCCGCGCGGGCTTTTGTCATCACGAATAATGACGCAGGCGTTTTCGTCAAAACGGATGTACGAACCATCTGGACGGCGTACCCCGCGCTTCGTGCGGACGACAACCGCTTTAACGACTTGACCTTTTTTAACAACGCCACCTGGCGTCGCATCTTTAACCGTAGCTACAACGACATCGCCGATGTTCGCGTAGCGGCGGCCCGAACCTCCGAGCACTTTAATGACAAGCACTTCGCGTGCGCCAGAGTTATCAGCTACTTTTAAGCGAGATTCTTGTTGAATCATCGACGAAACCTCCTTTCGGAATTATCTCCCCGAACTAAATGAAGAACGATTACAGAACAACTGCCTTTTCGACGACTTCTACTAAGCGGAAGCGTTTCGTTGCCGACAGCGGGCGAGTTTCCATAATTTTTACGATGTCGCCGACTTTCGCAACGTTATGTTCATCGTGTGCTTTATATTTTTTCGAGTATTTCACGCGTTTGCCGTATAACGGATGTTTTTTGTACGTTTCAACTAAAACGGTAATCGTTTTGTCCATTTTGTCCGATACGACCCGTCCGACGTACACTTTGCGTTGATTGCGTTCGCTCATTCCGCAAACCTCCTCTCAAACATTATTTATTGGCAGCGAGCTCTCGTTCGCGAATGATCGTTTTCATACGGGCGATGTCTTTGCGCACTTGGCGGATGCGCGCCGTGTTTTCCAGTTGGCCTGTCGCCAGCTGGAAGCGAAGGTTGAATAATTCTTCCTTCAACGTTTGAATTTTTTGCTCGATTTCGGCAGTGGTCAAATCACGGATTTCTTTCGCTTTCATTACGCTTCACCACCAGTTTCTTCACGTTTTACGAATTTGCATTTGATCGGAAGCTTGTGAGAAGCCAAACGCAATGCTTCACGTGCCACTTCCTCGGAAACACCGCCCACTTCAAACATGACTTTGCCCGGTTTGACAACAGCAACCCATCCTTCCGGCGCCCCTTTACCGGAACCCATCCGCACTTCAAGCGGCTTAGCTGTATACGGTTTGGATGGGAAAATGCGAATCCATACTTTCCCGCCCCGTCTCATGTAACGGGTCATCGCCCGGCGGGCTGCTTCGATTTGTCGGTTTGTAATCCAAGCTGATTCTAATGCTTGCAAGCCGAATTCACCGAAATGAACTTCCGTACCGCCTTTCGCGCGGCCTTTCATCCGTCCGCGATGTTCACGGCGATATTTGACGCGTTTTGGCATTAACATGATTATTTTCCTCCTTCCTCAGCTTTTTTCTTTGTCGGAAGGACTTCCCCACGATAAATCCATACTTTGACGCCGATTTTTCCGTACGTGGTATCCGCTTCTGCCGTTGCATAGTCGATGTCAGCGCGCAACGTATGGAGTGGAACTGTCCCCTCGCTGTAATGTTCCGAACGAGCGATATCGGCACCGCCTAAACGGCCGGAAACCATCGTTTTAATCCCTTTTGCCCCAGCGCGCATCGCCCGTTGAATGGCTTGTTTTTGCGCCCGGCGGAACGAAACGCGGTTTTCCAACTGGCGAGCGATATTTTCAGCAACGAGTTTCGCGTCCAAATCCGGCTTTTTAATTTCGACGATGTTAATATGGACACGTTTGCCAGTCAATTGCGCGAGCGCTTTGCGGAGCGCTTCAACTTCCGAACCGCCTTTCCCGATGACCATGCCCGGTTTGGCTGTATGGATCGTTACGTTGACGCGGTTGGCTGCACGTTCAATCTCCACGCGGGAGACGGCCGCGTCTTGCAGGCGTTTGTTAATGTATTCGCGGACTTTTAAGTCCTCGTGCAACAGATCTGCATAGTCTTTTTCCGCATACCATCTCGATTCCCAGTCACGAATGATGCCGATGCGCAGACCGATCGGGTTGACCTTTTGACCCACGGATTATCCCTCCTTCTTTTCTGAAACGACGATTGTAATGTGGCTTGTGCGTTTATTAATGGCGCTTGCCCGTCCCATCGCGCGCGGACGGAAACGTTTCAGCGTCGGGCCTTCGTCTACGTACGCTTGAGAAACAACTAAGTTGTTGATGTCCATGTCATAGTTATGTTCAGCGTTGGCAACAGCCGATTTCAACACTTTCTCGATGATCGGGGAAGCGGCTTTCGGCGTGTGACGCAAAATGGCGAACGCTTCACCGACTTCTTTCCCGCGGATCAAATCAATGACTAAGCGCGCTTTACGAGGAGCGATGCGAACGGTTCTCGCAACAGCTTTAGCTTGCATATTCAGAACCTCCTCTCATTACCGTTTTGTTTTCTTGTCATCGCCGGCATGGCCGCGGAACGTGCGCGTCGGCGCAAATTCACCAAGTTTATGTCCGACCATGTCCTCTGTAATGTAGACCGGTACATGTTTGCGGCCGTCATATACGGCGATCGTATGGCCGACAAACTGCGGGAAGATCGTCGAACGGCGAGACCATGTTTTGATCACTTGTTTTTGCCCAGTTTCATTGAGCTTTTCAATTTTTTTCATCAAATGTTCATCGCAAAATGGACCTTTTTTCAAGCTGCGACCCATAAGTGAACCTCCCTTCTTAATTGCGCTCGTTCATTACTTCTTGCGGCGACGGACGATGAATTTATCCGATTTGTTTTTCTTTTTGCGCGTTTTGTATCCGAGCGTCGGTTTGCCCCATGGCGTCATCGGCGATTTGCGTCCGATCGGTGCTTTCCCTTCACCACCACCGTGCGGGTGATCAACCGGGTTCATAACCGAACCGCGAACTGTCGGGCGGATGCCTAACCAGCGAGCGCGCCCTGCTTTCCCGATGTTGACAAGTTCGTGTTGCTCGTTGCCTACTTCACCGACTGTGGCACGGCATTTGCCTAAAATCATGCGCACTTCGCCAGAAGCTAAACGAATGATAACGTATTTACCCTCTTTCCCGAGCACTTGCGCCGATGTGCCGGCTGCACGCACCAATTGACCGCCACGGCCTGGTTTCAGCTCGATGTTGTGGACGAGCGTACCGACCGGAATGTTCTCAAGCGGCAGCGCATTGCCAACTTTAATGTCTGCGTCCGGGCCAGACATGATTTCCATGCCGACTTTTAAGTTTTTCGGCGCGAGAATGTAGCGTTTCTCGCCGTCAGCATAGTTGATGAGTGCGATATTCGCCGAACGGTTCGGATCGTATTCGATCGTAGCAACGCGTCCAGGAATTCCGTCTTTGTCACGTTTAAAATCGATAATCCGGTATTGGCGCTTATGGCCACCGCCTTGATGGCGAACCGTGATTTTCCCTTGGTTGTTGCGGCCCGCTTTTTTCTTCAACGGGGCAAGCAGCGATTTTTCCGGCTGATCTGTCGTAATTTCCGAGAAATCAAGCACCGTCATGCCGCGACGGCCGTTCGATGTCGGTTTATACTTTTTAATCGCCATCGGTATGTCCCTCCTTCGTCATGAATATTACACTTCGAACAGTTCGATTTCTTTGCTGTCCGGCGTCAGCGTTACGATCGCTTTGCGGCGGCGGTTCGTGTAGCCGCTGTAACGGCCGACGCGTTTAAATTTCCCTTTATAGTTCATAATGTTGACTTTTTCAACTTTGACGCCAAAGATTTTCTCAACAGCGTCTTTCACTTCCGTTTTGTTCGCTTTGACGTCAACTTCAAACGTATATTTCCGTTGCCCGACCAAGTTCATCGTATTTTCCGTGATGATGGGGCGCTTAATAATGTCGCGAAGGTCTTTCATTATGCAAGCACCTCCTCTACTTTCTCCACGGCCGCCTTCGTAATGACGAGCTTGTCATGGTTTAACACGTCAAGCACGTTGATGCCGTTGGCAGAAACGACTTTGACGCCCGGGATGTTGCGCGCCGACAAATAAACGTTTTCGTTCAGTTCGTCGGTCACAATGAGCGCCTTCCGGTCAACCGCGAGGTTATTTAAAATTTTTACCATTTCTTTCGTTTTCGGTGCTTCAAGCGACAGTTGGTCCAATACAACAATTTCGTTTTCCAGCACTTTCGAGGACAGTGCCGATTTAATGGCTAAACGGCGAACTTTTTTCGGCAGTTTGTAGCTGTAGTCGCGCGGAACCGGACCAAAGACCGTACCGCCGCCGCGCCATTGCGGAGCGCGAATCGAACCTTGACGGGCGCGTCCAGTCCCTTTTTGACGCCATGGTTTGCGGCCGCCGCCGCTCACTTCAGCGCGATTTTTCGTTTTGTGTGTTCCTTGGCGCATCGAGGCGCGTTGCATAATGACTGCTTCGAACAATACGTGTTTATTCGGTTCAATCCCAAAAACGGCATCGTTTAATTCGATTTCTCCGATCGTCTGACCGTTTTGGTTATATAATGCTACTTTTGGCATTACGTAGTTCCTCCTTTCTTGGCCAAGTGTTATTTCGCCTTCGCTTTAACGGCGCTTTTCACGATGACTAACCCTTTTCTCGGGCCTGGTACGTTGCCTTTAATGAGCAACAAGTTGCGTTCTGGATCAACTTTGACAATTTTCAAGTTTTGGATCGTGACCCGCTCACCGCCTGTGCGGCCTGGCAAGTTTTTCGTTTTAAATACGCGGTTCGGCGCGATCGCCCCCATCGAACCTGGACGACGATGGTAACGGGAACCGTGAGCCATTGGTCCGCGCGATTGGCCGTGACGTTTAATAACACCTTGGAAGCCTTTCCCTTTGGAAATGCCCGTGACATCGACGATGTCGCCTTCACTAAAAATGTCAACTTTTACTTCTTGGCCAACTTCATATTCATCCACGTTGGCGCCACGGATTTCACGAATGAAGCGCTTAGGTGCCGTGTTTGCTTTGGCAGCATGGCCGATTTGCGGTTTGTTGGCGCGTTTTACGCTTACATCTTCAAAACCTAATTGAATCGCTTCGTAACCGTCGTTTTCGATCGTTTTCTTTTGCAGCACGACGTTCGGCGTCGCTTCGATGACGGTTACCGGAATCAAATCGCCGTTTTCCGCAAATACTTGCGTCATACCGATTTTTCTTCCTAAGATTCCTTTCGTCATTTGTCACACCTCCTAGTCGACTAGATTACAGTTTAATTTCAATATCAACGCCCGACGGCAAATCTAACCGCATTAACGAATCCACCGTTTGCGGAGTCGGATTAATGATGTCGATCAAACGTTTATGTGTCCGCATTTCAAATTGTTCACGGGAGTCTTTGTACTTGTGAACGGCACGCAAAATCGTATAGACCGTTCTTTCCGTCGGCAGCGGGATCGGACCCGACACCTTTGCTCCAGAACGTTTTGCGGTTTCGACGATTTTCTCCGCCGATTGGTCTAAAATCCGATGATCATAAGCTTTTAAACGAATGCGAATTTTTTCTTTTGCCATTTGGTTTTCCCTCCTTCTTCGCCTATTTTGAAAATAGACTTCTCCGCGGAAATTTCCCGCACATGGCCGTGGCAAAGCGGCCGGGTGTGTCAGCAACCTTCCGCTTCATCGCAGTCAAAGACCAACATTTGATATTATACTCGTATGTAAGCGAGATTGCAAGTCATTTCTTCGCTTTTCCCACACTTCTTCATTATACATAGCAGCCGCATCGTTTTCAACACGATACATAGGCGGTGGGATTTGGAAAAGACGCCGCCAAAAGAAAAAAGAGCGCCCTCGCCATGCCGCCGCTGTTCAAGATCATTTCCGATATAGACGATATAGAACGAGGCCGAATGATAAAACCGCCGCCGCAGATTAAGTCTCCCTTCTTAGGCTTGCACGAAGAGAAAATTTCATAGCCAAAGCGAACGGTCAAAAGAAAAAGGATGTCCAGTTGCTGGACATCCTTTTTCATTCAATTACTCAATGATTTCCGATACGGAACCAGCACCAACCGTGCGGCCGCCTTCACGGATCGAGAATTTTGTTCCTTCCTCGATCGCGATCGGAGCGATCAGTTCAACCGTCATTTCAACGTTGTCGCCAGGCATAACCATTTCTACGCCTTCCGGAAGCGTGATGATGCCCGTTACGTCCGTTGTACGGAAGTAGAATTGCGGACGGTAGTTCGAGAAGAACGGAGTATGGCGTCCGCCTTCTTCTTTCGTCAGAACGTAAACTTGCGCTTTAAATTTCGTGTGCGGCGTGATCGAGCCCGGTTTCGCCAATACTTGGCCGCGCTCAACTTCGTCACGCGATACACCGCGGAGAAGCGCACCGATGTTGTCGCCAGCTTCCGCTTGGTCAAGCAGCTTACGGAACATTTCTACACCCGTAACCGTCGTCGTTTTCGGCTCGTCCGAAAGACCGATAATTTCAACCGGGTCGCCGACTTTTAACGTACCGCGCTCAACACGGCCCGTCGCAACCGTACCGCGGCCTGTGATCGAGAAAACGTCCTCAACCGGCATCATGAACGGTTTGTCTACTTCACGTTGCGGAGTCGGGATGTACTCGTCAACCGCGTTCATCAGTTCAATGATTTTTTCTTCCCATTGCGGGTCGCCTTCGAGCGCTTTTAATGCCGAACCTTTGATGACCGGCACTTCGTCGCCCGGGAAGTCGTATTCAGAGAGAAGATCGCGAACTTCCATTTCAACGAGTTCAAGCAATTCTTCGTCGTCCACCATGTCGCATTTGTTCAAGAAAACAACGATGTACGGTACACCGACTTGGCGGGAGAGAAGAATGTGTTCGCGCGTTTGCGGCATCGGACCGTCAGCAGCCGATACAACAAGGATCGCGCCGTCCATTTGCGCTGCGCCCGTGATCATGTTTTTCACGTAGTCAGCGTGGCCTGGGCAGTCAACGTGCGCATAGTGACGAGCGTCCGTTTCATACTCAACGTGCGCTGTCGAAATCGTGATTCCGCGTTCACGCTCTTCCGGAGCTGCGTCGATTTGGTCGTACGCTCTTGCTTCCGCTTTCCCTTGTTTCGCAAGAACTGTTGTGATCGCAGCTGTCAACGTCGTTTTCCCATGGTCAACGTGGCCGATCGTGCCAATGTTGACGTGCGGTTTCGTACGCTCAAATTTCGCTTTAGCCATGAGAAAGATCCTCCTTAAATAAAATATGGATTGATATAGTTAAGTAAGTATAGGATGCTTGGGAACAAAATGTTCCCAAGTCTTACATAAGTATTTATAGCGAAACTAGCAAGAGAAATCAATTATTCGCCTTTATTTTTTTTGATAATTTCATCGGCGATGTTTTTCGGAACTTCTTCGTAATGGTCAAACACCATCGAGAACGTTCCGCGCCCTTGCGTGTTCGAACGGAGCGATGTAGCATAACCGAACATTTCGGCCAGCGGCACCATGGCACGAACAACTTGGGCGTTCCCGCGCGCTTCCATCCCTTCAACGCGGCCGCGGCGGGATGTGATGTCACCCATAATGTCACCAAGGTATTCCTCAGGGATGACGACTTCCACTTTCATAATCGGTTCAAGCAGAACCGGGTCACACTTCGTTGCAGCGTTTTTCAGCGCCAACGAAGCAGCAATTTTGAACGCCATCTCACTCGAGTCGACATCGTGGTACGATCCGTCGAACAGTTTCGCTTTAATGTCGACAACCGGATAGCCGGCTAAGACGCCGTTTTGCATCGCTTCTTCCAATCCAGCTTGAACGGCCGGCACGTACTCTTTCGGAACGACCCCGCCGACGATGGCATTTTCAAATTCAAAGCCTTTGCCGCGCTCGTTCGGCGAGAATTCGATCCAAACGTGACCGTATTGACCGCGACCGCCAGACTGGCGAATGAATTTGCCTTCAACTTGCGCCGACTTGCGGAACGTTTCACGGTAAGCAACTTGCGGCGCACCGACGTTCGCTTCGACTTTGAATTCGCGGCGCATCCGGTCGACGATAATGTCGAGGTGCAGCTCGCCCATCCCGGAAATGATCGTTTGCCCTGTTTCCGGATCGGTATGCGCACGGAACGTCGGGTCTTCCTCTTGCAGTTTTTGCAGCGCTTGACCCATCTTGTCTTGATCGGCTTTCGATTTCGGTTCGATCGCCACCGAAATAACCGGCTCTGGGAATTGCATCGACTCGAGGATGACGAGATTTTTCTCATCACAAAGAGTATCGCCGGTCGTTGTTTCTTTTAAACCTACGGCCGCAGCAATGTCGCCGGCATAGACTTTCGAGATTTCTTGACGGTGGTTCGCGTGCATTTGCAGCAAGCGGCCGATCCGTTCACGTTTGCGTTTCGTCGAGTTCATGACGTACGAACCGGAATCGAGCGTTCCGGAGTAGACGCGGAAGAACGTCAATTTCCCGACGTACGGGTCAGTCATGATTTTGAACGCCAGCGCCGCAAACGGAGCGTCGTCACGCGCTTCGCGAGTCACTTCTTCTTCCGTATCCGGAATGATACCGCGAATCGCCGGAATGTCTACCGGAGACGGCAAGTAGTCGACAACCCCGTCAAGAAGCAGCTGAACACCTTTGTTTTTAAAGGCCGAACCGCAGAAAACCGGGTAGAATTCAACGCTGATCGTCGCTTTACGGATCGCGGCTTTCAGCTCTTCTTTCGTAATTTCTTCCCCTTCTAAATATTTCATCATCAGCTCTTCATCGAGTTCCGCAACGGCCTCAATGAGTTTGCCGTGATATTCTTCCGCCAAGTCGCGGTAGTCTTCCGGGATTTCGATGCGCTCAATGTTTTTGCCGAGCTCATCGTGGTAATGATACGCGCACATTTCGACAAGGTCGATAATGCCGGTGAATTGATCTTCAGCGCCGATCGGCAGCTGCACCGGATGAGCGTTCGCTTGCAGGCGGTCATGGAGCGTTTTTACCGCATACAAGAAGTCCGCGCCGATTTTGTCCATTTTGTTGACGAATACGATCCGCGGAACACCGTATGTGGTCGCTTGACGCCAAACCGTTTCCGTTTGCGGTTCTACGCCGGATTGGGCATCAAGAACTGTAATGGCTCCGTCCAACACGCGCAACGAACGTTCAACCTCAACCGTGAAGTCGACGTGCCCCGGCGTGTCGATGATGTTGATGCGATGGCCTTTCCATTGCGCCGTTGTCGCCGCCGACGTAATCGTAATCCCGCGTTCTTGCTCTTGCTCCATCCAGTCCATCGTGGCTGCGCCTTCGTGCACTTCCCCGATTTTATGAACGCGGCCTGTGTAGAACAAGATCCGTTCCGTCGTCGTCGTTTTCCCGGCGTCAATGTGCGCCATGATCCCTATGTTGCGAGTGTTTTCTAAGGAGAACTCTCTTGCCATAGTGGTTATTTTCTCCTTCCTTACAAAATAAAATATAAGCAGATGGCGTCGCCATCTATGGCGCAATCTCTTTTTTTAGAGAAGTTATACAGTACGCAGCCGGAAGGGCCACAATATATAGGAAGATAGGTGAACAGGCAGCATCAGCCGTGCCTTCTCACCTATTTCCTTAAGGCAGCGCTCCTTACCAGCGGTAATGGGCAAACGCTTTGTTCGCTTCAGCCATTTTATGCGTATCTTCGCGTTTTTTCACCGCTGCGCCTGTATTGTTGGCAGCGTCCATGATCTCGTTCGCCAAGCGTTCTTCCATCGTTTTTTCACCGCGAAGGCGGGAATATTGCACGAGCCAGCGCAATCCGAGGGAAACGCGGCGGTCCGGACGGACTTCGACCGGAACTTGGTAGTTCGCCCCACCGACGCGGCGAGCGCGCACTTCCAACACCGGCATAACGTTTTTCAACGCTTGTTCGAATACTTCCATTGGATCTTTACCCGTGCGTTCACGGATAATATCAAAAGCAGTGTAAAGAATTTTTTGTGCTTTCGATTTTTTTCCGTCAACCATAATTTTATTGATCAAACGGGTGACAAGCTTCGAGTTGTAAATCGGATCTGGCAATACGTCACGTTTAGCAACAGGGCCTCTACGTGGCATAGTTTTTCCTCCCTTCAGGAAAACATTCTCTTCACTTCATTATTTTTTCGCTGCTTTTGGCTTTTTCGCGCCGTATTTCGAACGGCCTTGCATCCGGTTTGCTACGCCGGCTGTATCCAATGCACCGCGGACGATATGGTAGCGCACCCCCGGCAAGTCTTTAACACGTCCGCCGCGGATGAGCACGACGCTGTGTTCTTGCAAGTTATGGCCGATTCCCGGGATGTAAGCCGTCACTTCAATCCCATTCGTCAGGCGGACACGAGCATATTTCCGGAGAGCCGAGTTCGGTTTTTTCGGCGTCATCGTGCCGACACGCGTGCATACGCCGCGCTTTTGCGGGGAAGACACGTTCGTTTGTTCTTTTTTGAAGCTGTTGTACCCTTTGTTCAACGCAGGGGATTTCGACTTAAATACTTTTTTCTCGCGTCCTTTGCGGACTAATTGGTTAATTGTAGGCATGAAAAAATCCTCCTTTCACATGCATCGTTTAAGCCCACATATCCAGGTGGTTCATCGTTTATGCAAACAAAGGTTTTAAAGGCAAAGCAATCAACGAAGGATCGCCACCGCAGCTGCGCCGACTTGGATTTTGCATGCCTTGCCGAGTTTTTTCATCGAATCGACTTTTGTGACTGGCACGTTCGCCTCATTGGCTGCCGCCGTCACTTTTTCGATGATCGGCGAGTCGGCATCTTCCGCCACGATCACTTCCGTTGCCTTCCCTTCCTTTAAAGCCCTTATCGTTTGTTTGGTTCCAATGACGATTTTCCCAGCCTGTAATACTTTTTCATAAGACATGTAACATATCCTCCAAAGTACCAGGTTGTTGGAACACCTTTATTAGACTACCATTTTCTCTGTCCGTTGTCAACTGAATTTTTTCATTAAGGAAGGGCCGGCCAAGAACACCTTAGCCGACCATCCCGGTAGCTTTTTATTTAGACGGAACGGTATCGCCAGCCGTTTCCTTCTTGACGGCAGGCTTCACGTTGCGATAGCGGGCCATGCCTGTTCCGGCTGGGACAAGTTTGCCGATAATGACGTTTTCTTTCAAGCCGAGCAGCTCATCCCGTTTTCCTTTGATCGCCGCATCGGTCAGGACGCGTGTCGTTTCTTGGAACGAAGCCGCTGACAAGAACGAATCCGTTTCAAGCGACGCCTTCGTAATACCGAGCAGCACCGGGCGGGCTGTTGCCGGCCGCTTTCCTTCGCGGATGGCTTGAGCGTTGACATCCGTGAACTGATGAACGTCCAAAAGCGTGCCTGGCAGCACATCCGTATCGCCGGCATCGATCACGCGCACTTTGCGCAACATTTGCCGCACCATGACCTCAATATGCTTATCGCTAATTTCGACCCCTTGCATCCGGTACACTTTTTGCACTTCACGGAGCAAGTATTCTTGGACGGACGTAATATCGCGCACGCGCAACAGCTGTTTCGGGTCGACCGAACCTTCCGTCAACTCTTGGCCGCGTTCGACGTGCTGGCCTTCTTCGACTTTCAGGCGCGCATTGTACGGAGCCACATAGGAGCGCGTCTCGACTTCGCTTTGCACGACAATTTCGTACTGATTGTCACGCGTTTCATTAATCGCAATGACCGTGCCGTCAATTTCCGAAATGACCGCTTGCCCTTTCGGGTTGCGCGCTTCAAACAGCTCTTGCACCCGCGGCAAACCTTGAGTGATATCGTCCCCGGCGACGCCGCCCGTATGGAACGTCCGCATCGTCAGCTGCGTGCCCGGCTCGCCGATTGATTGGGCAGCGATAATGCCGACCGCCTCGCCGACTTCGACGTCCATGCCGGTCGCCATGTTGCGGCCGTAGCATTTTTTGCACACACCATGACGCGTGTTGCAGGCGAAGACGGAGCGAATCCATACTTCTGTAATGCCGGCCTTGATGATCTCATTAGCGATATCTTCTGTGATCATTTCATCTTTGCGTACGATCACTTCACCTGTTTCCGGATGGTGCACCGTCTTGTGCGCATAGCGGCCGACAAGCCGTTCTTCAAGCTTGACGACGACTTCCGTGCCATCCGTTAACGCCCGCGCTAAAATGCCGCGATCGGTGCCGCAATCCTCTTCACGGACGATGACATCTTGCGCTACGTCAACGAGACGTCTCGTGAGATAGCCTGAGTCGGCCGTTTTCAATGCCGTATCCGCCAACCCTTTCCGCGCGCCGTGTGTCGAGATAAAGTATTCCAATACCGTTAAGCCTTCGCGGAACGACGATTTGATCGGCAGCTCGATAATCCGGCCGGCCGGGTTGGCCATCAAACCGCGCATCCCCGCGAGCTGCGTAAAGTTCGAGGCGTTACCGCGCGCCCCGGAATCGCTCATCATAAAGATCGGGTTGCGCTTATCGAGCGATTTCATCAACCGATCTTGGATTTTATCTTTCGCCGCACTCCAAACGGAGATGACGCGCTCATACCGCTCTTCGTCGGTAATCAACCCGCGGCGGAACTGCTTCAAAACCGTGTCGACTTTCGCCTGAGCTTCATCCAAAATTTCTTGTTTTTCCGGCAAAACGACGATGTCGGCAACGCCGATCGTAATGCCGGCTTTCGTTGAGTATTGGAAGCCGAGATCTTTCATGCGGTCAAGCATCTTTGATGTTTCAGTAATTTTGAACCGCTTGAATACTTCAGCGATAATTTGCCCAAGCACTTTTTTCTTAAACGGCGGCACGGGTTCGCGCTTGCGGATCTCTTCACGCACGTCGACCCCTTTGTCCAGGAAGTACTTATCCGGCGTCCGCCCTTCAATATTTTCCGTCGTCGGCTCGTTAATGTACGGGAACGACTTCGGCAAAATTTCGTTGAAAATGAGCTTCCCGACGGTTGTCAAGAGCAGCTTGTTGTTTTGTTCCTCGGTAAACGTTTCGTTTTTCAGCGAACCGGCATGGATGGCGATGCGCGAATGGAGATGGACATAGCCGTTATGGTAGGCAAGCAGCGCTTCGTCTGTATCCTTGAATACCATGCCTTCGCCGACCGCCCCTTCGCGTTCCATCGTCAAGTAATAGTTTCCTAAAACCATATCTTGCGAAGGCGTAACGACCGGTTTCCCATCTTTCGGGTTCAAAATGTTTTGCGCCGCCAGCATCAACAGGCGCGCTTCCGCTTGCGCTTCGGCTGACAGCGGCACGTGCACCGCCATTTGGTCGCCGTCAAAGTCGGCGTTGTACGCCGTACAAACGAGCGGATGAAGACGGATCGCCCGCCCTTCGACAAGCGTCGGCTCAAACGCCTGAATGCCGAGACGGTGAAGCGTCGGGGCACGGTTTAACAGCACCGGATGTTCTTTAATGACATCCTCGAGCACATCCCATACTTCAGGGTGCACGCGCTCAATTTTCCGTTTCGCGCTTTTAATGTTGTGCGCCAAGCCCCGCTCAACGAGCTCTTTCATGACGAACGGCTTAAACAACTCGAGCGCCATTTCTTTCGGCAGTCCGCATTGATACATTTTTAAGTTTGGACCAACGACAATGACGGAACGGCCAGAATAGTCGACCCGCTTGCCGAGCAAGTTTTGCCGGAAGCGCCCTTGCTTCCCTTTCAGCATGTGGGAAAGCGACTTTAACGGACGATTCCCCGGCCCGGTCACCGGGCGGCCGCGGCGGCCGTTGTCGATCAACGCATCGACTGCCTCTTGCAGCATCCGTTTCTCGTTTTGGACGATAATGTTCGGTGCGCCAAGGTCAAGCAACCGTTTCAACCGATTGTTGCGGTTAATGACACGGCGGTATAAGTCGTTTAAGTCCGATGTCGCAAACCGCCCGCCATCGAGCTGAACCATCGGACGGAGCTCCGGCGGAATGACCGGCAGCACATCGAGCACCATCCAAGCCGGATCGTTCCCTGAGCTGCGGAACGACTCAAGCACCTCAAGCCGTTTAATAATGCGCGCGCGCCGTTGCCCTTGCGCTGTTTTCAGCTCTTCTTTCAGCGCGGCCACTTCTTTATCCAAGTCAATGTCTTGGAGCAGCTTTTTAATCGCCTCAGCCCCCATCGACGCTTGGAACGATTGGCCGTATTTTTCGCGATAGGCGCGGTATTCTTTTTCCGACAGCAGCTGTTTTTTCTCAAGCGGCGTATCGCCCGGGTCGGTGACGACGTACGAAGCAAAGTAAATCACTTCCTCAAGTGCCCGCGGCGACATGTCAAGCACAAGGCCCATCCGGCTCGGGATGCCTTTGAAATACCAAATGTGCGAAACCGGGGCGGCGAGCTCGATATGACCCATCCGTTCGCGGCGGACTTTTGAACGCGTCACTTCGACGCCGCAGCGGTCGCAGACGACGCCTTTGTAGCGTACGCGCTTATACTTGCCGCAATGGCACTCCCAGTCTTTCGTCGGGCCGAAAATGCGCTCGCAAAACAGGCCGTCTTTTTCCGGCTTTAACGTCCGATAGTTGATCGTTTCCGGTTTTTTGACCTCACCGTACGACCAGGAACGAATTTTCTCCGGGGAAGCGAGCCCGATTTTCATGTACTCAAACTTATTGACATCTAGCAAGGGGTATACCTCCCTCTTTGATCCGTCGGTTTTACTCCGTGGCTTGTTCGCCATCCGTTCGCTTTAACGGCCTATGGCGGGGAACGCTCCCCGCCTAGCCGCCATTGCCGGTTACTCTTTCGCCACCGCGTCTTTTTCTTCGTCGACTTCTTCCGATTCGATCGGCTTCACGTCTACCATAATGGCATCCGGTGCATGGTCGTCGTCATCATCAAAGTTTTCCATGTTGATTTCTTGTTCGTCGCTCGTCAAAATCGTGACGTCCATGCCTAAGCTTTGCAGCTCTTTAATCAACACTTTAAACGACTCCGGCACACCCGGCTCCGGAATGTTTTCCCCTTTGACGATCGCTTCGTACGTTTTGACGCGGCCGACGACATCATCGGACTTGACGGTCAAAATTTCTTGCAGCGTATACGCCGCCCCGTACGCCTCAAGCGCCCATACTTCCATCTCGCCAAAGCGCTGGCCGCCGAACTGCGCCTTGCCGCCGAGCGGCTGCTGGGTGACGAGCGAATACGGGCCGGTTGAACGGGCGTGGAGCTTGTCGTCGACCATGTGGGCGAGCTTGATCATATACATGATGCCGACCGATACGCGGTTGTCAAACGGTTCTCCCGTCCGGCCGTCATACAGCACAGTTTTCGCATCGCGCGCTAGGCCGGCCTCTTCGAGAATGTTCCACACATCCTCCTCCGTTGCACCGTCAAAGACCGGGGAAGCAATATGCAAACCGAGCTTTCTCGCCGCCATGCCGAGATGCAGCTCAAACACTTGCCCGATGTTCATCCGCGACGGAACGCCGAGCGGATTTAACATAATATCGACCGGCGTGCCATCCGGCAAGAACGGCATATCTTCCTCCGGAAGAATGCGGGAAATAACCCCTTTGTTCCCGTGGCGACCCGCCATTTTGTCGCCCTCGGAAATTTTCCGTTTTTGCACAATGTAGACGCGGACGAGCTGATTGACGCCTGGCGGGAGTTCATCGCCATCTTCGCGATTGAATACTTTCACGTCCAGAACAATGCCGCCGCCGCCATGGGGAACACGCAGCGATGTATCGCGCACCTCGCGCGCTTTTTCCCCGAAGATCGCGTGCAGCAGCCGCTCCTCAGCCGTCAGTTCAGTCATCCCTTTTGGCGTCACTTTACCGACGAGTAAGTCGCCGTCTTTCACTTCCGCACCGATGCGGACGATGCCGCGCTCATCCAAGTTTTTCAGCGCGTCCTCGCCGACGTTCGGGATGTCGCGTGTAATTTCTTCCGGGCCGAGCTTCGTGTCACGCGATTCCGCCTCATATTCCTCAATATGGATCGACGTATACACGTCTTCTTTGACGAGCCGTTCGCTCATGATGATCGCATCTTCGTAGTTGTAACCATCCCACGTCATAAAGGCGACGAGCACGTTGCGGCCGAGCGCCAGCTCCCCTTTGTCCATCGATGGGCCGTCAGCTAAAATTTCACCTTTTTCAACGATGTCGCCCTTTTTCACAATCGGCCGTTGGTTGTAGCATGTGCCCTGGTTCGAACGGACGAATTTGAGCAGGCGGTATTTATCCAAATCGCCCTTGACTTCTTTGCCGTCCACTTCAATGAGCCGGCGCACCCAAATTTCTTTCGCCTCAACGCGCTCGACGATGCCGCGATGCTTGCAGATGACAGCGGCTCCTGAATCTTTCGCCGAGACGTACTCCATTCCCGTGCCGACGATCGGCGCCTCCGGCTCGAGCAGCGGCACCGCTTGACGTTGCATGTTCGCCCCCATCAAGGCGCGGTTCGAGTCGTCGTTTTCTAAAAACGGAATGCACGCCGTCGCTGCCGAAACGACTTGTTTTGGCGAAACGTCCATATAGTCGACGCGGTCGCGTTTGACGACAATGTTTTCACCGCGGAAACGGGCGATGACGTTTTCTTCAAGGAACGTTCCGTCTTCAGCAAGCGACACGTTCGCTTGCGCCACAACATAGTTGTCTTCCTCATCGGCCGTCAAATAATCAATTTGATCTGTTACTCTCCCTGTTTCAGGATCGACGCGCCGGTATGGCGTTTCAATAAAGCCGAATTTGTTCACTTTTGCATAGGTAGAAAGCGAGTTGATCAGCCCGATGTTCGGACCTTCCGGCGTCTCAATCGGGCACATCCGTCCATAGTGTGAATAGTGAACGTCGCGCACTTCAAATCCGGCGCGCTCGCGCGTTAATCCGCCGGGGCCAAGCGCGGACAGGCGGCGCTTATGCGTCAGCTCAGCCAACGGGTTCGTTTGATCCATAAATTGTGACAGCTGCGAGCTGCCGAAAAACTCCTTAATCGCCGCGATCACTGGACGAATGTTGATCAGCTGCTGCGGTGTAATCGTGTTCGTATCTTGGATCGACATGCGCTCGCGCACGACGCGTTCCATGCGCGACAAGCCGATGCGGAATTGGTTTTGCAGCAGTTCGCCGACCGAACGAAGGCGGCGGTTGCCCAAATGGTCGATATCATCCGTACCGCCGACACCGTGAAGCAAGTTAAAGAAGTAGCTGATCGACGCAATAATGTCCGCTGGTGTAATATGTTTTACATCCTCGGCAACAAAACCGTTGCCGATAACATTGATGACTTTTTCACTGTCCGGGTCATTTGGCGCATAGATTTTTACCGTCTGCACCGAAATTTGCCCGTCCGCCACCCCTTCAGCCGGACGGTACGTCTGCAGCCCGGCGCCTTTTTCTAAATACGGCAACAGGCGATTCAGCGTCCGGCGGTCGATCATCGCTCCAGCTTCGGCGATGACTTCTCCGGTTTCCGGATCGGCAATCGTTTCCGCCAGCCGTTGGTTAAACAAACGGTTTTTAATATGAAGTTTTTTGTTAATTTTATAGCGTCCGACGCTCGCTAGATCATAGCGTTTCGGGTCAAAAAAACGCGACGCGAGCAAGCTTTTCGCGTTCTCCAGCGTCGGCGGCTCGCCCGGACGGAGGCGCTCATAAATTTCGATCAACGCTTTTTCCGTGCTGTCGGTATTATCTTTTTCGAGCGTATTGCGCAAATATTCGTTATCGCCGAGCAAGTCGATGATTTCTTGGTCGGAGCTGAACCCAAGCGCACGAAGAAGCACCGTAACAGGCAGTTTACGGGTGCGGTCGATGCGGACGTAAACGACGTCTTTCGCATCGGTTTCATATTCAAGCCATGCGCCGCGGTTCGGAATCACTGTCGCCGAATAGCCGCGTTTCCCATTTTTATCGACTTTATCGCTGTAATAGACGCTTGGCGAGCGGACAAGCTGGGAGACGATGACGCGTTCCGCTCCGTTGATAATAAACGTGCCGGTTTCCGTCATGAGCGGAAAATCGCCCATAAATACGTCTTGTTCTTTCACTTCGCCTGTCTCTTTATTGATGAGGCGAACTTTCACGCGAAGCGGCGCCGCATATGTAACATCGCGCTCTTTTGCCTCTTCAACCGAGTATTTCGGCTCCCCTAAGCTATAGTCGATAAATTCAAGAGAAAGATTGCCGGAAAAGTCTTCGATCGGGGAAATTTCCTTGAACATTTCCCGCAGCCCTTCATCGAGAAACCATTGATAGGAGGACGTCTGAATTTCAATTAAGTTCGGCAATTCCAGCACTTCGCTAATGCGTGCATAACTTCTTCGCTGGCGGTGTCGCCCGTATTGAACTAGTCGGCCTGTCAAGAGTGATTCACCCCTCAAATGTAGACATTAGTGAAAACCGGAAGCGGAACATCGCGCCCATCCACCCGCCTTGGCGGAATATGCCGCCAAGGCGGTCTGGCCGCTCCGTCATTCCGGGGCAAAGCGCTAGGCATGCATGCGGCCGGCCCCCGCCGTCCGGACGGAAACGGCTTGGCTGTGGCACCGCCGTTTCGTTTAGGGGATTCAACATGCTCCCGGCGCGAGGAAACCAGGCGTTGGATGGAGAAAAAAAGAAAATGGTTTCTATCCAGTAGAAAACCATATGTTTAGCTGTTTATTGATTTTATCATTTTTTCCATTGCGTCCAAAATTATACGTCATCCCCTTTACACGGGAAATGTGCATATTTAGCATTTTATAATGCTACCACAATAAAAAAACGGTGTCAACATTTTTTCGCCTTTATGATATAATATCCTTTTTTCTTCGCGACGACCTCAACAGCAGCAAACCATTCGTTTAACTTTTGCAGCGCGGATGGGGCGCCTTGTTTCTTTTGAATGACCACCCATAGCTCCCCGTGATCAACGAGGTGATCCCGACTTTGCTCAAAGATCGCATGAACAACCCGCTTGCCAGCCCGGATCGGCGGATTGGTGACCACCGCCGCAAATCGCTGTTCCCCCACTTCCGAAAACAAGTCGCTTTTATAAATGTTCGCATTATGGATGCCGTTCGCCCGTTTGTTTGCTTCGGCCAGCTCCAGCGCCCGCTCATTGACATCGATCATTTGGACGCGCCGGTTAGGAAACGATTTGGCTAAGGCAAGCCCGATCGGGCCGTACCCGCAGCCAACATCTAACAAATCGCCGGCAACGTCCGGCTCCTGAAACGTTTCAATCAGTAAACGTGTGCCGAAATCGACCTCACGTTTTGAAAATACCCCGCTGTCGGTCGTAAAGCAGAACTCGCGCCCGCGCAACGTAAACGTCCACGTTTGCGGATTTCGTTCGGACGTCGGATTCGCTGAGTAATAATGTTCGCTCACCATCATCCCTCCTCTATCGGCAAGCCGCATGGGCTCCTGATATATAGTGTAACAAAAAAGAGGCCGCCCCTTGCTTGGGCCAGCCTCTTTTTTTATAGCGACGCCAATTACTTCACTTCAATTTTCGCGCCAACTTCTTCAAGTTTTGCTTTAATTTCTTCAGCTTCTTCTTTCGAAACAGCTTCTTTGATCGGTTTCGGCGTATTGTCAACCAAGTCTTTCGCTTCTTTCAAGCCGAGGCCAGTGATTTCGCGAACGACTTTGATGACTTTAATTTTTTGCGCACCAGCGTCAGCGAGGATGACGTCAAATTCTGTTTTCTCAGCCGCTGCTTCAGCGCCAGCTGCGGCGCCGCCAGCGACAACAACCGGAGCTGCGGCCGTTACGCCGAATTCTTCTTCGATGGCTTTTACTAATTCATTTAATTCCAATACCGTCATATTTTTCACTGCTTCAATGATTTGTTCTTTTGTCATCATCGTTTCCTCCTTGTGTAATGTTCGTTATGCACATCGATATGCGCCATTACGCGCCTTGTTCCTCTTGTTTGTCGGCCACCGCTTTAACCGCAAGCGCAAAGTTGCGGATCGGGGCTTGAAGAACGCTAAGCAACATCGAGAGCAACCCTTCGCGGGACGGAAGTTTTGCCAAGGCGTCGATTTCTTCCTTGCTGGCGACGTTCCCTTCGATGACGCCACCTTTGATTTCCAGCGCCTCATGTGTTTTCGCAAAGTCGCTTAAAATTTTCGCCGGCGCTACGACATCTTCATTGCTGAACGCGATGGCGTTCGGGCCGGTAAACACCTCATCCAATCCTTCCAGGCCGATTTCCGCGAGCGCCCGGCGGGTCATCGTGTTTTTGTACACTTTGAACTCAATGCCTGCCTCGCGCAGCTGTTTGCGCAGCTCGGTCATTTCCGCCACGTTCAAGCCGCGGTAATCGACGATGACGGTCGCCTTGCTGGCACGGAATTTATCCGCGATCTCAGCGACCACTTGCTTTTTCAGTTCAATCGCGCTCGACACGTCCTGCACCTCCTGAAAAGAAAATAGTGGAATACCACTTATACCGTTTAGCGGTACAATAAAAAACCTCCATGCCGCGTAGACATGGAGGTATCGTTCAACGCGCCGCTATCGATGGCGCGCTGTCTATCGTCCACATACCTCGGTAGGAAATTAAGCCTCAAACGGGCACCTACTGTCTACGGTACAAATGATATTCGTTTGTTCAGCCAAATGATATTTTATCAAACAGACCGGCAAAAGTCAACCGTTATTGCGCAACCGCTACCGTCGTCGGGTCAACTTTAATGCCAGGGCCCATCGTCGACGTAACCGTCACGTTTTTGACATACGTCCCTTTGGCCGCTGCCGGTTTCGCTTTCAAAATCGCTTCGTAAACCGTCGCGAAGTTTTCAACCAACTTTTCGCTGTCAAACGATACTTTGCCGATCGGCACGTGAATGTTACCGGCTTTATCGACGCGGTATTCTACTTTACCAGCTTTGATTTCTTGCACCGCTTTCGCTACGTCAAACGTGACCGTGCCCGTTTTCGGGTTTGGCATTAACCCTTTCGGTCCTAAAATGCGGCCAAGTTTCCCGACTTCACCCATCATGTCCGGCGTGGCAACGACAACGTCGAAGTCAAACCAACCTTGCTGGATTTTGTTGATATATTCCGTATCGCCGACATAGTCAGCGCCCGCTGCTTCCGCCTCTTTCGCTTTTTCCCCTTTCGCGAACACTAACACGCGCGCCACTTTCCCTGTGCCATGCGGCAGGACGACAGCACCGCGAATTTGTTGGTCCGCTTTTTTCGGGTCAACCCCTAAACGAAATGCGACTTCAACCGTCGCGTCAAACTTGGCGACGTTCGTTTTTTTCACGAGCTCGATCGCTTCAGCAACCGGATATGCTTTGAAGCGGTCAACGAGCTTCAACGCTTCTAAATACTTTTTCCCTCTTTTCGGCATGTCAAAGTCCTCCTTGATTGTGGTTTTAGCGGAAAAAACCTCCCACGATGAAACAGCCTTCGCCTTTTCCAAAGGTAAATGACTCAGCGGAAAGCCGCCCTCTGAGGCGATCGATCCTTGATCCAATGAATAACAATCGCTTTTTTGCCCATGGAGAGAGAGGTTGCGGAATACGCAACCTCCTCGGACAACAAGCCGGCCTTAGTCTTCAATCACGATGCCCATGCTGCGAGCCGTGCCTTCAACCATGCGCATGGCTGCTTCGATGCTCGCTGCATTCAAATCCGGCATTTTCAGCTCGGCAATCTCGCGCACTTTGTCGCGTTTGATCGTCGCTACTTTGTTGCGGTTCGGTTCGCCGGAGCCCGATTCGATGCCGGCCGCTTTTTTCAGCAATACAGCAGCTGGCGGCGTTTTCGTGATGAATGTAAATGAACGGTCTTCAAAAACCGTAATTTCAACCGGAATGATCAACCCTGCTTGGTCAGCGGTACGGGCATTAAACTCTTTACAAAACGCCATAATATTAACACCGGCTTGACCTAACGCAGGACCTACTGGCGGCGCCGGATTCGCTTTCCCTGCAGGAATTTGCAGTTTGACGATCTTGATTACTTTTTTCGCCACGAGACACACCTCCTTAAGTCCGTGATGTGGTAATAGGGATTGCCCCTCCCACTCGTTCGGCTCCGATCTCATGAGCCGTTTCCATATCTCCCATTTCTGTTGAGAGGATCAGCGTATAAAACAAGTTTGCTCCCCTATACAAACACGTATAAGTTCATCGCCTATATGTCTCTGTCCAAGAGACATACTGACCTTTAAAATAGTATCACTTTTCAGTAGTGATTGCAAGTTCTTTTCCATTAGATTTTTTCGATTTGCGAAAACTCAAGCTCTACCCGCGTTTCGCGGCCAAACATGTCGACAAGCAGTTTGACTTTATGTTTATCCGGATCAATCGCCTCAATTTTTCCGGTGAAGTTCGCAAACGGTCCTTCTTTAATTCGGACGGTCTCGTTTACCTCATAATCGACATCAACCTCAGCGAGAGGCATGCCCATCCGCTTCAAAATCATCTTCACTTCTTCCTCCATGAGCGGCGTCGGTTTCGAACCGGCCCCGCTCGAACCGACGAATCCGGTCACGCCGGGTGTGTTGCGCACAACGTACCATGAATCGTCGGTCATGACCATTTCAACGAGCACATAACCGGGAAACACTTTCTTTTTCGTCGTTTTCCGCTTCCCGTTCTTAATGTCCGTTTCCGTCTCCTCCGGGACGACAACGCGGAAAATTTTATCTTGCATCCCCATCGATTCAACGCGTTTTTCCAAATTGGCTTTCACTTTATTTTCGTATCCTGAATATGTATGGACGACATACCAGTTTTTCTCCATCAGCGAGCCTCCCTAGGGCGGTTTTCATTTTGTTTTTTATGCAAAACAAAAACCCGTTGCCGGGTTCCATACTCGTACGATTATCTTTCATTATAGCATATCATCCGCCCACTTATTCAAACACAAGGCGAATTAACTGCGAAATGCCGAGATCAACAACGGCAAAAAAGACGGTGAAAAACGCCACCGTGGCCAACACAACCGCCGTGTAGTTGACTAACTCCTTTCGGTTTGGCCAACTTACCTTTTTCAGTTCGCGTACGACTTCTTTAAAAAAGTTGGTTACTCGCTGCATCACTCGTACCTCCACGATTGCTCAAAACTGTCCCCATCGCTCACTTCGTTTCGCGATGGGCGGTATGCTTGTTGCATACTGGGCAAAATTTGTTGGCCGTCAGGCGCTCACCGAGGCGGCCGATCTGTTTTGTAGCTGTATAATTTCGGCTTCCGCATTGCGCGCAAGCCAACGTGACTTTTTGGCGCATAAACCTTTCACCGTTCCCGCAGGATGTCCATAAAAATTTATCATATCAATGTTTCTGCTGTCAACGCCATCTTTTGGTTCGCCCTTGCCGCAGGCCGGTGCGCCGCCTATAAGCTGATCTCCCGGTATTCTAAATACTTTTCGAGCTTCCGTTTAACGCGTTGCAAGGCGTTGTCGATCGATTTGACATGGCGGTTCAACTCTTCAGAAATCTCTTGGTACGAGCGCCCATCCAAATATAAAGCAAGCACTTTCCGCTCCAAGTCGCTCAGCAACTCCGTCATCTTCAACTCGATATCGTCGACTTCCTCGCGGTTGACAATCAATTCTTCCGGATCTGTCGCCTGCGCGCCGGACAACACATCCATGAGCGTCCGATCTGATTCGTCATCGTAAATGGGCTTGTCTAAAGAAACGTAAGAGTTGAGCGGAATGTGTTTTTGGCGGGTCGCCGTTTTAATGGCGGTGATCATTTGTCTTGTGATGCAAAGTTCTGCAAACGCTTTAAATGAAGAAAGCTTGTCCCCCTTAAAATCGCGGACTGCCTTATACAGCCCGATCATCCCCTCCTGCACGATATCTTCCCGATCGGCCCCGACTAAAAAGTACGAGCGGGCTTTGGCACGCACAAAGTTTTGGTATTTGTGAATTAAAAAATCAAGCGCCTCCCCATCCCCTTTATGAACGAGTGCGACAAGTTGTTCATCCTCAAGCTGTTGATAGTCCCTTGCTTTGTCTACTTTGAAGCATTCCCCCACGCTGATCCCCCCGACCGCATCAATCGCTAACATTTATTATACAGTACAAATTTTTACAGCGTCAACCGCTCATTTTTGTCCTCTTCGCCATTTTTCAAAAATTTCGGCAACTCGATCATTGAGCGGCATTTTCGAGATCGGGGTGCGCTGCTTGATATCCCGCAGCTTTTTGGAAATGTCCCGCTCGACCGCCTCGATTTCGTACAGCAGTTCGCGCGCCGATTTGCGCAAGGCGCCTTGGCTGAACACCGTCCATTGCTCTGTATAATCAGACGTCGCTACATACACCTTTGTGCGTGCATTCATTAACGTTTTCGCCAACCGTTC
The DNA here is from genome assembly GCF_014679505.1 of Geobacillus sp. 46C-IIa. Taxonomy (GTDB): domain Bacteria; phylum Bacillota; class Bacilli; order Bacillales; family Anoxybacillaceae; genus Geobacillus. The sequence continues at coordinate 3,301,306 of NZ_CP061474.1, forward strand.
AATCCGTTCGTCGGCTGTCTCATTTTCCTTTGTAAAAATGACGTCAACATCGTAATTTTTATACTTTTTCTCGTTCCCTTGCACGAGGTGGGCGTCAAAAACGATGATGACATGATCCCCGGTGAACCCTTTGTAATCGGCCATTTTATCAATCAGCAAATCCCTTGCTGCGGCCAGATCGCCCTCTTCTTTTAACCGGCGCAGCGCCGGCCATGCCCCAATGATGTTATAGCCGTCAACAATCAAAATGTTCATCGGCTATTCCCCTAATGGATACCGCTTCCGGTACACCTCATACATGAGCAGGCTGGCGGCAACGGAAGCGTTAAGCGAGGTGACATGCCCGCGCATCGGCAGCCGGAATAGAAAATCACACTTTTCGAGCACTAAGCGACTAATGCCTTTTCCTTCGCTGCCGATCACAAGCGCCAGCGGCATCGTACCGTCAAGCGAACGGTAGTCGTCTTTGGCGGCTGCATCGGTTCCGGCTACCCACACTCCCCGCTCTTTCAGCTCATCGATCGTCCGCGCCAAGTTCGTCACGCGCGCAACCGGAACGTGCTCAATGGCTCCGGTTGACGCCTTCGCGACCGTTGGCGTCAGCCCGACCGAACGCCGCTTCGGGATGATGAGCCCATGCGCCCCCACCGCATCGGCCGTACGCATGATGGCGCCTAAATTATGCGGATCCTCAAGCTCGTCCAACACGAGGAAAAACGGCGCCTCCCCGCGTTCAGCGGCGCGGGCGAATAAGTCATCCACCTCATAGTAGCGGTACGCCGCCGCTTGGGCGATGACCCCTTGGTGCGCCCCTTCGGCCATTTGATCAAGCTTGCGCTTCGGGACATATTGGACGAGCACGCCCCGCCGCTTCGCCCATTCGAGAACGGGCTCGACGGCGTGGCGCTGCGCCCCTTCGGCGATCCAAATTTTATTGATGTCGCGCCCAGATTTGAGCGCTTCAATGACCGGATTTCTGCCGATAATGTAATCCATCATTCCAACGCCCTTTCTTCCCTTTCAATAATGGCAAATGAACGGTCGATTAGCTCATCGATTCGCCTCTCATCGTTCCTTAAAAAATGGTACCCGATTAATGCTTCAAACGCTGTACTATGCCGATACGTCTGGACATCCGTGTTTTTCGGGATCGTGCCCGATTTGGCGTTGCGGCCGCGGCGGACGATGGCTTTCTCCTCGTCGGTCAGCGCGTCTTCGTCAAGCAAAGCTAAAATGACTTTCGCCTGCGCCCGCGCTGACACGTAGCGGATCGCCCGCCGATGCAACTCATGCGGCCGAACGTTGCCGGTCGCAAGCAAATGGCGGCGCACATACACCTCATAAACGGCGTCGCCGATATAGGCGAGCGCCAGGCCGTTTAATTGTTTCACATCATGGATCATCTCAAACTGTGCCATGTTTACGATCCCCGTTTCCATCTCGTCCCTTGCGGCGTATCTTCCAAAATGATATTTTTCGCTTTCAGCTCATCGCGGATGCGGTCGGCTAAGGCAAAGTCACGGTTTTTCCGCGCTTCGTTGCGCTGGCGGATCAGCGCCTCAATTTCTTCGTCAAGCAGCTCTTCTTGTTTCAAAGTAAGGCCGAGCACATCCGCCAGTTGCTCAAACTCGCGCAAAAACGCGTGAATGACGTTCTCGGACGTCGTTTTCTCCTGCAAATACAAGTTCGCTTGCTTGGCGAGTTCAAACAGGACAGCAATGCCGTTGGCGGTGTTGAAATCATCGTCCATTTCACGAATGAACGAGGCACGGACATCCGCAAGGCGCGAAAGCCACTCCTCATCGTTGTCGGTTAAGTTCGTGCTCGCTCCAAGCCGGTGCTGCAAGTTGCCGTATGCTGTCTTCAACCGTTCGAGCCCGCGCCGCGCGCTCTCAAGCAGCTCCTCGCTGTAGTTGATCGGATGGCGGTAGTGCACCGACAGCATAAAGAAACGCAACACTTGCGGGTCAACCTGCTGAATAATATCATGAACGAGCACAAAATTGCCAAGCGACTTGGACATTTTTTCATTGTTAATATTTAAATACCCATTGTGCAGCCAATATTTCGCAAACGGTTTGCCGGTCAGCGCCTCCGACTGGGCAATTTCGTTTTCATGGTGCGGAAACGTCAAGTCTTGGCCGCCAGCATGAATGTCGATCGTATCACCTAAATATTTGCGCGCCATCGCCGAGCATTCGATATGCCAGCCGGGCCGCCCTTTCCCCCATGGGCTGTCCCAAGAAATCTCTCCTTCTTTTGCGGCTTTCCAAAGAGCAAAATCGAGCGGATCGTCTTTCTTTTCTCCCACTTCGATGCGCGCTCCCGCCTGCAGTTCGTCAATCGACTGGTGCGACAATTTGCCGTAGCCGGGAAACTTGCGCGTCCGATAGTATACGTCGCCGTTAACTTCGTACGCATACCCTTTGTCAATAAGCGCTTGAATAAATTCAATAATCGTTCCGATATTTTCCGTCACGCGCGGATGGATATCCGCCTTTTTGCAGCCGAGCGCTTGAATGTCCTCAAAATACGCCTTAATAAACCGCTCGGCGATCGCCGGAACGCTCTCGCCGAGCTCACGGGCAGCCCTGATCAGCTTATCGTCCACATCCGTAAAGTTGGACACATATGTCACATCATAGCCGCGGAACTCCAAATAGCGGCGGATCGTGTCAAAGACGATGGCAGCGCGGGCATTACCGATATGAATATAATTATAGACCGTCGGGCCGCATACATACATTTTCACTTTGTTCGGTTCAAGCGGCTCAAACCGTTCTTTTTTTCGCGTCAATGTATTATAAAGCCGGATGCTGCTCATATTCGCTCTTCCTTTCTTGGTGTTTCAATGCCTCAAGCTCGCTTTGCAGCCGGGCGATTTCGGCTTCAAGCTCCCGGAACCGGTCGGCGATCGGATCCGGCAAATCGGTATGGTTTAAATCTTTTTTCACCTTTACCCCATCGCGCACGACAACGCGGCCGGGGATGCCGACAACCGTTGAATTGGGCGGCACATCTTTTAACACAACCGACCCAGCGCCGATCTTTGAGTTTTCCCCGATCGTAATCGAACCGAGCACTTTCGCGCCGGCAGCGATCAAACAGTTATCTTTAATCGTCGGATGGCGCTTCCCTTTTTCTTTTCCTGTCCCGCCTAATGTAACCCCTTGATAGACGGTGACGTTGTCGCCGATTTCGCACGTCTCGCCGATGACCACTCCCATGCCGTGATCGATGAAAAAGCGGCGGCCGATTTTTGCGCCCGGATGGATTTCAATGCCGGTGAAAAAGCGGCTAATTTGCGAAATCAAACGGGCAAGAAAGAAAAATTTCCGTTTGTAAAGCGCATGGGCGATCCGGTGCGCCCAGATGGCATGCAAACCCGAATACGTTAAAATCACTTCCAAATAGCTTCTTGCTGCCGGGTCTTGTTCGAAAATGACTTCGATGTCTTCTTTTAATGTTTTAAACATAATGTCCTCCCTCCATCCCATTCGATGATGAATAAAAAAGCGTCTCTGTGCCGAAGACACAGAGACGCTTTTGGCGCGGTTCCACTCTGTTTAGCGAAACGGATGCGCCGTTTCGCTCGCTCGAGTCCGATAACGGAGATGCTCCGCTCCCCTCTACTGCAGAACGTCTCTGTTCCGGTTCGAAAGGAGGCTCCGAGGCGCATTTCAGACAACATCGGGCATAAACCGCTCCCAGCCAAGGCGGTTCTCTCTGGAATGCCGATGTCACCTACTTCTCCTCGTCAACGCTTTATCATTATGTGTGCTTGTTCAACCGACAAACTTTGTATTATTATACCACAGCTGCAAAGCAAACGTGCATACAAGATCAACTAAAATTTTTCTTGCAGCACCCGTTCGAGCCGTTCGATCACCTTTTGCTTGCCAAGCAGCTGAATGGCAAACGGCAGCTCCGGTCCGTGCGTTTGCCCGGTCACTGCGGCGCGAATCGGCATAAACAGCTTCTTCCCTTTTTGCCCAGTCGACTTTTGCACCGCTTTGATCGTTGCTTTAATCTCATCGGCCGTAAACGGTTCAAGCTCCCGCACATTCGCTAAAAAGGCAGAAAGCACGTCCGGCACTTGTTCTTCGGCGAGCACTTGGCGGGCTTCATCTTCATATTCGACTTCTTCTTTAAAGAACAGCTCGGACAGCGGAACAATCTCCGCCCCGTAGCTCATTTGCTCCTGATACAAGGCAATCAAATTGCGCACCCATTGCCGCTGCTCATCGCTCATGTCCGACGGCAGGCGTCCAGCTTTCACTAAATGCGGCAACGCCAGCTCGACAAGCCGGTCGAGATCAAGCTTTTTGATATATTGATTGTTCATCCATGTCAGTTTCTTCGTATCAAACATCGACGGCGATTTCGACAGCCGAGCGACGTCGAACATGCGGATCAGTTCGTCTCTCGTAAAAATTTCTTCTTCCCCTTCCGGCGACCAGCCAAGGAGGGCGAAAAAGTTGAACATCGCCTCCGGCAAATAGCCCAGTTCTTTATATTGCGACACAAACTGAATGATCGATTCATCGCGCTTGGACAGCTTTTTCCGCTGCTCGTTGACAATGAGCGTCAAATGGGCGAACTGCGGCGGCTCCCAACCGAAATATTCATACACCATGAGCTGTTTCGGCGTGTTGGACAAATGCTCCTCGCCGCGGAACACATGGCTGATTTCCATCAAATGGTCATCAATGACGACGGCAAAATTGTACGTCGGAATGCCGTTCGCCTTCATAATGACCCAGTCGCCGACGTCTTTCGACTCAAACGTCACGTTGCCGCGCACTAGATCGTTCACTTCGTACGTTTTCCCTTCCGGTACTTTCAGGCGGATCGTATACGGCTTCCCTTGCGCTTCAAGTTCAGCGACTTGCTCCGGCGTTAAATGGCGGCATTTGCCGCTGTATTGCGGAGCGGCAATACCGGCCGCCCGCTGCTCCTCCCGTTCCCGCTCGAGCTCTTCCGGTGTGCAAAAACATTTGTACGCATGCCCTTGTTCGAGCAATTCGTTTACATACTTCCGGTAGATGTCTAGCCGCTCCGTCTGCCGATACGGCCCGTAGCCACCGTCTTTGTCAACCGATTCATCATAATCAATGCCGAGCCATTTTAAGTTTTCAAGCTGCGACTCTTCGCCGCCTTCAACGTTCCGTTCAATATCCGTATCTTCGATGCGGACGACCATTTTTCCGCCGTGATGGCGGGCAAACAAATAGTTAAACAGCGCTGTCCGCGCCCCGCCGATATGCAAATGACCGGTCGGGCTCGGCGCATAGCGCACGCGCACGTCTTTTGCCATCGTCCAACCCCTCCACTTTCATCAAAAACTTGTGCTATTATTGTACCGTTTATCACCGCAAAGTTCAAAACGGACGGCTCCCCTCATCAGCGCTGTGCCGCCGGACACCGACCCCTTCCGCTCGGCGCCTTCACGCCCTGGGCGGAAAAACACGAGGCCGGAACGCTTCCGGACCCGTCATGCCGCCGCTTCCTAAGCGGTCATCATCAGGCGCCGCAGCACCCAAATATTACGCCCTGCTCTTTTGCAGCAATACGACCGCCTGGGCGGCAATGCCTTCTTCGCGCCCAGTGAATCCCAGTTTTTCTGTCGTCGTGGCCTTCACATTCACTTGCGAACGCTCGGCTTCGAGCAGCCGGGCGATCATCGTCTTCATGTCCTCGATGTACGGTGCCATCTTCGGCTTTTGTGCGATAATGGTGCAGTCCGCATTAACTAGCGTATACCCTTCTTGCCGGACGAGCGCCCATACGTGCGCGAGCAACTCGGTTGAGTCAGCATCTTTATAGCGCGGGTCCGTATCTGGAAAATGCCGCCCAATATCGCCGGCGCCAATCGCCCCAAGGCATGCATCCGCCACCGCGTGAAGCAGCACATCGGCATCGGAATGGCCAAGCAGCCCTTTCTCATACGGAATATGTATGCCGCCGATAATGAGTGGACGCCCTTCGGCCAGTTGATGGACGTCAAACCCTTGTCCAATGCGAAACATCTCTTCACCCCCATCTACTCCGCAATGCGGCTCGCCAAAATCGCCTCGGCAAATAAAAGATCTTCCGGGGTTGTCAATTTAATGTTTCGATAGTCCCCTTCCAAGATTTTCACCGGCCTGCCGAGCCGTTCGACAAGGCTGGCATCGTCTGTGCCGAGGTAACCGGCTTTTTTCGCCTCTTCGTGCGCTTCCATGATTAAAGACAGACGAAAAGCTTGTGGCGTTTGCACCGCCCACAAGCTGGAACGATCAATCGTCTGTTCGACAAACAAACCGCCCGCTTTTTTGATCGTGTCTTTCACCCGCACCGCCGGAATGGCCGCGCCGTATTGAACCGCGGCATCAGCCAGCTCATGCAAATGCCGGACGCGAACAAACGGGCGGGCGCCGTCATGAATGAGGACAATCCCCCCGCCCTTCAGCGCCTGCAATCCATTATAAACGCTATGTTGCCGCTCCTGTCCGCCGTTGGCGAACGCCGCTACTTTTCGAATGCGGTAGCGTTCAAGCAGCTGCTCGAACCGGCTTCGTTCAGCCGGGTTGACGACAAGCACAATGCCGGTGCACCGCTCATCGCCATCGAACACTTTCAGCGTCCGGACGATGAGCGGCTCGCCGTCAAGTTCAATAAATTGCTTGTTCATGCCGGCGTTCATCCGCTTCCCTTGTCCGGCCGCCAATACGATCGCTTCGTAGTTCATTGGACGTTTCCCCTGTTCTTTTTACAGCGCCTTTTGCAACAGTTTCAGTTTGGCAAAAATCATTCTCCCCGCAGATGTTTGTAACACGCTCGTGACCAAAACGTCAACCCGTTTGCCGATATATTCTTTGCCATCTTCAACAACGATCATCGTCCCATCATCCAAATAGGCGACACCTTGGTTATGCTCTTTCCCGTCTTTGATGACGTGCACGTTCAACTCTTCGCCCGGCAGCACGACCGGTTTGACGGCGTTCGCTAAATCGTTGATATTGAGGACGCGCACGTTTTGCAGCTCACACACTTTGTTTAAGTTGAAATCGTTCGTGACGACCACACCTTGGAGCTGTTTCGCCAGCTTAACGAGCTTGCTGTCGACTTCTTGGACGTCACTAAAATCCGCTTCGTGAATCTCCACTTTCATCGCCATCTCTTTTTGGATGCGGTTTAAAATATCCAAACCGCGGCGGCCGCGGTTTCGCTTCAGCACGTCGGAAGAATCAGCGATATGCTGGAGCTCCTCTAATACAAAACGGGGGATGACAAGCGGCCCTTCGAGAAACCCGGTTTGACAAATGTCGGCGATCCGCCCGTCAATGATGACGCTCGTATCTAAAATTTTTACCGCTCCGCCTTTCGGCGCTTCGTTTTCCACTTCTCCGCCTTTTTTCTTCGTCATTCGATTGGAAAGAGAAAATAAGTTCATCAGCTCATTCCGTTTCTTTAACCCAACGCGAAATCCTAAATAGCCAAGCAGCACGGTCAAAAAAATCGGCAACACCGTATTCAACACTTGAATGCGAAACGACTGCAACGGCATAACGACTAAAAACGCGATAATAAGACCAAAAATCAGCCCGATACTGCCAAAGAGCACGTCAGCGGCCGGCGCCTTTACTAGCGTTTCCTCAGCCCAACGGACCATATCGACGACATAATCGACAAGCCAAAACGTCAACAAAAAGAAAACAACCGCGCCCAACACCGCCAGCGTATAGGAATTATTGACAAGCGGCATGCCGCTTACATTCAACAGCTCAAGCAAATCGGGCAAAAACATGGCCCCCAACGTTCCGCCCACCGCGAGAAAAAATAGTTGTACAACGCGTTTGACCATCGGCTCATCTTCACCTCCCTATCTAACATTATAAACAGTTTCCAATGTTTGAAACCAATTGGAAGGCAATTTTTAACCATTTTTGAACATTTGACACCTACTTGTAATCATAAGCGACAGGTGCCCGTGCAGCGGGCCGATTTGCTTCAACCCCCACTATATTTCTTACGTCCATCTAGAGAAAAAGGTTCGGTCATTTGATTCGGTTTATAACATCGTATGCTCGAGCGCCTCGGCCACATGCGAAACACCGATCACGTTGACGCCTGCAGGCGGCTGCCAGCCGGTCAAATTGTTGTTTGGCACAATGACACGGGAAAACCCTAATTTGACAGCCTCTTGCACGCGTTGTTCAATACGGGAAACACGGCGCACCTCCCCGGTCAAGCCGACCTCACCGATAATGACATCGGCCGGGTTGGTTGGCCGGTCGCGGAAACTCGAGGCGATGCTGACAGCGACCGCCAAATCGATGGCCGGTTCGTCAAGCTTTACCCCGCCAGCCACCTTCAAATAGGCGTCCTGGTTTTGCAACAGCAGCCCCACCCGCTTTTCAAGCACGGCCATGAGCAGCGATACGCGGCTATGGTCGAGGCCGGTCGCCATCCGCCTTGGATTGCCAAAACTCGTCGGCGAAACGAGCGCCTGAATTTCAACGAGCACCGGGCGCGTCCCTTCCATGGCCGCGACAACCGTCGAGCCAGCCGCCCCGCGCGACCGCTCTTCCAAAAACACTTCCGACGGGTTTTCCACCTCTCGCAGCCCGATGTCACGCATTTCAAAAATGCCGATTTCATTCGTCGAACCGAAGCGGTTTTTCACCGCCCGCAAAATGCGGTACGTATGATGCCGCTCCCCTTCAAAATAAAGAACCGTATCGACCATATGCTCAAGCAAGCGTGGCCCAGCGATCGCTCCTTCTTTCGTCACATGGCCGACAATGAAAATGGCGATGCCTTTCGTCTTGGCGATTTTCATCAGCTCAGCGGTGCACTCGCGCACTTGGGCGACGCTGCCCGGCGCTGACGTAATATCAGTCCGGTACACCGTCTGAATGGAATCGACAATCACACAGGCAGGCTGAATCGTTTCAATTGCTGTTACAATGTATTCCAAATCCGCCTCCGCTAACACATACAGTTGATTGGACTCGGCACGGAGGCGCCCGGCGCGCAGCTTCACTTGCTTCACCGATTCCTCACCGGATATATACAACACCGTGTGTCCGGCCGCAGCAAGCTGCGCTGATGTCTGTAGCAGTAACGTCGATTTGCCGATGCCTGGATCGCCGCCAATTAAGACAAGCGAGCCTTTGACGATTCCCCCGCCGAGCACGCGATTGAGCTCCGCACTGTCCGTTTCAATGCGCGGCTCTTGCGCTGCCGTAACGGCTGTAATCGGAACCGGTTTGGCCGGCCCCGATGGCTCGGAATGAAGAAACGCCCCGCGCGCAGCCGGTTTCGCTCGCTCAATTTCTTCAACGAACGAATTCCACGTTTGGCAGCCCGGACAGCGGCCGAGCCATTTGGCTGATTCATACCCACATTCTTGGCAAACGAATTTTGTTCTCTTTTTCACCATCCGTCTAATCCTTTCTACAACGTTTTCCATATAAAAAAGGTATGGGCAGCAAGCTGCCGCATACCTTTTTTCTTTACACGACCGCCTGTTTCGACAACACAACAAACTCTCCGTCCTTAACATCGACAGCGACTTTTTGCCCTTTGGCGATCGTGCCTTTCAATAATTCCTCAGACAAACGGTCCTCGATATGTTTTTGCAAGGCGCGGCGCAGCGGACGGGCACCGTATTCCGGATCAAACCCTTCGGCGGCAATTTTCTCAATGGCTGCCTCGGTCAGTTCAAGGTCAATATCTTGTTCTCTCAGCCGCTTCACAAGCGTATCGGCCATCAGGCGGACAATTTGTTTCAGATGGTCTTTTTCGAGCGAATGGAAGACGATAATTTCGTCGATCCGGTTCAAAAACTCCGGACGGAACGCTTTTTTCAGTTCATCCATCACTTTGCTTTTCATGTCCTTATATTGCTGGTTCCCATCTTGAATGTTAAAGCCGACGTACTTGTTGCGTTTCAGCGCATCGGCGCCGACGTTGGACGTCATAATGATAATCGTGTTGCGGAAGTCGACCGTCCGTCCTTTCGAGTCGGTCAACCGCCCGTCTTCTAATACTTGCAGCAAAATGTTAAACACGTCTGGGTGCGCTTTTTCCATCTCATCCAACAAAACGACCGAGTACGGTTTGCGGCGCACTTTTTCTGTCAGCTGGCCGCCTTCTTCGTAGCCGACATACCCTGGCGGCGAACCGATGAGCCGCGATGTCGAGTGTTTTTCCATATACTCGGACATGTCAATGCGGATGAGGGCGTCTTCGTCGCCAAACATCGCCTCTGCCAAGGCGCGGGCCAATTCCGTTTTCCCGACGCCGGTCGGGCCGAGGAAAATAAACGAACCGATCGGGCGTTTCGGATCTTTCAAACCGGCCCGGGCGCGACGCACGGCTTTAGCAACCGCTTTGACCGCCTCGTCTTGGCCGACGACGCGCGCATGCAAAATTTCCTCAAGCTTGAGCAGCCGTTCCGTTTCCGTCTCGGCCAGTTTCGATACCGGAATGCCGGTCCAACTCGAGACGACTGCGGCGATATCTTCGACGGTTACCTCAGAGTTTTCTTGGCCTTGCTTTTCTTTCCATGCCCGTTTCGTTTCCTCGAGCTCTTCGCGCAACCGTTGTTCCATATCGCGCAGCGAGGCCGCTTTTTCAAATTCTTGACTTTGTACGGCTGCATCTTTTTCTTTCCGCACTTCCTCAAGCTTTTGCTCGAGCTCTTTCAGTTTCGGCGGCGCTGTGAACGAACGGAGGCGCACTTTCGAGCAAGCTTCGTCAATCAAATCAATCGCTTTATCCGGCAAGAAACGATCGGTAATGTAACGGTCGGACAGTTTAACCGCCTGCACGATCGCCTCGTCGGAAATCGAGACGCGATGGTGCGCTTCATAGCGGTCGCGCAGCCCTTTTAAAATTTGGATTGATTCTTCCACCGTCGGCTCATCGACATGAATCGGCTGGAAGCGGCGCTCGAGCGCGGCATCTTTCTCGATGTATTTCCGATACTCATCAAGCGTTGTCGCGCCAATGCATTGCAGTTCCCCGCGCGCTAAGGCCGGTTTTAAAATGTTCGAAGCATCGATGGCCCCTTCGGCCCCGCCGGCGCCGATTAACGTATGAAGCTCATCGATGAACAAGATGATGTTGCCTGCCTGACGAATTTCGTCCATCACCTTTTTCAATCGGTCTTCAAATTCGCCGCGGTATTTCGTCCCGGCGACAACCGTACCCATATCGAGCGTCATGACCCGTTTGTCGCGCAGCGTTTCCGGCACCTCGTTATTGACAATTTGCTGAGCCAATCCTTCGGCGATCGCTGTTTTCCCGACACCCGGCTCCCCGATCAGCACCGGGTTGTTTTTCGTCCGCCGGCTCAACACTTCAATGACACGCTGGATTTCTTTGCTCCGGCCGATGACCGGATCAAGCCGCCCTTCACGGGCGATCGCCGTTAAATCGCGGGCGAGGCTGTCAAGCGTCGGCGTGCTTACATGCGAGGCGCCTCCGCCGCCGTGGCCTGATACCGATTCATTGCTGCCGAGCAGCTGCAACACTTGTTGACGCGCCTTGTTCAAGCTCACCCCTAAGTTGTTCAACACGCGGGCCGCCACTCCTTCGCCCTCACGAATCAGTCCAAGCAAAATATGTTCTGTGCCGACGTACGAATGACCGAGCTTCCGCGCTTCATCCATCGACAGCTCAATCACTTTTTTCGCCCGCGGCGTGTAGTGGATCGTGTGCGATACTTCGCTGCCGCGGCCGATGAGCGACTCAACTTCTTTCTGAATTTTATCCGGGCCAAGTCCGAGCGCCATGAGCGCTTTAGCAGCGATCCCTTCGCCTTCGCGGATCAGCCCGAGCAAAATGTGTTCCGTACCAATATTGTTATGGCCAAGGCGAATGGCTTCTTCCTGCGCCAACGCCAGCACCTTTTGCGCCCGTTCCGTGAATCTGCCAAACATCATCGTTCATCACCCTCCATCTTTCTTCGTTCTTCCATCTTTAAACGTTCCCGAATTAACGCCGCCCGGCGGACATCCCGTTCCTCAGGGCGGAGCGCCCCGCCGGCATATTGCTGCAGGAAACCTGGCTGCGTTAAAATCATCAGTTCATTTAAAATGTTGCGCGGGATGTTTTTGATATATCCTAAATCGATCCCTAAACGCACATCTGACAAGCACTGTGCCGCCTCTTTCGACTCGATGACGCGGCAGTTGGCCAATATGCCGTATGAACGGAACACCTTGTCTTCTAATTGTATGCCTAAAGTTTTCACTAATGCCTGACGGGCCGCTCTTTCTTGGGCGATCAGCTGCTGGACGATCGTATGCAAATCAGCGACAATGTCCTCTTCCGACTTTCCAAGTGTAAGCTGGTTGGAGATTTGGAATATATTCCCCAACGCCTCACTTCCTTCCCCGTATGTCCCGCGGACGACAAGTCCGAGCTGGTTGATGGCAGGGATAATGCGGTTGATCTGTTGCGTCAATACGAGCGCCGGAAGATGCATCATCACAGACGCCCGAAGCCCCGTTCCGACATTGGTGGGGCAGCTCGTTAAATAACCAAGCCGCTCATCGAAGGCATAGTTGACGTGCCCTTCAATCCAATCGTCCAATCCGCTCGCCGCCTCGAGCGCCTCAGCGAGCTGCAGCCCTGGAAATAAGCATTGGATGCGGATATGATCTTCTTCATTGATCATGATGCTAATTTCCTCATTTTCCGAAAGCAGACAGGCGCCAAACGGGGAATCCTCCGCCAAATGCGGACTAATTAAGTGCTTTTCTACTAATACCCGTTTTTCAATCGGCTGAAGCTCCGACATTTTTAGCAGCTCAAAGCGGCCTGCCCCCCCGTATGAACGACGGGCAAACGTCCGCTCAAACAGAGCGACGATTTGTTTGGCTTCCTCGCTGTTAAACAGCGTCGGGAAGCGGAAATCAACAATATTGCGAGCCAGCCGGATGCGGCTGCTCAAGACGATGTCTGAATCTGGTCCCTCTTGGCTCATCCAAGAGCTGACCGCCGTATTGAAAAACTTCTCAAATGACATACCGCTACATCTCCCCCTCTCCGCGTTGGCGAAGTTCGTCCTCTAAAGAGCGGATTTGGTCGCGCACTTCGGCCGCCCGCTCAAACTCCTCACGGGCGACCAGCTCTTGGAGCTTGTGCTTCAGCAAAGCAAGCTGCTTGCGCAAATGGAGAACGCCGCCTTTTCGCTTCGGGATTTTCCCTGAGTGGGCGGTATTTCCGCTATGAAGCCGTTTCAAAATCGGCGGCAAGTAGCGGGCAAAGGTCCGGTAACAGTCCGCACAGCCGAACCGTCCGATTTGCGTGAACTGATGATACGTCATTTTGCACGTCTCACATTGGAGCAAATCCGGATTCGGAAACGCGTTCGCCGTCATTTCTTTCATCGGGGCTTGGAAGTTGAGCAGCCCTGCTAACAGGTTGTTGAGCGGAAAGTCATCATTGCCATAGAGCATAAACATATGCCCATGCTCTTTGGCACACTGTTCACAAAGATGGAATTCCGTTTTTTCCCCATTGACAATTTTCGTAAAATGCATCGTCGCCGGCCGCTGCTTGCATTCTTGACAAATCAACGCCTCCCCCTCCCCTACTTGTACTTCAGCGACGTCAACATCGCCTTTAACATGCGCGCCCGCAGTTCATCCCGCTCGGGCAAGCCAATGTATAAAACGGAGCGATCCATCACGCTTAACATCATTTTCGCCTCCCGCTCCGAAATCACCTTTTCTTCAACAAGACGTTTTACCACATCTTCAGCATTCGACTGGCTAATGCGGTGGCCGATGAGCTCGAGCAGCTGATCAATGAGCTGGGCCTCGCTTTTCGTCTTCACTTTCATGATGCGGATATATCCGCCGCCACCGCGCTTACTCTCGACGATATATCCTCTCTCAAGCGTAAACCGCGTATTGATGACATAGTTAATTTGCGATGGGACACATTGAAACTTATTAGCGATCTCGCTTCGTTTAATTTCAACGATATCTTGGTCGCTCATATTGAGTACTTGCTTTAAATATTGCTCAATAATGTCGGAAATGTTTGGCACTCTACCTCCCACCTTCCTCACAACCAAGCTGCTTGGAGATGAAGCCAGCTGCCATCCAGTAACGGATGGCCTAGTAGGGAGAAACCGGCATCGTCGCCTTCTTGTTGACTTTGACTATATTTGACCTTACTTTTACTATATAATGTATGATGAAAAATTGCAAGAGTTACGGGAGAAGTCAAACTAACTATAGAATATCCGTTTTTTCAGCTAACGAAACATCAGCCTGCTGATAAGCGAAAAAGCACGTCTTTTTCCTAAAGGAAAAGACGTGCTTTTTTGTTCGGCCTAGCAGCGACCTACTCTTGCAGGGGCGCTGGCCCCAACTACCATCGGCGCTGGAGAGCTTAACTTCCGTGTTCGGGATGGGAACGGGTGTTTCCTCTCCGCTATCACCACTAGGCCATATAACGTTGTGGGGATCATTCCCTCAAAACTAGATAACCGTGTTGGGGAAGAAGCCGCTCGCCTGCGCTTTTCTATTGTCCAGTTCCAGCGCCTAGCTCTCTTCTGCCAAATAACCTTCCCCCTCGGGGCGCAAGCGCCCCTGCGGGTGAAGAACATTTGGCTTCGAGAGCTAAACGCGGCGCTTCCACTTTCTGTCTAGCTCCGGCCGCCATCGGCTCGCGACGCTTCGGTCCTGCTGCGGCGGCGACACATTGCATACGCTCCTATGGCACCACCCACGCAGAACCAAGCTTTGCTTGGTTCGAGCCTCCTCGCAGGCCCTCCAGCGCGTTTCGCCGATAGGCGGGCGGCCTCCGCTTTTCCTTTCTAGGTTAAGCCCTCGATCGATTAGTATCCGTCAGCTCCACGTGTCGCCACGCTTCCACCTCGGACCTATCGACCTCGTCATCTTCGAGGGATCTTACTCGCTTTTGGCGATGGGAAATCTCATCTTGAGGGGGGCTTCACGCTTAGATGCTTTCAGCGCTTATCCCGTCCGCACATAGCTACCCAGCGGTGCCCCTGGCGGGACAACTGGTACACCAGCGGTGCGTCCATCCCGGTCCTCTCGTACTAAGGACAGCTCCTCTCAAATTTCCTGCGCCCGCGACGGATAGGGACCGAACTGTCTCACGACGTTCTGAACCCAGCTCGCGTACCGCTTTAATGGGCGAACAGCCCAACCCTTGGGACCGACTACAGCCCCAGGATGCGATGAGCCGACATCGAGGTGCCAAACCTCCCCGTCGATGTGGACTCTTGGGGGAGATCAGCCTGTTATCCCCGGGGTAGCTTTTATCCGTTGAGCGATGGCCCTTCCATGCGGAACCACCGGATCACTAAGCCCGACTTTCGTCCCTGCTCGACCTGTCCGTCTCGCAGTCAAGCTCCCTTGTGCCTTTGCACTCTCCGAATGATTTCCAACCATTCTGAGGGAACCTTTGGGCGCCTCCGTTACCTTTTGGGAGGCGACCGCCCCAGTCAAACTGCCCACCTGACACTGTCTCCCACCCCGCTTAAGGGGTGCGGGTTAGAATTTCAATACCGCCAGGGTGGTATCCCACCGCCGCCTCCACCGAAGCTGGCGCTCCGGCTTCTCAGGCTCCCACCTATCCTGTACAAGCGATACCAAAATTCCATATCAGGCTGCAGTAAAGCTCCACGGGGTCTTTCCGTCCTGTCGCGGGTAACCTGCATCTTCACAGGTAGTATAATTTCACCGGGTCTCTCGTTGAGACAGTGCCCAAGTCGTTACACCTTTCGTGCGGGTCGGAACTTACCCGACAAGGAATTTCGCTACCTTAGGACCGTTATAGTTACGGCCGCCGTTTACTGGGGCTTCGGTTCGCACCTTCGCTTGCGCTAAGCGCTCCCCTTAACCTTCCAGCACCGGGCAGGTGTCAGCCCCTATACTTCGCCTTTCGGCTTCGCAGAGACCTGTGTTTTTGATAAACAGTCGCTTGGGCCTTTTCACTGCGGCTCTTCCAGGCTCATCACCCGAAAGAGCACCCCTTCTCCCGAAGTTACGGGGTCATTTTGCCGAGTTCCTTAACGAGAGTTCTCCCGCGCGCCTTAGGATTCTCTCCTCGCCTACCTGTGTCGGTTTGCGGTACGGGCACCTCTTCCCTCGCTAGAGGCTTTTCTTGGCAGTGTGGAATCAGGGACTTCCGGATCGAATCCGTCGCCATCACAGCTCAGCCTTTTAGCCAGCGGATTTGCCTGCTGGCCAGCCTCACTGCTTGGACAGGCTCTTCCAGCCGCCTGCTCACCCTATCCTCCTGCGTCCCCCCATCGCTCAAACGGGAAGGAGGTGGTACAGGAATCTCAACCTGTTGTCCATCACCTACGCCTTTCGGCCTCGGCTTAGGTCCCGACTAACCCTGAGCGGACGAACCTTCCTCAGGAACCCTTAGGCTTTCGGCGCAGAGGATTCTCACCTCTGTTTTCGCTACTCATACCGGCATTCTCACTTCTAAGCGCTCCACCAGTCCTTCCGGTCTGGCTTCTCTGCCCTTAGAACGCTCCCCTACCGATGACCAACGGTCATCCCGCAGCTTCGGCGGCACGTTTAGCCCCGGTACATTTTCGGCGCAGAGTCACTCGACCAGTGAGCTATTACGCACTCTTTAAATGGTGGCTGCTTCTAAGCCAACATCCTGGTTGTCTTCGCAACTCCACATCCTTTTCCACTGAACGTGCACTTAGGGGCCTTAGCTGGCGATCTGGGCTGTTTCCCTCTTGACCACGGATCTTATCACTCGCAGTCTGACTCCCAAGGATAAGTCATTGGCATTCGGAGTTTGACTGGGTTCGGTAACCCGATGAGGGCCCCTAGCCCAATCAGTGCTCTACCTCCAACACTCTTACCTTGAGGCTAGCCCTAAAGCTATTTCGGGGAGAACCAGCTATCTCCAAGTTCGATTGGCATTTCACCCCTACCCACACCTCATCCCCGCACTTTTCAACGTGCGTGGGTTCGGGCCTCCAGCCGGTGTTACCCGGCCTTCACCCTGGACATGGGTAGATCACCTGGTTTCGGGTCGACGACGACGTACTCATGCGCCCTGTTCAGACTCGCTTTCGCTGCGGCTCCACCTTCTTGGCTTAACCTCGCACGCCATCGTCACTCGCCGGTTCATTCTACAAAAGGCACGCCATCACCCATAAACGGGCTCTGACTACTTGTAGGCACACGGTTTCAGGTTCTCTTTCACTCCCCTTCCGGGGTGCTTTTCACCTTTCCCTCACGGTACTGGTTCACTATCGGTCACTAGGGAGTATTTAGCCTTGGGAGATGGTCCTCCCTGCTTCCGACGGGATTTCCCGTGTCCCGCCGTACTCAGGAGCCGCTCGGGAGGGAACGAAGTTTCGACTACAGGGCTCTCACCTTCTCTGGCCGGCCGTTCCAGACCGGTTCGTCTACCCCGTTCCTTTCTCACTCCCACATGAGCGGTCCTACAACCCCAAGAGGCACGCCTCTTGGTTTGGGCTGTTCCCGTTTCGCTCGCCGCTACTCAGGGAATCGCGTTTGCTTTCTTCTCCTCCGGGTACTAAGATGTTTCAGTTCCCCGGGTGTGCCCTCCATGCCCTATGGATTCAGGCATGGATCCTGTCCCATTACGGACAGGGGGTTCCCCCATTCGGACATCTCCGGATCAACGCTTGCTTACAGCTCCCCGGAGCGTTTCGGCGTTTGCCCCGTCCTTCATCGGCTCCTAGTGCCAAGGCATCCACCGTGCGCCCTTTCTAGCTTAACCTACAGCGTCTCGGCTTCTTCCTTTGTTTATCGGTTATCTAGTTTTCAAGGAACGATCTTTGTCGTTGAGAGAACATTACTCGTTCCCTCAAAACTGAACGAAACGAAAGCGCGATTTGTTCATGGTTGGCCGTTAGCGGCCTTCGCTTTTCGTCCTGTCTAGCTCCGGCCGCCATCGACTCGCGACGCTTCGGTCCTGCTGCGGCGGCGACACATTGCATACGCTCCTATGGCACCACCCACGCAGAACCAAGCTTTGCTTGGTTCGAGCCTCCTCGCAGGCCCTCCAGCGCGTTTCGCCGATAGGCGGGCGGCCTTCGCTTTTCGTACTGTCTAGCTCCAGCGCCTGGCTCTCTTCTGCCAAATCACCTTCCCCCTCGGGGTGCAAGCACCCCTGCGGGTGAAGAACATTTGGCTTCGAGAGCCGATCGCGGCGCTTCCGCTTTTCGTCCTTAGAAAGGAGGTGATCCAGCCGCACCTTCCGGTACGGCTACCTTGTTACGACTTCACCCCAATCACTTGCCCCACCTTCGGCGGCTGGCTCCCGTCAGGGTTACCTCACCGACTTCGGGTGTTGCAAGCTCTCGTGGTGTGACGGGCGGTGTGTACAAGGCCCGGGAACGTATTCACCGCGGCATGCTGATCCGCGATTACTAGCGATTCCGGCTTCATGCAGGCGAGTTGCAGCCTGCAATCCGAACTGAGAGCGGCTTTTTGGGATTCGCTCCCCCTCGCGGGTTCGCAGCCCTTTGTACCGCCCATTGTAGCACGTGTGTAGCCCAGGTCATAAGGGGCATGATGATTTGACGTCATCCCCACCTTCCTCCGACTTTTAGCCGGCAGTCCCTCTAGAGTGCCCAACTGAATGCTGGCAACGAGAGGCAAGGGTTGCGCTCGTTGCGGGACTTAACCCAACATCTCACGACACGAGCTGACGACAACCATGCACCACCTGTCACCCTGTCCCCCCGAAGGGGGAACGCCCAATCTCTTGGGTTGTCAGGGGATGTCAAGACCTGGTAAGGTTCTTCGCGTTGCTTCGAATTAAACCACATGCTCCACCGCTTGTGCGGGCCCCCGTCAATTCCTTTGAGTTTCAGCCTTGCGGCCGTACTCCCCAGGCGGAGTGCTTATCGCGTTAGCTGCAGCACTAAAGGGTGTGACCCCTCTAACACTTAGCACTCATCGTTTACGGCGTGGACTACCAGGGTATCTAATCCTGTTTGCTCCCCACGCTTTCGCGCCTCAGCGTCAGTTGCAGGCCAGAGAGCCGCCTTCGCCACTGGTGTTCCTCCACATCTCTACGCATTTCACCGCTACACGTGGAATTCCGCTCTCCTCTCCTGCACTCAAGTCCCCCAGTTTCCAATGACCCTCCACGGTTGAGCCGTGGGCTTTCACATCAGACTTAAGGAACCGCCTGCGCGCGCTTTACGCCCAATAATTCCGGACAACGCTCGCCCCCTACGTATTACCGCGGCTGCTGGCACGTAGTTAGCCGGGGCTTTCTCGTGAGGTACCGTCACCGCGCCGCCTTGTTCAAACGGCGCTCCTTCGTCCCTCACAACAGAGCTTTACGACCCGAAGGCCTTCTTCGCTCACGCGGCGTCGCTCCGTCAGACTTTCGTCCATTGCGGAAGATTCCCTACTGCTGCCTCCCGTAGGAGTCTGGGCCGTGTCTCAGTCCCAGTGTGGCCGGTCACCCTCTCAGGCCGGCTACGCATCGTCGCCTTGGTGAGCCGTTACCTCACCAACTAGCTAATGCGCCGCGGGCCCATCCGCAAGTGACAGCCAAAGGCCGCCTTTCAACCAAAGACCATGCGGTCTTCGGTGTTATCCGGTATTAGCTCCGGTTTCCCGGAGTTATCCCGGTCTTGCGGGCAGGTTGCCCACGTGTTACTCACCCGTCCGCCGCTGACCAAACAAGAGCAAGCTCTCATTCGGTCCGCTCGACTTGCATGTATTAGGCACGCCGCCAGCGTTCGTCCTGAGCCAGGATCAAACTCTCCAATAGAAAGTTGATTGGCTTGCGCTTCGGCCTCAGCACCAAAGGTGCCGCGGACCTCAGCTTTTCGTTGCGCTTTGTTTCGTTCAGTTTTCAAGGAACGAGGATGGAGCCTATCGGGATCGAACCGATGACCTCCTGCGTGCAAAGCAGGCGCTCTCCCAGCTGAGCTAAGGCCCCGTATATCCACTATCGGGAAGACAGGATTTGAACCTGCGACCCCATGGTCCCAAACCATGTGCTCTACCAAGCTGAGCTACTTCCCGCTAACGCGCTCGAGAGGATTCGAACCCCTAACCTTCTGATCCGTAGTCAGATGCTCTATCCAATTGAGCTACGAGCGCAAGTGCCGAGGGCCGGACTCGAACCGGCACGGTAGTTACCTACCCCAGGATTTTAAGTCCTGTGCGTCTGCCAATTCCGCCACCCCGGCTAATAGGCAAATAAATGGAGCGGAAGACGGGACTCGAACCCGCGACCCCCACCTTGGCAAGGTGGTGTTCTACCACTGAACTACTTCCGCTCGGATAACCATGCGGGTGAAGGGACTCGAACCCCCACGCCCGTAAAGGGCACTAGACCCTGAATCTAGCGCGTCTGCCAATTCCGCCACACCCGCAAATCAATTGTGGTGAGCCATGGAGGACTCGAACCTCCGACCCTCTGATTAAAAGTCAGATGCTCTACCTACTGAGCTAATGGCTCGTGGTGATCATTACACTCTAAGTGCTGACGAGCTCTACCTGCCTCTTCCTCTACCAGCTGTTTCAAGGAAGCTCGGTGCGTCGAGGCAACTCACAGCCAACTCGAAGATGCATCGCTCGTTGCTGAGCTAATGGCTCATAATAGATTAAGATGGTGGAGGATGACGGGATCGAACCGCCGACCCCTTGCTTGTAAGGCAAGTGCTCTCCCAGCTGAGCTAATCCTCCACAGTATTGCCTAGCGACGACCTACTCTTGCAGGGGCGCTGGCCCCAACTACCATCGGCGCTGGAGAGCTTAACTTCCGTGTTCGGGATGGGAACGGGTGTTTCCTCTCCGCTATCATCACTAGGCAGTCAACACAACAGACAAGTTATATTATAATCAAATTTGTTTTTTTGTCAACACTCTTTGAATATCATTGTTGACGTTTCCGCATGCTATCATAATATAGCATATTAAAGGAGGTTTGTCAACTTATTTCGTTTTTTGTTTTATTACTAAAAGCAACGTCGTTTATTTTATATATTCTATAACTAAAAGTCAATAGTTAAATAAAAATCAGTGTCGATGTGCGCCATAGGAAAGCGCTAGCGGTGTATGGTGCAAATATGATTTACCGAGACCACAGGAGGATTGTAATAGGGGATCGGATAAGAAAGCAACGAAACCGCTCCTTTCACATTTATGTTTTTCCCTTTCGAATCCTCTCTTCATGTATGCAGGTCAACCGTCCGACGGTATTGATCTTCTTTCTAGGGGACTGGTAAGCAACCGACTTCTTTACTTTAATCGATCTCCCCTAAAACAAATCGTCCCCTGCCGTTGTTCGTAGCAGGGGACGATCATTGTTATTTATGGCGCATTTGCGGGAAGAGCAGCACGTCGCGAATGGACGGCGAATTGGTCAAGAGCATGACTAGACGGTCGACGCCGATGCCGAGTCCGCCTGTTGGCGGCATGCCGTACTCGAGCGCTTCGAGGAAATCTTCGTCCATTTCGTGCGCTTCATCGTTCCCTTGTTCACGCTCTTTCAGCTGCGCTTCGAAACGTTGGCGCTGGTCGATCGGGTCGTTTAGTTCTGTAAACGCGTTCGCATGTTCACGCCCGACGATAAACAGCTCAAATCGGTCGGTAAAGCGCGGGTCGTCCGGGTTTTTCTTGGCCAATGGCGAAATTTCGACCGGATGGCCGTAAATGAACGTTGGCTGGATGAGTTGCGCTTCGACTTTTTGTTCAAAAAACTCGTTGACAATATGACCGAACGTCATGTGTGGGGCGACTTCAACCCCGTGTTCCTTCGCCAGCGCCCGCGCTTCCTCATCGTCCATTTGACGCCAGAAGTCGACGCCGACGTACTCTTTGATCGCATCGACCATATGAAGCCGCCGCCATTCAGGCGTTAGGTCGACGATATGGTCGCCGTATTGAATTTTCGTCGTGCCAAGCACCTCTGTGGCGATGTGGGCGATCAAGTTTTCCGTCAGTTTCATGATATCGCGGAAGTCGGCGTATGCTTCGTACAGTTCAAGCATCGTAAACTCCGGGTTATGGCGGGTGGAAATGCCCTCATTCCGGAAGACGCGCCCGATTTCATACACTTTCTCCAAACCGCCGACGATGAGCCGTTTCAAATGAAGTTCGATGGCGATTCGCATATAGAGTGTCATATCAAGCGCATTATGGTGCGTAATGAACGGACGTGCAGCCGCACCGCCTGCTACGGCGTGCATCATCGGTGTTTCGACTTCTAAGTAGCCATGGCTGTCCAGATAACGCCGCATCGATTGAATAATGAGACTGCGGGTGATGAACGTCTGCTTGCTTTGCGGATTCATAATTAGGTCGAGATAGCGCTGGCGGTAACGCTGTTCGACGTCCTTTAAGCCGTGGTACTTCTCGGGCAGCGGGCGCAATGCTTTTGTTAAAAATTCATACGACGACACTTTGATGGAAAGCTCGCCGACTTTTGTTTTGAACATAGTGCCGCGCACGCCGACGATATCGCCAAGGTCAGAGATTTTAAACAGCTCGTATTGCTGTTCGCCGACATCGTCTTGGCGAACGTAAATTTGAATTTGCCCCGTAACGTCTTGGATGTGGGCGAATCCCGCTTTGCCTTTGCCGCGTTTCGTCATGATGCGGCCAGCAACGGCAACTTCAATTTGCTGCTCTTCGAGTTCTTCTTTGGACAAATCGCCGTACAGTTCGAACAGTTCTTCTGCTTTATGCGTGCGCTCGAACCGTTTGCCAAACGGATCGACACCCAGCTCTTCGATTTTTTTTAGCTTTTCCCTGCGAACACGCAGTTGGTCGTTCAATTCTTCATGGCTCATCCTTCATTCACTCCATTTAGCGATTTTTTTTACGAAAAATACTGCCAGCACGTGCTGGCAGTCATCCGCTGCATGAACGTCATTCCGTTGTTATACGGCTTGGGCGTTCGCTGCTGTCTGATGTTCCGCTTCCTCTGCGACTTGAAGCAGCAAGGCGGCTAGTTCGTCCCGCGTCTCGCACTCGTTGATGGCATTGCGGATTTTCGCCGCACCGCGAATGCCTTTTAAATACCAAGCGGCGTGCTTGCGCATTTCTTTGACAGCGATATACTCGCCCTTGAGAGCAATTAAACGATCCAAATGCAGCAGGCAGACATCAATTTTTTCTCTCGGCGTCGGTTCGGGGATAAGTTCTCCCGTTTCTAAATAACGAACGGTGCGGTAAATCATCCAAGGATTGCCGAGCGCCGCCCGTCCGATCATCACACCGTCCACCCCGGTTTCTTCGAGCATCCGCTTGGCGTCTTGCGGCGTTTTGACATCGCCGTTGCCGATGACCGGGATGTTGACCGCTTCTTTCACTTGTTTGATGATGTTCCAATCCGCTTTTCCTTCATACATTTGCACCCTTGTCCGCCCGTGGACAGCGACGGCTTTGCCGCCAGCGCGCTCGACCGCTTGGGCGTTTTCGACGGCGTAAATATGGTGCTCGTCCCAACCGATTCGCATTTTGACTGTGACTGGTTTTTCGACGGCGTCGACAATGGCGGCGACGACGTCATAAATTTTATTCGGGTCAAGAAGCCATTTTGCCCCGGCGTCACAATTCGTAATTTTCGGGACTGGGCAGCCCATGTTAATGTCGATAATATCGGCATTCGTATTTTTATCGACAAATTTCGCCGCTTTGACAAGCGTTTCTTTTTCGCCCCCGAAAATTTGCAGGCTGAGCGGCTTTTCCCGTTCATCGATATATAACATATTTAACGTCTTTTCATTGTTGTATACGATTCCTTTATCGCTCACCATCTCTGCGCACACGAGTCCAGCGCCGAACTCTTTGACAGTCAAGCGAAACGCCGAATTGCATACGCCTGCCATCGGGGCAAGCACGACGCGATTTTTAATCTCAACATCGCCAATGCGAAACATAGAAACGCCTCCTTTCTACTTGTTCGATTCCATTTTCGGCGGTGTCAATTCCTCGACCGATATATTTAACCGTTCAGCGATTTGCCCGACGAGCGAATCGGACGGCATCCGGTTTCCCCGTTCAATTTCACCAAGGATTGAGACAGAAATGCCGAGCTCCTTAGCCAGCTTTTCTTGTGTGTATCCTTTCAGCTTTCGAAAAGCGCGAATACGTCTTCCCCATCTTTCTGCTTCCATACGCGAACTCCTTCTTTGTCGGGTAGTCGATCAATGATGTCTGTCAACGGCTCGGAAATGTTCGGTATTGCTAAATGGGAATTGATTTCGAGCAACGGGATAAGAACAAACGCCCGCTCCGCCATGCGCGGATGCGGAATGACAAGTTGCTCTGTTTCAATATTTTCATGATTATACAGCAAAATGTCAAGGTCTAACGTGCGCGGCCCCCAGTGGATTTCCCTTTTCCTTCCAAATTCTCGTTCGATTTGTTGTGTTACGTCAAACAAGGAAAACGGCGACAACGTCGTCGCCACCTCGACTACCATGTTTAAAAATTTGTCCTGGTGGACGTAGCCGACCGGATCCGTTTCATAGATGGATGAGCTTGATTTTACAGAAATTCCCTCACAATGATGGAGTGCTTCAATGGCCGAACGTAAATAATAGACACGATCCCCTAGGTTAGAACCTAGGGCAATATACGCAATGTTTTCCATTTAACGACCCCTAACGATTTCAACGGCCACGTGCCCGTAATGTCCGCGGATCGGTGGATTCGGCTTCGTAACCCTCACGGCACAGCGCTGAACGGCAGGGAAAGCGGTGAGCAGCTCGTCCGCGATCGCCTCGGCCACCGCCTCGATTAAAGCAAATGTCCGCTCCTCAACAATCGCCCGACAGCGCTCGTACACATCCGCGTAATTGACCGTATGCTCAAGACAGTCGCTCCGTCCAGCTGGCCGCAAATCAAGCTCCAGCGTCACGTCAATCACAAACCGCTGACCGAGGACGTGTTCTTCGGGAAGCACTCCATGGTAGCCATAAAACTCCATCTCTCGCACATAGATTTTATCGATGGCCGCTCTCCCCCTTCCCGAGCATCGCATCCATCATTTTCGCCATGCGGGCGATCGGCAATACGTCATGAACGCGGACGATATGCGCTCCCTTCACGATGCCAAGGCAAACCGTGGCTCCCGTACCTTCAACCCGCTCTTCAACGGGCACGTCAAGCACATGGCCGATAAACCGTTTGCGCGACGTTCCGAGCAAAAGCGGGTAGCCGAGGGCGGCAAACTCATCGAGACGCCGCATCACTTCCAGATTGTGTTCGAACGTTTTCGCAAACCCGACGCCTGGGTCTAAAATGATGTTTTCCTCTTTCACCCCCGCCTGTTTGACGATGCGAATGCTTTCCTCCAGATCGCCGATCATATCGGGAATCAAATCGCGGTATGCCATGTCGTGGCGATTGTGCATTAAAATGATCGGCACCCCGTACGAAGCAGCAACATGAGCCATATCCGGATCAGCTTTAGCCCCCCAAACGTCGTTGATGATGTGCGCCCCAGCTTCGATGGCCTGCCGCGCCACCTCAGCTTTATATGTGTCAACAGAGATTGGCACATTCACCTCATTGGCAATCGCTCTTACCGCTGGGATGACGCGCCGCAACTCTTCGTCAAGCGGCACGGGATCTGCCCCTGGACGGGTCGATTCGCCGCCGATGTCAATGATATCCGCTCCCTCCGCCACAAGCCGTTTCGCATGCTCGACCGCTTTCTCTACCTCGCAAAATCGGCCGCCGTCGGAAAATGAATCAGGCGTGACGTTGACAATGCCCATGATCAATGTTTTTTTGTCTAAATCGAACTCGTGCCCGCGGCATTTGAGCACATGTGAACGCGCCATTGTGATCATCATCGGTTCATCCTTTCTTCCAATTCATTCCTCGTCCATAATGTGTCGGTAAAGCGGCGGTAATGGCGTTGCAGCGTACAAGTCACCGAACCGTTTTTCCCAAGGTAAACGCGATGGCCGATGCGGTGAAGCGGCACAATTTCCTGCAGCGAGTTGGTGATCAACACCTCGTCGGCTTCGTACAAATCGGAAAGCGGATAAATCCCTTCTTCGACCGGGATGTGCAACTCGTGGAGCAAAGCGATCACGAATTGCCTCGTGACACCGTTTAATATGCCGACAGAGGGCGCTGGAGTATAAACGACGCCGCCTTTTACCCAAAAAATGTTGGAGACGATGCCTTCCGCCACCGCCCCTTCATGGTTTAAAAAGATGCCTTCTGCATGGGGACGATGGCCAAGCTCCCACTTCCCAATCATATTGTTTAAATAATGGTGCGATTTTAACCGTTCATGGCCCTCAGGGCTATTCCGCCTCGCGGCTAACACGACCCCTTCTTTCCCTTCCCGAGGAGCGGGCGGCGGCAGCGGCTTCATGTAGACGATGACAGTCGGGCACAAGTACCGTTCGGCCGACAAGCCGAGATCACCAACACCGGCGGACACATCAAAACGCACATAAGCGTCGCGCAATCCATTTGCCTCGAGCAACCGCTCGATGATCTTCACTGCCTCAGCACGGCTGAACTGCCTGTCGATGCGGAGTTCAGATAGACCGCGGTTCAGCCGTTCTAAATGGTCATCAAGCAAAAACGGATGGCCACCGTACGTGCGAAATGTTTCAAACAAACCGAGCCCATACAAAAAGCCATGATCAAACGCCGAGACAAGCGCTTCCTCACGCGGAACAATGTTGCCGTTGACATATACGTACATATGCCCGTCACGCCTTTTTGTACGTGTCAATAAAGTTTTTCAACAGCTGCATGCCGTGGCTTGTCATAATCGATTCCGGGTGGAACTGCACTCCTTCAATTGGCAATGTTTTATGACGAATGGCCATCACTTCGCCTTCGTCCGTCCAAGCGGAAACAACAAAGCAATCAGGAAGTGTTTCTTTCTCCACGATGAGAGAATGGTAGCGGGTCGCCGTAAACGGGTTCGGCACGCCGCGGAAAATTGTTTCCCCGTCATGGTAAACGGACGACGTTTTTCCATGCATGAGCCTTGGAGCGCGGATAACGCGGCCGCCAAACGCTTGGGCGATCGCCTGATGGCCAAGACAGACGCCGAAAATTGGTATTTTCCCAGCAAAGCGGGCGATGGCTTCTAAGCTGACGCCCGCTTCATTCGGCGTGCAAGGGCCTGGAGAAATCATCAGAAAATCGGGACGGAGCCGCTCAATCTCGGCGACGGTGATTTCATCATTGCGTTTGACAAACAATTCCTCACCTAGAACGCCTAGATATTGCACTAAATTGTACGTAAAGGAATCATAATTATCAATCATCACGATCATCATTCTCACCTCATGCTCGAAAATAATATCTCCGCTTCGCTCAGCTCTTTTGCCCTCCAAAGGGCCGCCGCCTTTTTCAAACATTCCTTGTATTCATGCTCCGGGTTGGAATCGATGACAATGCCTGCCCCTGCTTGTACATGCGCCAGCCCGTCTTTGACGACCATCGTACGGATGGCGATGTTCAGCTCCATGTTGCCTTGAAAATCGATCCAGCCGATCGAGCCGGTGTACAAGCCGCGCCGAACTGGCTCCAGTTCTTCGATAATTTCCATCGTCCGCACTTTCGGGGCACCAGTAATCGTCCCGCCCGGAAACATGGCGCGAATCACGGCAAACGCATCGTGTTCTGGGGCGAGTGTGCCGGAAACGTGCGACACGATATGCATCACGTGCGAATATCGTTCGACCGTCATCCATTCGTCGACACGGACTGTCCCATATGCACAGACGCGCCCGAGATCGTTTCGTTCAAGATCGACGAGCATGGCATGTTCGGCCCGCTCCTTTTCACTGGCGAGCAGCTTGCGGGCAATTTCCTCATCCTCTGCCTCCGTCCGGCCGCGCGACCGCGTGCCGGCGATCGGCCGCGTTTCCAAACGATCTCCTTGCTTGCGGACAAGCAACTCCGGCGAACCGCTCACAACTTGGCATTCCGGAGCTTGCAAATATGCCATATACGGTGACGGGTTAATGGCTCGCAACTGCTTATAGATGGCAAACGGGTGAGTGAAGAGCGGCTGAGATTGGCGCACCGACAAGTTGACTTGGAACACATCGCCTTGGGCAATGTACTGCTGTACGCGCCGGACCGCCTCAATAAACTGCCGCCTCGTCATCGAAACGGACGGAACGGCTGCCGAAGCTACGGGCGGCCAGCTTGGCGATTCATTCTGCTCCTCAAGCCACATCCGCTCATACGCATCAAGCCGGCAGATGGCATCGCTTTCCTCGCCGTCTCCGGCATGGACGATCAAGTGAAGCTGCTGTTTTTGATGGTCGTAAATCACCACATCATCAAACAGCCAAAAATACATAAACGGCAGCTGCAAATCGTCGCGGGCAAGCTCCGGAAGCCGTTCCATGTAACGGACGGCGTCATAACTAATATAGCCGATCAATCCGCCCTGGCAGGGCAACGGCTCGCCCTCATCAGGCACGGAAAAACGTGAAAACCATTGTTGCAGCAACTCAAGTGGCGGCCCGTCCAACACGGTTTCTTTTCCGCGATCAGTGATGGATAGCCGCTGTTCAGTCGCACGGATGATCCCGCTTGGGTTGAGGCCGATAATGCTATATCTCCCCCCTTGGCCGCTCTCCAGCAGCACGTGATGCGGTCGGCCGTACGCCAGCTGTTCGTACTGGCGAAACCAATCCCGTCCACGATAACCGATTGTCCGCCTCAGCTGCCTTCGCCGTTGTTCCATCTTGGTCAGCTCCTTATGATGTTCATGGTTATTCTTATTGTACAATGAGTGGCCGCTCATATCACTATCGCTACATAAAAAAGTTCGACAGGGTTGCCCCTGCCGAAAAAAGTTGCTTAGTCTTCGAATTGGTAAAGCGGCGTGCTCAAGTAACGTTCTCCGTTGCTCGGGATGATGGCCAGCACTTTTTTCCCTTTGCCGAGCTCTTTCGCCACTTTCAACGCCGCGTGAATGGCAGCGCCGGACGAAATGCCGCCGAGAATGCCTTCCTCGCGAGCCGCGCGGCGGGCCGCCGCAAACGCTTCTTCCGTTGTTACCGTAATGACGCCGTCGTAAATGCTTGTATCTAAAATATCCGGAACAAACCCGGCGCCGATTCCTTGGATTTTATGCGGACCCGGTTTGCCGCCGGACAACACCGGCGAATCAGCCGGCTCAACGGCGTAAATTTTAATGTTTGGATACGCCTCGCGCAATACTTTGCCAGCTCCCGTAATCGTTCCGCCCGTACCGATGCCGGCGACGAACGCATCGAGCTGATCGCCCATTTGCTCAACGATTTCTTTCCCAGTCGTCAGGCGGTGGATTTCCGGGTTCGCTTCGTTTTTGAACTGTTGCGGCATAAAGTAGCCGTGCTCGCGGACAAGTTCTTCCGCCTTTTCGATTGCCCCGCGCATTCCTTGCGCGCCCGGCGTGAGCACCAGCTCTGCGCCGTACGCCCGCAGCAAGTTGCGGCGCTCCAAACTCATCGTATCCGGCATGACCAATACCGCTTTATATCCCTTCGCTGCTGCGACCATTGCCAGTCCGATTCCCGTGTTGCCGCTCGTCGGCTCAACGATCGTATCGCCCGGTTTCAGTTTTCCTTCCTTTTCCGCTGCTTCAATCATTGCCAGCGCGATCCGGTCTTTGACACTGCTTCCCGGGTTCATAAACTCGAGCTTCACGTAGACATCGGCGCTGTCTTCATCGACGATGCGGTTCAACTTCACGGCCGGTGTATCGCCGATCAGTTCCGTTATAGAGTTGACTGTGCGTGCCATGGTTCCACCCCTAATCCCGATTAATTTTATCGAATTTGTTTCCAATGTATCAGTTATTGGCGTAATTGTCAATCATTTTAATGTTTTCATCCTTTTTCGGCGAGTTGCTTGAGCTGCTCCAGCTCTTCTTTCGCGAAATGGTACGTCTCGTTGCAAAAATGGCACGAAGCTTCCGCCTGTCCTTCTTGATCGATAATGTCCTGAATTTCCTCCGGCCCTAGGCTGACGAGGGCATCAGCGATCCGCTCACGCGAACAGCGGCAGACGAATGAAACCGGCATCGTCTCAAGGACGCGGACGCCTCCATCCCCTAAAATTTGTTCTACAATTTGTTCCGGACTCAGTCCGTTTTCAATCATGCGCGACACAGGAGGAATTTGTTTTAACCGCTCTTCAATGCAGGTGATCGTCGTTTCTTCCGTCCCAGGCATGAGCTGAATGATGAATCCTCCGGCGGCCCGGATCGTGTAGTCGCGATTGACGAGCACACCGACACCGACGGATGATGGAATTTGTTCAGACGAGACAAAATAATACGTAAAGTCATCGCCAAGCTCTCCGGAGATCAGCGGCACTTGTCCGGTGAAAAAATCGCGCAGCCCGAGGTCTTTCACGACGGTGAGCATCCCGTTTTTGCCGACCGCCCGCGCGACATCGAGCTTCCCATGCTCGTTCAGCTCAAAATGGACATGCGGGTTTGTCACATACCCACGCACTTCCCCTTTAGCGTTGCTGTCGACTAAAATGATACCGATTGGCCCGCCGCCATCAATTTTAATCGTCAACGTTTCTTCGCCTTTCAGCATCGCCCCCATCATGACGCCCGCCGTCAGCGCCCGGCCAAGCGCAGCCGATGCAGCCGGCCACGTCTGGTGTCGCCGCTGCGCTTCCGCGACCGTCTCTGTCGTTCTTGTTGCATACGCCCTCACTTGTCCATCATAAGCGAGCGCTTTCACTAAGTAATCTCCCATGTTCATCAAGCCTTTCATCCTTTTTTCTCCGTATTTTTCTCGTACAACAGTTTTAGGCCGGTCAACGTTAAAAACGGATCAACGACATCGATCACGTCCGACTCGCCGGCAATGAGCGGCGCCAGGCCACCGGTCGCGATCACTTTCGGCGGAACTTTGCTTTTCGCCTTCATTCGCGAAACGATGCCTTCCACCTGTCCGACATAGCCGTATAAAATGCCCGCTTGCATGGCGCTGACCGTATTTTTGCCAACAATATCGTCCGGGCGGGCAATTTCAATGCGCGGCAATTTCGCCGCCCGCGCAAACAACGCCTCTGTCGAAATCATAATTCCCGGGGCAATGGCTCCCCCCATATATTGTTTATGTTCATTAATATAACAATACGTCGTCGCTGTCCCGAAGTCGACAATGATGAGTGGGCTGCCGTATAAGTGAATGCCGGCAACCGCATTGACAATTCGGTCGGCGCCGACTTCACGCGGATTTTCATATTTAATGTCAAGCCCGGTTTTAATGCCTGGCCCGACAATGAGCGGTTTAATATGGAAGTATTTTAAACACATGCGTTCAAGGGCAAACATGATCGGCGGCACTACGGAAGAGATGATCATGCCATGGATGTCGGAAAACTGCAAGCCGACATGATTCAAAAGCGCTTTGATCGTCATGCCGTACTCGTCTTCCGTTTTCGTCCGGCTTGTCTCAATGCGCCAATGGTACTTTAACTCATCGCCGTCATAAACCCCTAATACAGTATTTGTATTGCCCACGTCCAACACAAAAATCATGGCCTCATTCCCCACTTTTCCTCAATAAATTCCTTTCTTTATCATATCATACCTTATTTTGTTGCGGGGACAAAACCGGTGGCCCCGCCCCCCCAGGCCATGGCAAAAAAAAGAGGGCATCCCGAAGATAACAGGACACCCTTTTTGATCACGATCTATACGCACTGAACACTTTCGCAAAGCCATATCTTGTATCTCTCTTGGAGAAAGGCGACCTTTTCGTTCAGCCCTTAATTACTCCTCTTTCTTTTGGATGTTCACTTTCACATCGCCGTCGCCTTTGCCGATTTCGTTGCGCCCTTTGCGATCCGGCGGCAGCGTGCCGTGCTCGAACAAATGCTTAATTTGTTCGGCATCGAGCGTCTCGACTTCTAACAGCGTCGTAGCGATTAAATCCAATTTGTCCCGATGCTGTGTTAAAATCTGTTTCGCCTTATCGTAACACTCTTTAATGATGCGTTGAATCTCCAAGTCAATTTCATAGGCGATTTTATCGCTATAGTTTTGCTCGTTATGCAAGTCGCGGCCTAAAAACACTTGCCCGCCCGGCTGGCCAAATTGAAGCGGACCAAGTTTTTCGCTCATCCCGAATTCCGTCACCATCCGGCGCGCAATGTTCGTCGCCCGCTGAAAGTCGTTATGAGCCCCTGTGCTCACTTCATTGAACACAATTTCCTCGGCGACGCGCCCGCCGAGCAGCCCCGTGATTTTATCCATCAGTTCCGCTTTAGTCATAAAGTAACGGTCCTCTTTCGGCAGCATCACCGCATAGCCGCCGGCCTGGCCGCGCGGGACGATCGTCACTTTATGCACCATTTCGGCGTCGGCAAGCACCATGCCGATGACCGTATGTCCGGCCTCATGAAAGGCAACAATGCGCCGCTCTTTTTCCGAGATGACGCGGCTTTTTTTCGCCGGCCCGGCAATCACCCGATCCGTTGCCTCGTCGATATCGCTCATATCGATTTTCTTTTTGTTGCGGCGCGCTGCTACAAGCGCCGCTTCGTTCAGCAAGTTCTCCAAATCGGCGCCGGAAAATCCCGGTGTCCGCATGGCGATAGCCTTTAAGTCAACGGATTCATCAAGCGGTTTGTTGCGGGCATGCACGCGCAATACGGCCTCGCGCCCTTTCACATCCGGCCGGTCGACAGTGATTTGCCGGTCGAAACGGCCCGGGCGCAACAGCGCTGGGTCTAAAATATCCGGCCGGTTCGTCGCTGCAATAATAATGATCCCTTCATTCCCGTTAAAGCCGTCCATTTCGACAAGCAGCTGGTTGAGCGTCTGCTCGCGCTCATCGTGGCCGCCGCCGAGACCGGCGCCGCGTTGGCGCCCGACAGCGTCAATTTCATCGATAAAAATGATGCACGGGGCATTTTTTTTCGCCGTTTCGAACAAGTCGCGCACGCGCGACGCACCGACCCCAACGAACATTTCCACAAAATCCGACCCGCTGATCGAGAAAAACGGCACGCCTGCTTCCCCGGCGACCGCGCGCGCCAACAGCGTTTTCCCTGTACCCGGCGGCCCGACAAGCAGCACCCCTTTTGGAATGCGGGCGCCGAGCTCCGCGAATTTGCGCGGGTCTTTTAAAAACTCGACAATTTCCACGAGCTCTTCTTTTTCCTCGTCCGCCCCAGCCACGTCACGAAAACGGACTTTCCGCTTGTCATCCGTATACAGCCGCGCCCGGCTTTTGCCGAAATTCATCACTCGGCTGCCGCCGCCTTGCGCTTGATTCAGCAAGAAGAAAAACAAAATAAAAATAATGACAAACGGAATAATGGACGTGAAAAACGTCACCCATCCGCTCGTTTCATCCGCTGGCATTACTTCCACCCGCGTCCGTGCCGCCGCTGCATCGATGCGATCAAGCACTTTGTCGCTGTTCATCACATAGGTGGAAAAATAT
Organism: Geobacillus sp. 46C-IIa; assembly: GCF_014679505.1. Taxonomy (GTDB): domain Bacteria; phylum Bacillota; class Bacilli; order Bacillales; family Anoxybacillaceae; genus Geobacillus. The sequence goes on from NZ_CP061474.1 coordinate 3,334,721, forward strand.
TGCCCCTCATTATATGCTTTCAATTGGCCTCGGATTTCATATACGCCGCGCTCCGGCTTAATGGAAAACGACTCGACGTCCCCGTTTTCCAGATGAGTGATAAACGCATCGTACGTCATCGGCTCGGTCCGCTGATTCGTTCCGTTAAAAAAGCTGACGACGCCGATCACGACGAGGAAAATCAGCAAATAAAAGATGGTGTTACGGAAAATCCGGTTCATTTCTTGCCTCCTCCCATATGAAACACACTATACTCAATACTATCATAGAAATTTGCCTAAATACAAACAATTCGGCCGCCGCACAATGACCGGCTTATTTTTGGTACACTTCTGGTTTTAAGACACCGATAAACGGGAGGTTGCGATATTTTTCCGCATAATCGAGACCGTAGCCGACGACGAACTCATCCGGGACGGTAAATCCGGTGTAGTCCGCTTGGATATCAGCCTTACGTCCAGACGGCTTGTCAAGGAGGGTGACGATTTTGATCGAATTCGCCTTCCGGTAACGGAATAAATCGACTAGATAGCTGAGCGTCAGCCCGCTGTCAATAATATCTTCAATGATCAAAATGTCGCGACCTTCGACAGATGTATTTAAGTCTTTCACAATTTTTACTTCCCCAGATGAAACAGTCGCATTCCCGTAGCTCGAAACATCCATAAAATCCATTTCCAAATATGTATCAATATGTTTCAACAAATCGGCCATAAATGGCATCGCCCCTTTGAGAACGCCAACGGCGAGCGGAAAACGGCCGTCATACTCCTTTGTTAATATGCCACCTAACTCTTTTACTTTTTCCTGAATCTCTTCCTCGGTGATTAGCACTTTCTGGATATCGTCTTTCATCCCCATCTTTTTGCCTCCTAGCTGTTCATCGACTGATAGCGCAGTAAAATATAGCGGGCTTGCCCGCGCTCCCCGGCTTCAAACGCCGATTTTTTCAATCCGGGCACCCAAAGGATGCGGCCGTCGGCATCTTCCACAATCGGCCAACAATCCCTTTCCATCCGCGGAATTTTCGCCTCAATGAAAACCTCTTTAATTTTTTTCGTTCCTCCCGTCCCCTTCAGCACCATCCGGTCACCGGTGCGGCGCGTCCGTACGTGAAGCGGAAGAGAAACCGCAGCGGGGTCAACCACAAACAAATCATTTCCTAGCTGCTTTCTCGGATAGTGTTCCCTAAATTCACTCACGATTGCGTAACCGTTTGGGAGAGGCAATAGCGCCGGAACCGGCAGCTCCAGCCAGTAGCCTTGAGCGCAGCGTTGCAGGCCAAACGTAAACAAACAACGGTCATACGAGCGAATCACTTTTAATCCTTTCGGCAAATTGAGCATTCCGGAAGGACGGTCGCGCTCACAAAGCATCAGTATATGGTCGATATGCACGGAGGTCAACATCGGCGGAATGCCCCCGTAAAGGCGGAGAAGCAGCCGCTGCAACGCCCGGCGCTGCAGCGGCCGCGGCAACGCTAAGAACGGAGCAATGTGCAGCACAGCATCGCTATTTTGTTTTTCCATTACTTTATTCAGCGCGTCCGTTGCTAATTCCTCCAAAAATTGTTCATCTTCCGCCATGATTTCGCTATATTGCTGAAATCGTTCATGCAAGCGCGGATTCTCCTGTTTTAACAGCGGCACAATATGATGGCGGAACCGGTTGCGCGTATAATCGTCTTTCTCATTGCTTGGATCCCGGCGCGGGGTCAGCCCTTCTTTTTTACAGTAGTCTTCAATTTCCGCCCGGCTGACGGCCAAAAACGGGCGGATGAGATAGCTGCCATGAAACGGCCGCTTGACGGGAATGCCCGCATACCCTTTGCTTGTGCTGCCGCGCACAAGCCGCATTAAAATCGTCTCGACTTGATCATCGCCATGATGGCCTAAAGCGACATATTGCGCTTGATATTTTTTCACCAATTCAGCGAAAAAGCCATATCGACAATTCCGCGCCGCCTCTTGGGCGCCGAGGCCCGTGCGCCGCTGAAAGGCCGGAACGTCGATTTGCACCGCTTCACATAAAATACGGTGCTCGGCGCAAAAACGTTTCACAAATTCCATCTCTTCTTCCGATTCCCGCCCGCGGAACATATGGTCAACATGGGCCGCTACGAGCTGAAGCTTCCACTCCTCCCGAAGCGAACATAAGAAGTGCAAAAGCGCAAGCGAATCCGGTCCTCCGGAAACACCGACAATGACCGTCGCCCCTTCCGTAAGCAGCTTATGCCTGTCAATAAAGGCGCGCACTTTATCCATCATTCAAGAAAACCTCTTCGCTCCCTTTTCGCTTCCCCTGACAGCTATTGTACCATAAATTACATCGTTAGTTGCCAGTATATATAAAAACCGTACGCGCTAAGCAACAGGGCGGCGATCAATACCGTTTCAGCAATGGCGCCCACTTTGCGGCGCTTTTTCGCCCGCCGCCCCGATCGGCGGTTCAGCGCTGCTGTCTTTGTTTCGTTTTTCACGGCTGACCGGCGGGAAAAGGCAGCCAATAAGTCATGGCGCATGGCTGCAGCGTTTGCATACCGGCCGTCGAGCGCTTTTTGCAAAACGTGCTTATATTGGGCTAAAAAGCGGTCCGCCTCGATGATTTTGAAAAGCTGTGATCGCCCGTCGCCTGTTTTCTCGAGATGCCCCGGATAACAGGCTGCAATCATCACCATCGCCGCTGAAAACAAATCATACGACGGTTCAGCTTTGCGTGACCCAAGCCCCCAATAACCGCGGTCGTACAGCTCGGTAAACTCTTTGACCGCCCTTCCTTGCAGCGTCGTCCCTCCTACGTCCAACAGCCGGACGGATGGCGGCGGTCCGGTGACGATTAAATTGTCTGGTTTTAAGTCGCCAAACACCCACCCCTCCTCGTGCAGCCGCTCAAGCACAGACAACAGCTGCACAAGCAGCACCGGCGCCCATTCTTTTCCGCGGCGGCGGACAAAGGCGGTGAAGTTTTCCCCTTCAATATACTCCATCACATAAAATGGGACCGTTTCCCGCACGAGCGGGCTTCGCCAGTCATCAGCTTCCAGCAAAGAAGGCCCGAGGGCAACCCCCTGGACCTTGGAAAAACGGCGTAAAATATTCATTTCCGAGGCCAACGACGCATAATCGTCGCTCAGTTTCACAGCGACGCGATGGCCGTTGCTTTCCGCCAAGTAGACGACGCCGTTCGCCCCGCTGCCGAGCCGCCGCAACAGCCGATACGAACGGCCGTGCCATTTGCCGGTGACGACCGTGCCGGGCGGAAGATTACAAAGACGATTCTTCGATGTATGGCTCATCGCCATCGCCAATCCAGCTCCTTAGCGACCGTTTGCGGCCGAAATGGGCGATCGCTTCACGCAGCGCCGGCCCTGTCGGCGTCAGCCCGCCTGACGCCAATTTCGGAAAGACGGTGGACAGCTCCTCAATCTTCGGTGTCCAATCGATCATTTTTTCGGCATGTTCCCGTTTTCCCGGAAAGATGAAGACGGAAAAACGGTTTTCACCCATGCGCGCATTTAAACTGAGCGATAAATCGACGAGCGCCTCTTTGACCGTCGGTAATTTCGTCTTCATGCTCCCGCTCGTGTCGATTAAAATAAGCACGTCGAGCGCAGCCGTTTCCCCAAGTTCATCGACGACTTCCATCACTTGGCCGCGCTTGTCCGGCGGCAAATCTTCCAGCGAAACGTCCGAACCAAATATTTGTTTTAATTCACGGTTAACGAGCCCTTGCAGCGTCTGTGTCATCGCCTGGCGCGTCACCATCTGCACCGTTTGCGACAGCTGCTTGGCATATACAACCTGGCTCATCCCGCCGCCGGCGGCCGCAATCGCTTCAATTTCCCGCTGACCATTTTCATCGATCGTGTCTTGGTCTAACACGCCGATCACGTTCACTGTAATGCCCTGTTCCCGCGCCAATGCCGCCATGGCGGCCGGATCCTCCCCATGATTGGAGCAGCCGTCGGTAATGAGCAAAATCTGCCGCAACGTTCCCTTTCGCATGTTCGTTCCCCTCCTCAGCGAAATGTATTACCATCATCGCCTCAGGGGAACGTTTTTATACGCGCGCTACTGCGCCTTTTTCATATACATATATGCCGGAATCGTCGCCCATTTTGGCGTGTTGTGCCGCACTTTGGCGACAACGACGGTCATATCGTCTTCAATCTCGCCGCCGCACTGCCGGATCACTTCCTCCATAATCACATCAGCGACTTCTTGCGGGTCGGTCGTTTTCAACTCTTGGATTTTCCGTTTCATCCAAGCGTCATGGTTCTCTACATTCATCGGCCCTTCAAATACACCGTCGCTCATCATGATGAGCAAGTCGCCCGATTTCAGCTGTTCGCTGACCACATCGAATTCGACTTCTTTAATAATGCCCATCGGCAAATTGCTCGCCTCTACTTTCATCACCTTGTCGCCGCGCTTAATGAAGCTTGGCGTCGACCCGATTTTCAAAAACTTCGTCGCCGCGTTTTGCAAATCGATGATCGCCAAATCAAGCGTCGCATACATATCTTCCGTCGTCCGCAGCGCCAAAATGGAATTGATCGATTTAATGGCGATCGATTCATCCATTCCTGTCTGCAAGATTTTTTGCAGCAAATGCAGCGTTTCGCGGCTTTCGTAATGCGCCCGTTCCCCGTTGCCCATGCCGTCGCTAATGGCAACGGCGTATTTGCCGGTGCCAAGTTCAATCGTTGCATAGCTGTCGCCGGAGATGAGCTCGCCCCCTTTGGCGGCGAACGCCACGCCTGTCTCGACGACAAACGCTTTCGTCGAACCGAAGGCAACGCGGCAATAGCCATTCGGATAGGCAGCACATTCCTCGCGCTTGACGACAATCGTCTCTCCTAAAATGTCCGACAGCATCGGCGCGATCAGTTTTTCGCACTCACCGCGCCCCTCGCAGTAAGGAATGCTCATTTCAATATCGATATTTCCTTTTTCTAAACTATAAATATCGACGTGCCCGATTTCGATGCCAAACTCTTGCAGGGCATGATAAATTTGTTCTTCTTGCAAATAATGGTTTTCCCGCTCCTTCTGAATCTCTTTCGCAAAATCGTCCATGACTTGCGAAACGCCTAACAACTGCTCAGCCACGAGCTTCCGGCTTTCGTAAACTTGCCGTTTCAGCTTGCGGTTCGCCTGATACGTCACCATCTCTTTTTCAATCGTGTCAACCACTTTGCCCGCTTTGACGCAATACCGTTCCCATTCGCGCAACAGCTGATGGTTTTGTGCCAGCGTTTTTTCATCCGCCTCATGCATCATTTGCTTCATATACGCATATGTTGTACTAAAGTTGGCCGCCCAGCATTGCGCTTTCTTAAAGCACGTTTGGCACGTCTTTTCCGTAATATCGCCGAGAAAATAATCGACCTCCCGTTCATGGTATTCGTCGGCATCCGACAGCGGCTCAGGCGAAAAGCTTTCTGCCAGCGCCTGAAAGACGTTCGAAAACTGTGAGACGCGCTGTGCCGTCACATCACGGATTTTGCGGACGTATTGCTGCTGCTCGTTGATATATTCCGCCGTGCCGGGAATATGTTTGGCAATTTTCTCTGTCAGCGAACGGCTCGTGAACAAAAACAGCACAATAGCGATGCTTGATTCAAGCAACGTTGGCACGAGCTCCGCTTTTCCGTTCCCGTACAAGCCCATCAGCAGCGTCGCGACAATGAGCCCAAATGCGACTCCTGGCTTTCGCCCTTCTTTCAGCAGGCCGCCGAGCAGTCCAGCAAAAGCAAGCAAACTCATTTCAGACAAGTTGCCGACGTTCGCCAAGCTCAAGACGAGCCCGGTGACGACCCCGACGGTTGAACCGGTCGCCGCCCCCGCTACAAAGGCAAACAATAAAACGAGATAGCGCGACATGACATGTTCGAGCGATAAGCCGTACGCCGACCAGCCGATCATGCCGGTCAGCATCGAAGCCAGCAAAATAATCAGTGAGATCATTTCTTCCGCCCGCAGCGCATGTTTATGTTTCCGTACCGTCAATAGCGGAATGCTTTGCATAAAAATCAATGTCAGCACGAGCGAAAGCCCGGCTTCCACAACCGCCATGGCCGCCCCGTACGCCGTCCGCTCTCCAATCCAGTAATAGGAGATGGCCCATTTTGTTGCCAGCGATACGGCAAAAACGACGAACGGTACAAGTTTTAATGATTCGCTAATCACTTTCCGCACCCATCCGTAAATAAAGAGGAAACCAAAAATGGAAACGCCGACAAACAGCACAGCATCAAACGACAGCGTCAATGCGCCGGCCAGCAGCGAAATGAAAGCGAAGGCTGCCTTGTCACGGCGCAACATATAGACAGAGACGAAAAACGGCAGCGCAAACGGGGTCAATTTCGCTAAAATTAACGCCCGTCCCAGCAAAAAGCCGACAAGGAGAAGCAAAAACCCTTGATGAACGAACAGGTGACCAAGGCGCAACTTCACATGGCGCACCCAGCGCGACAAAGTCGCTTGCGTTTCATTAATCGGCACTTCCGAAATGCGGCGCACCGTCCCTCTTTCTACTCTTTCCATTCCCGATCCTCTCCTTTGCTTTTCTATTACCCCCTATTATATCGTTAAAATTATCAGAAATTTGTCAAAACAACGGAACAAAATGAAAAATCGTTCGACGTTTTCCCCGATGATGCGCCGACAGGATGCCCGTTCCGACAGAAGCAGACAAAAAGAAAAACGAGCATGTCGCTTGATGGCGCATGCTCGTTCGCGATGACCCGTACGGGATTCGAACCCGTGTTACCGCCGTGAAAGGGCGGTGTCTTAACCACTTGACCAACGGGCCATAGTTGATTTTTATGGCGGTGGAGGGGATCGAACCCCCGACCTCACGGGTATGAACCGTACGCTCTAGCCAGCTGAGCTACACCGCCGTGTGACAACAGTTATTATCATAATAGAGGAGATGATGATTGTCAATATGCACAATGAAAAAAGACAGAAGGAAAATGTATCCTTCCTTTTTTGCCGTCGAAACAAAGAAGCATCCATGACGATGGATGCTTACTGTCCCCGTATTCATCATCTTTCCGACATGTGTTCAGCAGCAAGTTACCCGCGTCTCGCTCCACGACCTCCCCGCTTGGATTCCGTATGGCGGCGCAACGACGCCAACCGGTCCTCACTCTCTTTGAGGAAGCGGCTGATTTTTTGTTCTAAACTGTCAGCCGCAGAGCGGTCGTGCGCTCGGTGGCGCGGCCGCTGCGAAGAAGGCGTGTCTTTTGCTTTGCGAATGGACAGGCCGATTTTTCCATCTTGACCGACGTTGATTACTTTCACATATACCATGTCGCCGACTTTCAAATGATCGTTGATGTCCTTGACATAGTTATCGGCTACTTCGCTAATGTGAACGAGCCCTGTCACACCCTCCGGCAGCTCTACAAACGCCCCGAATTTCGTAATGCCTGTGACTTTGCCTTGTAACTTGCTGCCTACTTCAATCGACATAAAAAAAGTGCTCCTCCTTAAAACGCTTTAAAGATGGTGTTGCTTTCATTATAGCGAATGAAAAAAATAAGTGTCAATATGACGGATGCCCGTATTGAAAGGGCATCCGTCAGGTAAAATATCACTTTTCTGGCAAGACAAAAATAATTTCCCCGTCTTTCGATAAATAATATTTTTTTCGTGCCAGCTCAGCGATGTAATCATCGTCGTGCAGTTTTTTCATTTCCTCTTTGAGCTGCTTTTCTTGCCGTTCGAGCTTCGCAAGCTCCTCTTTTAGCCTTTGTTTTTCCGCTGTTTTTCCGTCGATCGTCTTCGCCTGCAGGTGCAACGCGTAGAGGAGAGCTGAAGCGAACACCGTAAACAGCGAAGCCCAAAAGGCTAAACGGACGGCCACAACCCGCCGCCTCTTCGATGTCTTCCGCTTTTTTTCTTCCTGCTCTGATACGTAGGTAGACTGAATTTTCGTCACGTTCGGTTTCCGGGGCACGTTCATGCATTTGCACCTCTTTTATTTCCGCCATTTCGCAAGCCACATGCCTATTTTCTCTTTTGTATTCTTGATTTGTCCAGCAAATCCTTTTAAACGGCGAAAAAATTTTTCCAACCAGGCTCGACGGTGCGGCGGCACCCGCCGCCAAACGGCCATGCCCGTCCAGCGCAGCGGGGCGAACAAGAGAAGGACGGTTTTCCAAACGACGAGCAACAAAAACCGGGCCGCCCATACGACAAGCCTCCAGGCAAACAAAAGAAGCGCTAACGCCATTTGTCCAAGGAGGACGAGGGGGCGGATCACCGTATAGCGGAACAGCTGGGCGAGCGCCTGTCCGAGCCGCACCGCCAGCCAAATGAGCCACTCAAGCACCCGGACGTACAACGAACGGAGCAGACTTTGGTAAGCGGCATATCCGCATAAAAGCGCCAAAAAAAGATAAAAGCGAAGCTCGCCATCATTGACGAGCAACAAGATATAAAACACAAGGAGCGCCTGCACTGCCCAAAATAACACATCGTTCACAAAGACGAGCCAGTGCGCCCGTTCTTCCCGTTTTAAAAATCGGTTGTACGTATCAAGCGCCATGCCAAGCCAGCCTCCCATGCCGATCATCGTCAGCATGGTGAGAAGCTGTGTCGTGATGCTCATTTGAACAACTTGCTAAAGAATCCTTTAGCTTTCTCCTGGTGGTCATCTAAATAAACGAGATCGAAAATGCGGCCCTTGATCGAAACAACACCTTTATCTACATCTAAGTTTTTCATCTGCAAGTTTTGCCCGCGGATCGCTAAAAAACCCATGACCGTCTCAAGCAAAAACTCCTCATTGTCAAAACTCTCGACTTGTTTTACCCCGGTAATGTCAAGGAGACGCCGGCCGCGCATGATCACGTCGTGTTCCTGAACCGGACCTTTGTTCGTACTCCCGCTAAATTCATCGTGGCGATTCATGTTCATCCCCCGCATTTCGATTTAGAATGAAAGGCGGCAAAGCCAACTGCTTTTTCTTATCCGCTGTTTGTACCATATGTATGTCAGCGGGGGATCGTTTAGAACAAGCCTGCAGGCAAATTAGATGCCGTCTTGCTCGGGCGCGGTCCGCTCTTCGCGGATCAGCTCGTACAGCCCGGCGGCTTCTTCTTTTTTTGTTGTTTCTTTTAAATCCGTCACTTTTACCGTTACCCGTTTTTGCCCGAACTGAATCGTCAGTTCATCACCGATTTTCACGTCCGAACTCGCTTTGGCGGCATGGCCGTTGATCCATACCCGGCCTTGGTCAGCCACTTCTTTCGCCAACGTGCGGCGTTTAATGAGCCGGGATACTTTTAAAAACTTGTCAAGACGCATAATTATCCCCCTTACTGTCCGTTTTCTTTTGCTTCTTCCCAAAAGCGGTCGAGTTCGGCGAGCGAAAACGAGGTGATCGGCCGGCCGCTTTTTCGCACTTGTTCCTCAATGTAGGCAAAGCGGCGGGCAAATTTGTCGTTTGCCATTTGCAGCGCCTCTTCCGGTTGAATGTCATAATACCGGGCGAGGTTGATGAGCGCAAACAATACGTCGCCAAACTCGCCGACGAGCTCCGCGCGGCGGCCGCCGGACGTTTCCGCTCGAAATTCGGCCATTTCTTCCTCAACTTTTTGCCATATGGGGGTCACATCGTCCCAGTCAAATCCGACTTTGGCCGCCTTTTTCTGCAGCTCGTACGCCCGCATCGTCCCCGGCAGGCTCTTCGGGATGTCCGCAAGGATGGATTCCGGCTGTCCATCCCCTTTTTCTTCTTCCTTAATTTTTTCCCAGTTCACGACCACTTGTTCAGCTGTCTCAGCCGTTACATCGCCAAACACGTGCGGATGGCGACGAATCATTTTCGCCGTCAACGTGCGGATGACATCATCGATCGAAAACAGTCCGCGGTCGGCGCCGATTTGGGCGTGCAGCATCACTTGCAACAACACATCGCCCAGCTCTTCGACCATATGGTCATCGTCGTTCTCATCGATCGCTTCAAGCAGTTCATACGCCTCTTCAAGCAAATACCGCTTCAGCGATGCATGCGTCTGTTTTCGGTCCCACGGACAGCCGTTCGGCCCTCTCAGTGTCGCGATGACGCGGCGCAGCGTCTCAAACCGATGGTAAAGCAGCGGCTCATCCTTGACTGGCGGCACATAGACGCTCGTCAAATTGTCGAGCACCGTCTGACGATCCAGCTCGTAAAGCGGCACTTGCTTTACTTGTTCAGCTTTCGTTCCTGCCGCGGTGACGATATAGACCGGGTAGTCGTCAGGAAGCTGTTCCATGAGGGAAAGCTTTACGTTCGAGGCGATAAACGAATCATACACTTGACAAAAAACGGTGTGCAACGAAGGCGACCACTCCTCTCCTTGAAAAGCGGTCGCATCCAACAGCTGAAATCCTTCGATCGGGTCGATGCGTACCGCAGCAAACAGTGCATCGAAAAAACTTTGGCCGCCTTCGATCACGACTCGGCAAACGCCGCGCCGCTCCTCTTCAAAAAGAAGCTGCACCGTCCGTTCGGCGACGAGCGGGTGGCCAGGTACGGCATAAAACACGTCGCCGCGCTTCACCTGTTCGACAAGGATAGCTACAATTTCTGCATACACATCGGCAAACTGCTCGTGTTTTTCATAAACATCATCAAACGACGTAAACGCGATTCCTTCCTCCTCAAGCCCCTTCACAGCCGGGTGTTCTTTCGTCCGCAAAAAGAGCGGATGCGCCCGCTTTAGCTTTCGATACACGCCGACCGGCAGCTGTTCGAAATCCCCGGCGCCAAGGCCGAAAATATAAATCGTATTCATCGCCGATCACCTGCTTCCTAATAGTAAACGAAATTTATTGGCCAACGGGAGAGCAGACAATTCCTGCTCGGAGAAAACATTCCCTTTGACAATGAAAACGATGTAGACGATCGCACCGACGGCGACGCCGCCAAGCGCCTCGGCGGCTGCCCATAAGCGTCCGCCGGCGGAAGCATCTATGAGCCACCTATATAACTGCAGCACGACAACCATCGCAACGCCAGCCTTAACAATCGGATAGACATACTTTTGGGCGTGAGCCAACTGGCACTCGCGCCGCAGGCGTACGTATAAAAAGCAAGCCATGAACGCGTAAGCCCCAGTTGTCGCGAAAGCCGCGCCAAGGACGCCAAACGGCGGCACGAGCCAATGCATAAGCGCCATTTTTCCCGCTACCGCCACCGCCACACCGGCAGCGGCCGCCCACTCTTTCCCCATTCCTTGCAGCATGGCGGACGCAGTCAGCGCCATCGTTGTAAAAAAGATGGAAGCGGACAAGACAGCAAGAACGATTGAACCGCGGTCATTTTCAAACAACATCGTATTGATCGGCCGGATCAGGCAAATGAGCCCTAAGGAAGCACCGACACCGATGACAGCAGCGATCCGGAGCGGCAACAGGCCTTGCGTGAAAGCGGCTCCTTGGCCGCGTCGGGTACCGGAAATAAATGGGACAAGGGCCAATGAGAGCGATGTGCCGGCAACCGTGCCCAGCTGGATGAGCGGCTGCCCGCGATCATACACGCCTTTCAGCCATTTCACCTCGTCCAGCTTTGCCCCGGTTTCACGAAGAAGCGGGACAAACAAAAACGAGTCAACAAGCGGAATCAATGTCAATGCCATATTGGTCAAACAAACGATCGTTCCAGCCGTCAACAAACGTTGGCCCATATGCAGAACCAAAACCGGCGGCGTGCGGCCGGTTGTTTTTTTTCGTCCGCGCTTCGCCGCGTAAAAGAGCAAAATAAGAAGTGCGGCCGCCATGCCACCCAGCGTTCCAGCGATCGCTGCCATGCCGCAGGAATACACATCAGCGCCGCGCCGCAGCGCCCAATATGACAGCCCTAAAATCGCTGCCACCCGCACGAGCTGCTCACCAACTTGGGACACCGCGGTCGGCACCATGTCATGTCGGCCTTGGAAATCACCGCGCAGCACAGCGATCAACGGAAAAAATAAAAATGAAAAGGAAAGCAACCGCAACAGCGGTTCAAGCCGTCTGTCACCCATCCATGACGCCACCGCTTCGGCCCCTGCATACAAAACGGCAAACAGCATCATACCGAGCGCGCTTAACAACGGGAGCGCGACGCGCCTGACGGCGGCTGCCCCCGCTTCGTCCCCTTCCGCCAACCGCTCGGCGATGAGCTTCGAAATGGCGACCGGATAGCCAGCTAGCGACAGCGCCACGACAATGCCGTAAATCGGATACACTTGTTGGTAAATATAAAAACCGACATCCCCGACCATATTTTGATACGGGACGCGGTACAATGCGCTTAACAGCTTCGTCAGCAAAGCAGCAACGGTCAATACAGCCGCGCCTTTCCATACGTTCCCCATATCGTTTTTCCTCCCGCCTTTTATGGCGTTCGCCGACGGATGGCCAGGCTTGGGGACATTCGCCAGCGGCGGAGACGGTCGACGCCGCCCGACGGTTCCATCGCCATGGCTACGCTCGATATTATAACGCAACATCGGGCTGCTCGACAAAGGAAAGGCGATGGCTTGCCAACAGGCCATCGCTTTTCACCCGCCAGCTAAGCGGACGGAAAAAAGGCAGCTTGCGAAGCTGCCTTCTTGTTTCGCCTATTGTTCCATTTGCCGGGCTAAAAAGCTGGCCGCGGTTTCAACCGCTTTATGTTCCACTTCGCCGAGCGTCTTCTCGCGCGATAAAATGATGACCGCTCCGATCGGATCGCCGTTGGCGACAATGGGACCGATCGTATATGACTTCAACGTCTCCGTCATCCCGTCTACTAACTCTACCTCTCCCTCCTCCGTATGGAGGACGGAAGTGCGATCTTCCATCGCCTTTTCCACTAACGGGCTGACGCTTTTGTTCATATACTCTTTTTTCGAAACGCCGGCGACAGCGATAAACACGTCGCGGTCACAAATGAGCACCGGCTGCCCGAGGCTGTCAAACAGCGCCTCGGCGTACTCTTTGGCAAAGTCGCCCAGCTCGCTGATCGGCGAGTATTTTTTCAAAATGACCTCTCCATCGCGGTCAACAAATATTTCGAGCGGATCTCCCTCGCGAATGCGTAACGTTCTCCGAATTTCCTTCGGAATGACAACCCTTCCTAAGTCATCAATCCGACGAACAATACCGGTTGCTTTCATGTGTTGTATACCCTCACTTTCATCTAGGATTTGAAGGATACTCCGATGAATCCTTTTGTGATGGGGAATTCACCATTGTTGTCATTAGTATCCTTCACAATCCACGTTCTATACGCGATGAAAGTGATTTTGGCCATTTTAGATAAAATTGCCCATCATTCATTATCGCCGCATCAGCAGAAACATAAACATGCAAAACGGAAACAAAACGCGATTTTTCATCCCGGTTACGCGATAATCGATTTTTCGTTTTCGACCCCGAACAGCTGCTTTAATGTTTCATACAAGATCATCAGCCATTCATGCGGTTTCATTTGCTTAATATAAAGGACGATTTTCAGCTTCGTCCCATCCATGCCGAATCCGAACAGGCGGCCATGCTGGCGGCCGATGCCGGATAGGCGCTGGATTTCCACCGTTTTCGACGCCTGTTCGGTAAATAAAAGATCGATTTGGTGCTTATGCTGCTTAATCGATTCGACACCGAGCTGCTTCGCCAACGCTTTAATTTCCGCAATTTGGAACAAATAAGCCACCTCATCCGGATAATCACCGAAGCGGTCGGCCATCTCCTCGCGCAGCGCCTCGACGTCGTCGAGTGTCTCAACCGCCTTAAACCGCTTGTACATCTCGATCTTTTGCAATCCATCGGAAATGTACACATCTGGAATATAGGCATCGACTTCCACATCGATGACCACATCCGGGCGCTCGTCTTCCCGTTTGAGGCCGCGCCGTTTTTCAATCGCCTCTTTCAGCATTTGCGAGTATAAGTCAAATCCGACCGAATCGATAAAGCCGTGCTGTTCAGCGCCGAGAATGTTGCCGGCGCCACGGATCGACAAATCGCGCATGGCAATTTTAAACCCGGAGCCAAGCTCGGTGAACTCTTTAATAGCTTGCAGCCGTTTTTCCGCTGTCTCGTTCAGCACCTTGTCTTTTCGGTACGTGAAGTACGCATAAGCGACACGGTTTGAACGGCCGACGCGCCCGCGCAGCTGGTACAGCTGCGACAGTCCCATCCGGTCGGCGTCGTATACGATGAGCGTATTGACGTTCGGAATATCGACGCCCGTCTCAATAATCGTCGTTGTAACAAGCACGTCATATTGCCCTTCCAAAAAGGCTAAAATCGTCGATTCGAGCTCAGCTTCCGACATCCGCCCGTGCGCAAACGTCACGCGCGCTTCCGGGACAAGCTGGGCGATTTCTTCCGCTTTCAAGTCGATATCCTCAATATGGTTATAAAGGAAAAAGACTTGCCCATCGCGGGCGAGCTCACGCTCAATGGCTTCTTTCACAAGTTCAGGTGTGTATTCCATAACGTACGTCTGCACCGGGAAGCGGTTTTCCGGCGGCGTCTCGATGATCGACAAATCGCGCACCCCGATCATCGACATATGGAGCGTGCGTGGGATCGGCGTCGCCGTTAGTGTGAGCACGTCGATATTCGCCTTCAGCTGCTTAATTTTTTCTTTATGCGCCACACCAAACCGCTGTTCCTCGTCGATAATGAGCAAGCCTAAATCTTTAAACTTCACGTCTTTGGACAACAGCCGGTGCGTGCCGATCACCATGTCGATCGTGCCGTCTTTTAACCCTTTAATTGTCTCCGCCTGCTGTTTTTTCGTCCGAAACCGATTTAACAGCCCGACGTTAATCGGAAACCCTTGAAACCGTTCGCGGACGGTTTCGTAATGTTGCTGGGCCAAAATCGTCGTCGGCACGAGGAAGGCGACTTGTTTGCCGTCCATAATCGCTTTAAACGCCGCCCGCAGCGCCACTTCTGTTTTCCCGTAGCCAACGTCGCCGCAAAGGAGGCGGTCCATCGGTTTCTCGCTTTCCATATCGCGCTTAATTTCCTCAATTGAACGGAGCTGGTCTTCCGTCTCTTGATATGGAAACGCCGCCTCAAATTCGCGCTGCATTTCCGTATCCGGGGAAAACGCATATCCTTTGCTTGCCTCGCGCTCAGCGTACAGCTTGATTAAATCTTCTGCAATGTCTTGGACGGACGACTCCACTTTCTTTTTGACTTTTTTCCATTCCGTACCGCCGAGCTTATAAATTTTCGGCTCTTTTCCTTCCGAACCGACGTACTTCTGCACTTGATCCATTTGATCGACCGGGACGTACAGCGTATCGCCGCCTTGGTATTGGATATGAATATAGTCCTTATGCACTCCGTTGATTTCTAACGTCTCGATACCTAAATATTTCCCGATGCCGTGGTTGACATGGACGACATAGTCGCCGACTTGCAGTTCGGCATAGCTTTTGATCCGCTCGGCGTTGGATAGCTTTTGCCGACGCACTGGGCGTTTGGCCCGTTTTTTGAACAGTTCTTCCTCAGTGATGACGGCCAGTTTTTGCAGCGGCAGTTCAAACCCTGTGTTTAAATCGCCTTGAAGGAGCTGGCATTTGCCGTGCAACAGCGCCGCTTCGCGCGGCAGCGGCAGCGCATCGATCTCGTAATCTTCAAGCAGCGACTGCAGCTTTTTCACCCGCTCGGCATCCGGCGCCAAAAAGACGACCGCATAGTTCGCCTTTTTCCACCGCTCCATCTCAGACTGAAGAAGCGCCATTTGGCCATGAAAGTTTTGCATTTGCTTGCATGTAATATTGACGACATTTTGCGGATGGGTATGCGGTGCATGACGCAAAAATAAGGATAAGTACACCCGTTGGAATCGATGCTTTTGCAACAATTCAGAAAATGAATGCGAAATCGGTACATCATGAATCATTTTTCCGCTGTCAAGCAAGCTTGTATACCATTCTGCCTCTTCGCGATCCAGCCGCTCAGCCGTCTCCTGCAACCGGCTCATTTCATCCATCAGCAGCACGCCATCTTCCGGCATGTAATCTAGTAAACTCGCAGCTTTTTCATAAAAAAGAGACATATATTTATATTGTTGCTCGATTTCCTGCCCCTCGCGCAGCTGTTCTAGCTCAGCGTGGATATGCTTGTACATCCGCTGCTTGGCGGCGTCATCTTTCATTTTTTCTAAGCTGGCCGCAAGCCCAGCCTCGATCCGCTCGATTCCCCGCCGCCGCGCCTCCTCATCAAGAATGATTTCGTCGGCTGGCCCGATCATTACACGTTCCACCTGCTCATGCGAACGCTGATCATCAGGGGTGAACGTTCGAATCGATTCAATTTCTGTATCAAACAGCTCAATGCGATATGGCAACTCCGCCGTTAGCGGATAAATATCAACGATCCCCCCGCGGATGCTGAACTCCCCAGGAGCGGAAACGGTGGCGACCCGCTTGTATCCCATTTCGACAAACAGCTGTTTATCACGTTCCAAATTGAGCTCTTGTCCAATCGAGAACGTGAACAAGTAACGTTTCCAAAGCGACAGCGGCGGCAGCAAGCGCCGCAAGCCAGCCGCCGGACAGACGACGACCCCTTTTCCGCCCTGCGCCCAATGGTTCATAATTTCGAGACGTTGCGCCTTCAGCTCCGGACTGGCGATCGCCATCTCAGCGGCGATGACTTCGTTGACCGAATAAAGAAACACGTCGTCCGGTCCAAGCAGTGAAACGAGATCGTCATGTATTTTTTGCGCCTGAAACAAGTTATGGGCAACGACTAACATCGGCCGGCCCGTCTCCTTATAAAGGGTGGAGATAAAAACAGACCGAGCCGACCCCGACAGCCCGGCGACAAGCTGTTCTTTCAGGCGGGCATGGATTCCTTCAATGATCGTGCGAACATCTTGGTTTTCAGCTAAATAGCGATGCAGCGAAAGCACCCCTATCCTCCCTCCTCTCAACACCAGAGTCATCTGGCGAAAACGCAAAAATGCTTTGGTCGCCCAAAGCTGCGCCTAGTGAATAAACTTTTCATATTGATGCCATTCCGGATTTCGCACCAATGCCTCTTGGCAGTCTTCGCAAATCGTTTTCACATGAATGTCGCCGTTCGGTTCGTACGAAATCATGTCAAGACGTTCCTCTTCCGTCAAATGGTGGAATCCTAGTTTTTCGCTATAGATCGATACGCGGTCAATCGTGCCAACTTTTGCGCCGCAATGACGGCAATAGTAGTGCAACGCCATCCAAGCAAACCTCCTCACTGGACTGTTCCGTCCGCAAGGCAGGCGAAGCCGATGCCTCGCGCCTTCCGTACTCACATTGTGCACCAGTTCAGAGGAAAATATTCACTCGTTAAAGTCATTCATCACTTGGACAAACGGCGTCGTCACCGCCTGTTCGCACGCATCGGCAGCCCGCGCCACCGCTTCAGCCACCGCCCGCCTCTCCTCTTCCGTAAAGCGGCTGAGCACATAATCCGCAACCGGTTGCCCGTTCGTTGGCCGGCCGATGCCGATGCGAATGCGCTTAAACTGCTCGGTGCCAAGATGACGGATGAGCGATTTAACGCCATTATGGCCGCCGGAGCTTCCTTTCAGGCGAAGGCGGATTTTTCCCGGCGGGAGATCGAGGTCGTCGTAAATAATCACAACATCCTCGACGGCAATGCCATAGAAGTCGATGAGCGGGCGAACACATTCCCCTGATAAATTCATATATGTCAACGGTTTGCATAATGCTACTTTTTCGCCGAAAACGGACGCCGTTCCGAACAAGCCGCGGAATTTAGCGGTTTTCAACGAAACGTTCCAACGTTTGGCCAGCTCATCAATGACGAAAAAGCCGATGTTATGGCGCGTTTGCTCATACTCCTTGCCCGGATTCCCGAGCCCGACAAACAGCTTCAATGGCCGTGCCCCTCTCTATAACATGATACTACAAAAGACGTAACCGAAACGGTTACGTCTGTCACTCTTCTGGCGTCGTTTCCCTTCCTTCCTCAGCGTCAGGCTGTCCCGGCTCTTGCTGTTCGCCGCTATGGATTTCTTCTTCCTGCTGCGGCGGCAAGATCGTCGCGATCACTTCAGAAGGCTCATGGTTGATTTCAAATGTTCCGCCTGTTTGCACATCGCCGACCGTGACCGTATCGCCGACTTGCAAACCGGAGATATCAACTTCAATCGCAGGCGGAATGTTCGCTGGCAACACGCGGATCGATAACTCGTGCAAGTTTTGCTGCAACACGCCACCATCTTTGACCCCAGGCGCTTCACCCACTAAGCGGACTTCCACGTCAACGTCGACCTCTGTCGACATATCAACCGCTTGAAAATCGGCGTGAAGAAGCTCGCCCCGCAACGGGTCACGCTGCATTTCACGCAACAGCACCGAGTAATCGCCGCCGTCGACTTTCAGCGTTATTAAGCTGTGGCGTCCCCCCTCGCGGAGCGCTTTTTCAAGATCCGCGGCGCTGACAAAAATCATTTGATTATCGACCTTTTTGCCGTACAATACCGCCGGAATGCCTCCTTGCGAACGAATACGCCGCAATGTTGAACGTTTTTTGTCTTTGCGTTCTTTCGCTTCCAACACAATCGCCATGTTTCCTCACCTTCCTGAATTAGAATCTATTGTCTACTTTATCCTAAAACAAGAAGGGCTAAACATGCTTTGTGCTTAGTCGAACAGGACGCTGACAGATTTCATTTCATACACGCGCGTAATCGCTTCGGCAATGAGCGGCGCCACCGACAGCTCTACAATTTTATCAATTTTCTTCTCTTCTGGCAAGGCAATCGAATTAGTGACGACAAGTTCCTTGATTTTGGAATTTTGAATGCGCTCAATCGCCGGTCCGGACAGCACCGGATGGGTACAGCATGCGTACACTTCTTTTGCCCCGTGCTCAACAAGGGCGTTCGCCCCGAGCGTAATCGTGCCAGCTGTGTCGATAATGTCATCGATCAAAATGGTCGTCTTTCCGGTCACTTGCCCAATGATGTTCATCACTTCAACAGCGTTCGGCCGCGGCCGCCGTTTGTCAATAATAGCGAGCGGCGCTTTCAGGCGGTCAGCCAGCTTGCGCGCCCGCGTCACGCCGCCATGGTCCGGGGATACAATGACGACGTCATCCAACTGTTTGCTTTTAAAGTAATCCGCCAAAATAGGGACACCCATCAAATGGTCGATCGGGATATCGAAAAATCCTTGGATTTGCGGGGCATGCAAATCGAGCGTAATGACGCGCGACGCCCCGGCCGTTTCCAGCAAGTTGGCTACGAGCTTCGCGGTAATCGGCTCACGCGAGCGCGCTTTTCGGTCTTGGCGCGCATAGCCGTAGTATGGCATCACGATATTGATCGTGCGCGCCGAAGCACGCTTTAACGCATCGATCATAATCAGCAGTTCCATTAAATGCTCGTTGACCGGGACGCTCGTCGATTGGATGACAAACACATCGTCGCCGCGGATGCTTTCTTCAATGTTGATTTGAATTTCCCCATCGCTGAAGCGGGACACAGAACATTTGCCAAGCTCGATCCCCATGACTTCGGCAATTTCTTTCGCTAACCTCATGTTCGAGTTAAGGGCGAACAACTTTAATTGGTGCTGGCATTCAGACATGATAAACCTCCATTAAGATTTTTTCTTGCCTGGCAGGCGATCCACATAGTTTTCCTTATTCACTTGCCGAGCGCGGGCGATGGCGAGCGCGCGGCCTGGGACGTCGTCGGTGACCGTCGATCCGGCAGCGACGTAAGCGCCTTGACCGATCGTAACCGGCGCGATCAAATTGACGTTGCAGCCGACAAACGCACCGTCTTCAATTTTCGTCATATATTTATGCACGCCGTCGTAGTTGACGGTAATCGACCCACACCCGAGGTTGACATCGGCGCCAACTTCCGCATCGCCGATGTAGCTTAAATGCGAGGCTTTGCTTCCTTTGCCGAACGTCGATTTTTTCACTTCGACAAAGTTGCCGATTCGCACCTCGTCGTCAATGTTTGACAGCGGGCGAATATGGGCGAATGGACCGATCGTCACATCGTTGCCGATCTCGCTGTCATGGGCGACCGAGTGGCGGATGGACGTGCGGTGGCCGATGCGGCAGTTTTTAATTTCTGAATGAGGACCGATCGAGCAATCTTCGCCGATGATCGTCTCGCCCTCGATGATCGTGCCGGGATAAATGATCGTATCGCGCCCGATCGTCACCTCAGCGGAAATATAAGTACAAGCCGGGTCAATGATCGTGACCCCGTTTTTCATATGCTGACGGCAAATGCGCTCGCGCATCACCCGTTCTGCCTCAGCGAGGGCGATGCGGTCATTGACGCCGATCGTTTCATCAAACGACGGCGCCTGATAGGCAGATACAATGCCGCCATCTGCTTTTATAATTTCAATCACATCGGTTAAATAATATTCGCCTTGGGCATTATGATTTGTTACTTTTGTAAGCGCTTGAAACAATGTCTGGTTATCGAAGCAATATGTTCCTGTGTTAATCTCGCGGATTTCCCGCTCCTGTTCATTTGCATCTTTATGTTCAACGATTTTCTCGACATGGCCGGCACTGTTGCGGACAATGCGGCCATATCCAGTTGGGTCGTCAGCGATGGCCGTCAATACGGTCGCCTTCGCCTTGGCGGCCCTATGATGCTCAAGCAGCGCTTCCATCGTCTCGGCAGTGATGAGCGGCGTATCACCGCAGACAACGACCGTGATTCCTTCAAGGTCTTGCAAATACGGAGCGGCCTGCATCACCGCATGCGCCGTTCCAAGCTGCTCTTCTTGCAGCGCGTATTCACACCGGGTGCCGAGCTGTTCTTTCACTTGCTCCGCCCCAAACCCCACTACCGCAATCATTTTTTTTATCCCAAGCTTGGACACTTGGTCTACTACGTGTTGAACCATTGGCTTGCCGCAAACGGGATGGAGCACCTTATACAGTTTGGATTTCATCCTCGTTCCTTGTCCGGCCGCCAAAATGACTGCATATCGCTTCACCATGTGAAAGGCCTCCAATTACCCTTTTATCCATAATTGAATATATATGAATTGGCTGCTCTTTTCAAGGAAACAATACATTTGCCAAAAAAATAGAGAGCTTGGCCAATTTTGCCTAAGCTCTCTTCAATATGTTTACGAAGCGCCAGCTTCTTCAAGTTCTTCTTCCAACTTCCCGAGGCGGTGGTACTCAGCTAAGATCGCCTCTTGGATTTTTCCGCGCGTAGCGGAATTGATCGGATGTGCGATATCGCGGAACTCCCCGTCTGGTGTACGCTTGCTCGGCATCGCAACAAACAGCCCGTTGTTCCCGTCGATGACGCGGATGTCATGGACAACGAATTCGTTGTCCAACGTAATGGAGGCGATCGCTTTCATCCGTCCTTCGGTATTGACGCGGCGTAATCTTACGTCTGTCACTTCCATTATGCTCACCACCTTTTCCCTATATGAGACTCGATGTAATTAATTCCACGCCCTCGATCCATTTCCTTCTTTTTTCAAAAAATTTTTTATAAAATTCAGGCAGGGAAAAGGGGTTCACTGCCTATTGTATAAGGGCAACGACTTCAATTTCAACAAGGGCGTCTTTCGGCAGCCGAGCCACTTCCACACATGAGCGTGCCGGTTTATGGTTCGGGAAGTATTGGCTGTACACTTCATTCATGGCCGCAAAATCATCCATATTTTTGATAAATACCGTTGTTTTGACAACCGTTTCGAGCGAAGCGCCAGCTGCTTCCAACACCGCTTTTAAATTTTGGAACACTTGATGCGTCTGCGCTTGAATGTCGCCTTTTACCATTTCTCCTTCCGGAGTGAGCGGAATTTGCCCTGAGCTGTAAAACATGTTGTTGACGATGATCCCTTGTGAATACGGACCAATCGCCTGTGGCGCGTTTTTCGTTTCCACTTTTCTCATTCGTAAAATCCCCTTTCTTTCATTTTCTTTTATTTATGGCAAGCAGCAAGCTGCCTAAAAAAATGTTTTATAATTGCCTTCCTTGACCGCGATTCGCTTTTCTTTCACGTCAACAGCCGACAGCTTGACGAGCGAAATGTACTCGTCAACTAACCGCTCTTTTGCCTCCTCAGACTCGACGAGCACACCGATGCCGGAGACATTGCCGTTAAACTCCTGCAGCAAGCTGACCATGCCGTTGACGGTTCCGCCTGCTTTCATGAAATCGTCGACGATCAGCACGTTCGCTCCTTCAGCCAAACTGCGTTTGGACAGAACCATCGTTTGGATGCGCTTGGACGAACCGGACACGTAATTGATGCTCACCATCGGCCCTTCCGTCACTTTATTGTCGTGGCGGACGATCACAACCGGCACGTACAAAAAGTTGGCGATGGCATACGCGAGCGAAATCCCGTTGGTAGCAATCGTCATCACCACATCCACCGGACGGTCGGCGAAAATGGACGCATAAAGGCGGCCGATTTTATTCATAATACGAGGGTCGCCAAGAATGTCCGTCATATATAAATATCCGCCGGGAAGAAGCCGATCTGGGCGCGACAACTGCTCACACAAATAGGCGATCACTTCCTCCGCCTCCTCGGCGGCCATTTTCGGAATGTATTGCACGCCCCCGGCTGCACCGGGCAGCGTCCGAACCGTTCCGATCCCTTGTTGCTCAAACGTCTGCTTAATAATCGTTAAATCTTCGCTGATCGACGATTTGGCCGATTCATACCGCTCCGCAAAAAAAGTAAGCGGAATAAGCTGGTGTGGCCGTTCAAGAAGATAGTGCGTCATATCAACCAAACGGCCGCTTCGCCTTAGCTTCATAGCCGACCTCCTGAAACCGAATATTGTAAATTTATTTTATCAAAAATGTACGTGTTTAATCAAGGGAGTGCCGCTCCCCTAACAGTCTTACGGCAAACACTTGGCCGCAAAAGCCGCGCAGTCCGTTGTATACGCGCTGCATTCTTGAATCGTGCTCGATCAGCCCAAACACTGTCGGTCCGCTGCCGCTCATCAATACCGCGTCAGCGCCAAACCGCCTCATTTGTTCTTTAATATGTGCCACTTCCGGATATTTTTTTAGCGTCACTTCTTCAAGCACATTGCCGACCGACCGGCAAATGGCCGCATAATCTTGCCTCTCAATCGCCTCCACCATCGCATCGACATCCGGATGGCTGACGTGCTCAAGCTGCAAGTTGCGGTACACTTCCGCCGTCGATACGCCGATCGGGGGCTTGGCCAACACGACCCAACACGGCGGCGGCGACGAGATCGGGGTGATGATCTCCCCGCGTCCGGTCGCCACGGCTGTTCCGCCATACACACAAAAGGCAACGTCCGAGCCGATTTGCGCCCCGAGCGTAGCGAGTTCATGGACGCTCAATCCGAGCCGCCAAAGTTTATTGAGTCCGCGCAGCGTCGCTGCCGCATCGCTGCTTCCCCCCGCTAGGCCAGCAGCCACTGGGATATGCTTTGTAATCGAAATCGCCACCCCTTCACGAATCGAAAACGTCTCTTTAAGAAGTTTCGCCGCCTGGTACGCCAAATTGCGGCAATCGTCTGGCACGAAACGGTTTTGCGACACAATGCGGATCGCATCCTCCCCGGGCAACGGAATAAGCTCAATGCGGTCAGCCAAATCGATCGTCGTCATCACCATTTTCACTTCATGGTAGCCGTCAGGACGCTTATAAAGAACATCGAGTGACAAGTTAATTTTTGCTGGCGCTTTTACCGACAACCTCACGAGTCTTCACCCACTTCCACGCACATTCATAAACAAACTGTTTTAACCTGCCGACGGGTAAATGATTCGGCATATTACTCGTTTTTCTGTTTTGATGATTTTTCCATATCCGACTTTCTTCTGTCAACCCATTTTACCATATTACCATGTCTCGATGCCGCCGCCAAACGATATATGTAAAAAGGGCGTCCCCTGCTTGGGACACCCTCGCCGCAACGCGCCATCGCCGCCGGCGCTATTCCGTTTTCCCGGCCAGCTGCCGTTCTGCCCGTTCAATCGCCAATCTTACCATGTTTCCTGCGTCTTTCGCGCGGATGGCTCCCCATCCTTCACGCTGCACGACATCGTAAAAGCCTAGCTCTTTTGCCAGCTCTTCCTTCAAGCGTTGCGACATAACTCCGCGGCGTCGACCCAATGTCAGCAACCCCTTTCGATGTTCATTGGCGTCATGGGACGAAACGTTGTGCAACCCGCCGGCGCGATCAACCGACCAGCTTTCCCTCGTAAAAATGAAAGGCGGCTGCGGCAGTTTTAGTATGAAATAACGGAGGCGGCTTTATGTCTGCCTATTATTGTCTCGCTTCACCGTTATTGGCTTGTAACGCTCCAATCTTGCCGCGATGACATCCCACGGCTGACACTCCCGCGCAAAACTAAGGGATGCTTAGTCCGCGCCTCCTCATAAGCCTTTTGGTGCATCTCACTGGCCAGCAAAAAACCCCCCGCTTTTCTTTACGGCAAAACAAAAAGCAGCAAACAACTGATGTCTACTGCCCCCCTGCTTGCTCATCGTCCCAAAACGTCAGCTTCACGGTTTCCGTCAATACGTCGGCGTAACTGAACGATACGCGTTCAAACGAGTTTTCCTTTTGATCCAGTTCAATGACAAATACCGATGGGTAAGTCTCCGCCAAAATGCCGCAACGCTCAATCATTTTTCTGCGTCCGCCGTTGGCCCGCAGCGTTAAACGTCTCCCGATATTAGAGTCCAGCGTTTTTTTAATATCGGATAAAGTTTTTGGCATTCGTCATCCACCTCACTGTTTGCAATTATAACAAAAACGGCATTCAAAGTCAAAAAATAATGATTATATCAGCGTGTTTTTGTTTCTGTCAATGAATATTTTTCTACAATATCCTTCTTTTTATGTACTTAATGGCACTTTTTTGTAAAAAAATGCGGCGGAAAGCATAAAAAAACCGCCCGTCAACTGCGGCGGCTTTCCCCTCGTTCCTCGTCAATGAGGCGAAACGGCATTCCGGTGCGGAGCACTCCTTTCGTTTCCACCCCGCCTAACCCCTTTTCCCCGGTCAACGTGTTGCGAAGCACATCCCACACATCGACCGTTTCCGTGAACGGAGTAAAGCTGAGGCGCGACACGATATAGACCGGATCAAGGGCATGGATGTTAACCCGCGCCGGTGAACTAGCGAAATTGGCTCCAGCGCGGATCAGCGACTCGAAATGCGATTGGCAAGCGCCGGCGAAAACGATGAGCTGGTCTAGATGCGGCACTTTTTTGCGCGCTTCTTTCACCGTTTGGACGAAGTGGCGCGAGTGGCGGTACGCTTTTAAATCGTGCACTTTTCCTTTCGATTTGGAATACGAATCGTGGCCGGTGATAACCAAAATATCTGGGCGAAACTGCTCGATCAAATGGCCGACTTTTTCCGGCATCTCGCTTTCCTCACAGTAAATGCCGTGCACCGGCACCCCAATCCGTTCATATAAATCCAAGCATTTGCGCAAATATAACGGGTCGCCGTCCAAGTGGAGGACGCGTCCCGGAATTTGAAAAAAATCCTTTTCCACCCGATATCCGCCGGTCGCTCGATATTCCACTTTTTGTTTAATCGTCTGGTAATCTTGGCGGAACAGCCGGTACGATTGTTCGATCAGCTCGATTTCCCGCTTTTTCCGTTCTTGCCGCTCCTGCTCATCGATGACGACTAAATCGCTGCACGGAGCGTCTGCGACAAGCCGCACATCTTCGCCGTATAAAATCGCCTCCCACTCGCCGTCTCTTTCTTTAATGTCAATGACGCGGAACAATAAGTCGCATTGGTAAGATTTGCGGGCGACAATATCACCGATTTTGACGTCCATCACCGTTCACTCCATTGTATAATCGTTGTCACCCATACGATATGCATGCGCGGACAATAGGTGATAGACGCCTGTTTCCTTTCACTGCATCCTAAACGTGAAAAAGCGGAACTAGCGCGTTGCTTAACGAGGCGAATTCAGCCATAGTGAGCGTCTCCCCGCGGCGGCGCGGGTCAATGCCCGCAGCAGCAAGCGCCTGTTCAATGTGTTCTTTTTTCTCCTTCCCATTCGGCAAATTGTTCAACAAGTTATTCAACATCGTTTTGCGGCGCTGGGCAAAACTTGCCCGCACCACTTGGAAAAACACGTCCTCATCCTCAACAGCGACAGGCGAATGAGGCCGCTTCGTCAAGCGGATGACGGCAGAATCGACGTTCGGTTGTGGCATAAATACGGTGCGCGGCACCGTCATGACGACTTCCGCCTCCGTATAATATTGCACAGCAATCGTCAGCGATCCGTAATCTTTCGTTCCTGGCTTGGCCGCCAGACGGTCAGCGACTTCTTTTTGCATCATAACGACCATGCCGCGAATCGGCAGCCGCTCGGTAAGCAGCTTCATAATGATCGGCGTCGTCACATAATACGGCAAGTTCGCCACGACCATCCGATCGTCCACTTCGGCAAGTTCTTCAGCAATCACCGCATGCAAATCGGCTTTTAACACATCTTGATGGATAATGCGCACATTGTCATAAGCCGATAACGTATCAGCCAAAATCGGCAGCAGCCGGCTGTCGATTTCAAAGGCGACCACTTTTTTGGCCCGCCTCGCCAGCTGTTCGGTAAGCGCCCCGATGCCGGGCCCGATTTCAATCGCCCCAGTGTTGCCGGAAACGCCGGCAGCATCGACAATTTTTCGCAAAATATTCGTATCGACCAAAAAATTTTGTCCGAGACTCTTTTTAAACGAAAAGCCGTACCGTTCCAAAATTTCCTTCGTGCGTCCCGGTGTGGCAATATCTTTATGCATCGCCCTTCTCCTCCTGCATCACTTGTGCCAACGCGGCATAAAAGGCGGCTCGGGAAATGCGGAACACTTTTAGCCTCTTATGAAACTGACGGCCGTTGGCATAGCCGATTTTCAGCTCCTCCCCGAGGCGCAGCCGCCGACGACGAGCCATCTCCCCGCCGACTAATCCGGCTTCGATCAACTCGGCAAACGTAATTTCTTCTTTCCAATCCGCCGCCTCTTCATACACGTTGGCAAGCGCCTGGCGAATATCATCGGGAGAGGCATGCTCGACCCCAACGCCTTTGCCGTTTTTCGCTTTTGCCGCCTCGCGCGGCAAAAACGCATGTTTGCATCCTGGCACCTGTTCAGCAATCGTCCGGCGGATTTTCTCACCAGGAAAGTCTGGGTCGGTAAAAATAATCACGCCGCGCCGCTCCTTTGCCAGCTTAATCCGTTCAATGACATCCGTCCCCACCGCGGCCCCATTTGTTTCGATTGTATCGGCATCAACGGCGCGCCGGATCGCCGCCGTGTCATCTTTTCCTTCCACGACAATCACTTCTTTAATTTTCATCACATCATTGCAGAAACAGCGAAATAAGAGATTTTTCCTATTTCTGCAATGCCTCCTTTCCGGTAAACTAAATGGTAGGATGAACCTTCACCGCTATTGCTCCATTTCCCTTTTATTTTTTCAATTTCGTTGAAACTTTTCTCCGCATCATTCGTCTAATTAGACAGAAGTGGGAAAGTGCGCATTGTCCCGGCACAATGCCATTATAACGAAAAAAAGCAGAGGGAAAAAACCCTCCGCTCTGTCCTTCGATCGCATTTCTATGGAAGCACCCGTATCTTTACGCGCTTTCTGCCCCAACGAAACGCATCCGACCGTTCCGGGAAAAATACATCAATTTTGTATCCGCGGATGCTTGAGCCGGTGTCAGCGGCGATGGCATATCCGTATCCTTCCACGTATACCTTCGACCCGAGGGGGATGATGGACGGGTCGACGGCGATCACTTTGGCGGAAGGATTTTGGCGCAAGTTAATGCCTGTGCTCGTTACGCCTGAACAGCCTGCGCAATAGGCCGTATAGGCGGTGGCGGTGACGTAAAATTCCTTCGCGGCGTGATCGGAGCCGCGCGAGGATGGCCGGTCGGACGTCTTAGTTGGGTGCACCGTTTTTGTGCCGATGGCGACAATGCGCGCTTTGCTTTCTTTCACCGTTTTTGTCGCAATCAGTTTGCGCGCCACTTCTTTGCCGTTTTCAAACGTCACTTCATACGTTTTTTCAATTTTCCCTTTTTCTCCGGGCTCAATCACGCGCCGTTCTCCTTTCGGCAGCGAGCCGTCCCGTTTCGTCACCACAGCAAAGTCAACAGGCTCTTCCACTACATCGGTGACTTTTTTTACCCGAGTGATGTGAATGGTCATTTGCTCTTTGACCTTTTCTTGCAAGGAAGGCTCAATTCGATCCAGTTTACCTAGCTGAATCCCTTGCTGTTTTAAAAAGTCAGCGACCGTAGTCGAAGTTGTCCACGCCTGCTGCTGTTTGCCGCCAACATCGATGCGGACGGGGAACGCCTTTTCGACGCCGATGTCCATGCCTTTTTTGATTTTCGCCGAAAGCGTTGGCGTCACTTTGTCATGCGGTCCGACCGCCACGTGTTGCAACCGAAGCAACTCCTTAACTGTATCGGCTGTCGTCCACACTTTTTTCGTTTTCCCGTTTATCGTCAATGTCACTTCTTTGCTTGCTTCCCAAATGATATGGAGATCGTCCGTAATCGGTGTGCTTAAGGACGGATAAACGTAATCTTCTTTGCGCGGCTGAATGCCTTGCTCCTCAAGCAACTCCTTTACATTTTCTGCATGTGTGCGAATTTCTTGTTCTTCCCCGTTGACGGTTAACGTGACATCATCTTTCGCCATCTCGTATCCAGCGACCCCGGTTGTCGCGGAGATGGCGAGAAACCCGCTCGCCGTAGCGGTCACGTTTTTCCTCCATAAGTCCAACCATTTCCTCCTGTTTGGCAACATGAAATGAAACGCCTCCTTCTCCTCCGAAATTCCCCTCTCCCTCTAACATGTACGCACGAGCATACTCTATTATGCAGAAAATTCAGCGAAAAGGGAAGGAAGACTTGTCGACATACGGTTGGCTCATCTCGGCTGAATTTGTAGAACTTTTTCATCTTCTCCCCTCTTTCGACAAGCCTCCCGGTTATTCGACGCCTAATTTTAGCGGTCGATGGCGAACAATTTTTTGGCATTTTCCGTCGTTGTTTCCGCCACTTCGGCAAAAGAAACGTTTTTGATCTCCGCGATCGCTTCAGCAACATATTTTACATAACTCGGCTCGTTTCGTTTTCCGCGGAAAGGGTGAGGCGTTAAATACGGACAATCGGTCTCAATCAATAAATGGCTGAGCGGGATTTCCTTTGCCACTTCCTTCGGCTTTTTCGCATTTTTAAACGTGACCGGTCCGCCAAGGGAAATAAGAAAGTTCATTTCGATGCACTGCCTCGCTACTTCAACGCTGCCGCTGAAACAATGCATAATGCCGCCGACTTCGGCGGCGTTTTCTTCCTGTAAAATTTTTAAAATATCCGCCGTTGCCTCGCGGTTATGAATGATGATCGGCAACTTCACCTTTTTTGCCAGCGCGATTTGCCGGCGAAATACGTCTTGTTGGACGTCCTTTGGTGATTTATCCCAATAATAATCAAGCCCCATCTCGCCGAGCGCCACCACTTTCGGATGAACGGCGAGCTGTTCAATCATCTGTAAGTCGTCATCAGTCATATCAACCGCATCGACCGGATGCCAGCCAACCGCCGCGTAAATAAACGGGTGCCGCTCGGCCAGCTCCATCGCTCGGTCAATCGTCGGGCGGTCAAACCCGACAACAACGATGTGCGAAACCCCTTCAGCGCGGGCGCGTTCAATGACTTGCTCTACGTCTTCATCATATTGGACTGCATTCAAATGCGCATGCGTATCGAAAAGCATACAACTACCCTCTTTTCCACCTTGATGATAAGTGTAGCATAGAAATTGGTTACGTATGTCACAGATCGTTAACATTTCCATTACAAAATGGCAACAAGGAGGTGTCAAGGCCGACACCCCCTCGTCGATCAAACGGTGATTTACTATTTTATTTTTGTCCCATTCGGCACATGTTGATCGACAGTCGCCAGCGAAAACTCCCCGCCGTTGCCGCCGGCCAAAATCATTCCTTCCGACCACTCGCCGCGCAGTTTGGCCGGTTTTAAATTGGCGACGCAAATGACCTTTTTGCCGATGAGTTCCTCCGGTTTGTAAAATTCAGCGATGCCGGAGATCACTTGCCGTTTCTCGCCGCCAAGATCAAGCTCGAGCTTCAGCAGCTTGTCGGCGTTTTTCATCCGTTCGGCACGCACGACTTCGGCAACGCGCAAGTCGACTTTGGCAAACTCATCAATGGAAATTTCGGCGGTCTCAGCCGCTCGATTCTCCGCTTTGGCCGGTTCCGCCACCGGCTTGCCGCCCTGCATATGCGCCTTAATGTACTCGACTTCCGCTTCAATATCAAGGCGCGGGAACAGCGGTTCCCCTTTTTGCACGTTTGTTCCTTCCGGAATGAGGCCGAAATCATACAAGCTGTTCCACTCTTTCAATGAATGGTCATGGATGCCGAGCTGGGCAAACATGCGCTCCGGCGTACGCGTCAAAAACGGCTGCAACAACACTGCCGTATGGCGGAGCGACTCAGCGAGATGAGTCATGACGGAGGCAAGCTCTTCCCGTTTGCTCTCATCTTTGGCCAATGCCCATGGTTGCGTCTCATCAATGTATTTGTTCGTCCGGCCGATGAGCTGCCAAACCGAGGCAAGAGCAACGGAAAACTCCATCCGTTCCATCGCTTCCTCATACTGGCGGACCGCTGCGCGCGCCGTTTGCGTCAGCTCTTCGTCAAACGGCGTCTTCGGCCCGCGATACGGTGGAATGGTTCCGGCAAAGTATTTTTCGATCATCGCTACAGTGCGATGCAATAAATTGCCTAGGTCATTGGCCAAATCGTAGTTGATGCGCTCAACGAATCCTTCCGGTGTGAATACACCGTCGGAACCGAACGGCACTTCCCTCAGCAAATAATAGCGGAGCGCATCGAGCCCGTACCGGTCAATGAGCGTCACCGGGTCAACGACATTGCCTTTCGATTTCGACATTTTCCCATCTTTCATGAGCAGCCAGCCATGGCCGAACACTTTTTTCGGCAGCGGCAAACCGAGCGCCATAAGCATAATCGGCCAATAAATCGTATGGAAGCGGACGATCTCTTTGCCGACTAAATGGACATCGGCCGGCCAATATTTGCGGAACTTCTCATCATTGTCCGTGCCGTAGCCGAGCGCCGTAATATAGTTGGCAAGCGCATCGATCCATACGTAAATAACATGTTTCGGATCGCCCGGCACTTTAATGCCCCAGTCAAACGTCGTCCGCGACACGGCCAAATCTTCAAGCCCTGGCTTAATAAAATTGTTGATCATTTCATTTTTCCGCGATTCCGGTTGGATGAAATCTGGATTTTCCTCGTAATATTGAAGCAAGCGGTCGACGTATTTGCTCATCCGGAAAAAGTACGACTGCTCTTTCACTTTTTCAACCGGACGGCCGCAGTCCGGGCAGTTGCCGTCGACAAGCTGCCGCTCGGTGTAAAACGATTCGCACGGCGTACAGTACCAGCCTTCATATTCCCCTAAATAAATATCACCTTGTTCGACAAGACGGGCAAAAATGGCTTCCACCACTTTTTTATGCCGCTCCTGCGTTGTGCGAATGAAATCGTCATAGGAAATGTCAAGCTTTTTCCACAACTCCTGAATGCCAGCGACGATCTCATCGACATATTGCTGCGGCGTCACCCCTTTTTCCTCTGCCTTGCGTTGAATTTTTTGCCCGTGCTCATCGGTTCCCGTCAAATACATGACATCGTAGCCGCGCAGCCGTTTATAGCGCGCCAGCGCATCCCCCGCCACGGTTGTATAGGCATGGCCGATATGCAATTTGTCGCTCGGATAATAAATCGGCGTCGTCAAATAAAACGTCTTTTTCTCCATCAGTCAGGCCCTCCCTCATACTGTTGAGCACAAAAACCCCCGTCTGGCGACGGGAGCGGCGTTACTTCTATTTTACATAATTTTTTCATTCTACAAAAACATCTATTTCTCCTCGGTGGAAAAAATATACCCGAACGGACAAAAATACGTCCTTATTTTCGAAATGAGCCACGAATTTATTATAGAAGGATAGGGTTTAAACAGCCAAAAAGATTCATTTTTCCCTTTGTTCATCGACAAGCTTTTTTTTGAAATAACAATATACATTTTTTTAAAATTTTACATATTAAAGGATTGACGCATAATGGAAACACTGATATGATTAGGGTGTAGGAAATTTGTCGAATATTGACGAATAAACGCAAAAAATCATTTCGGAGAGGAGAAAAGACGATGAAATCAACAGGGATCGTACGTAAAGTCGATGAGTTGGGCCGCGTCGTCATCCCGATTGAGTTGCGCCGCACGTTAGATATTAACGAAAAAGATGCATTAGAAATTTACGTCGACGACGATCGCATCATTTTGAAAAAATATAAACCGAACATGACGTGCGTCGTCACCGGCGAAGTGTCAGACGACAACTTTAAATTAGCCGGCGGCAAAATCATTTTAAGCCGCGAAGGAGCGGAAATTTTGCTTCAGGAGATCCGCCAACACTTGCAAGAGGCAACGGACAACGAATAAAAAAAGAGTTTCTCTGGCTTCTCAGAGAAACTCTTTTTTTTCTTGCCGCTGATGGTACTGTTGATAGACGTCGCGTTTCGACATGTTTCGATCGCCAGCCGCCTGTTTCA
Source organism: Geobacillus sp. 46C-IIa (assembly GCF_014679505.1). GTDB lineage: Bacteria > Bacillota > Bacilli > Bacillales > Anoxybacillaceae > Geobacillus. The sequence continues at coordinate 3,367,388 of NZ_CP061474.1, forward strand.
CCGCTTCCTTGACGGAAAGACCATGCTCGCGAACATAATAATCGACATGTTCGACAAGCGAAAGCGGCTGCCACCACGCTTCTTCTTCCTGTTCGGGTTCACCTCCGCTCCGCGCCCCCTCAACAACGACACAAAACTCACCGCGGATGTCAGCTGTCTCCGCCCAAGCGATCACCTCGCTCAAATCGCCGCGGATGAACTCCTCGAACCGTTTCGTCAACTCGCGGCAAAGAGCGACGCGCCGCTCACCAAATACGTCATACATGGCCGCAAGCGTTTCTTTCAGACGGTGAGGGGCTTCATAAAAAATCAACGTCTCCGCCGCCGTTTTTAACGACAGCAACTGCTCCCGCCTCTCTTTTTTCGCCCGCTCTAAAAAACCGATGAACAAAAAGCGGCCGGTCGGCAGCCCGGAGGCGACAAGCGCCGTTAACGCCGCGTTCGCTCCGGGAAGGGGAACAACGCGGCATCGTTCCGCCAACGCCGCGACAATCAGTTCATATCCGGGGTCGGAAATGCCCGGCATGCCGGCATCGCTCACTAACGCTACAGTTTTCCCTTCTTTCAGCCATTCGACAAGCTGCCGGCCGCTGGCGTACCTATTATGCTCATGATAGCTCACAAGCGGTGTATGAATGTCGAAATGAGACAACAGCTTTTTCGTCTGCCTTGTATCTTCGGCGGCGATCACATCCGCCTCCCGCAGCGTTCGCACCGCACGAAACGTCATATCTTCCAAATTGCCGATCGGTGTCGGCACGATGTACAGCGTTCCTTGTTCCATTTGCTCAGCAAAGCTTTTTTGTTGCCAAAGCATTCGCGTTCCGCCCCTTTTACGGTGAAATAATCCCATATAAGATGCGCTTCGTTTCCTCCGTATATTCGTTGTCCTCGCCATAAACGACAAGCGGGGGCAACACTTTTAAATCTGGGCTGGCATCTTTCATTCCTTCAATTAAAATCATGTTCGCCTCTTTTCCCGCTTTTGGATAGACAAACCGGAGTCGCTTCGGCTCAAGCCGGTATTGGCGCATAAGCATTACGATGTCAGGCAGCCGCCCAGGCCGATGGACGAACGCCGCTTTTCCGCCTTGCTTCAACAATTGGCTGCTGACGCGAACGACATCTTCCAATGTACAATAAATTTCGTGGCGGGCGATGGCCAAGTGTTTGTTTTTGCTCAGCTCATCTTTGCCGGCAGCTGGAAAATACGGGGGGTTGCACGTAACGACATCGTACCGGCTGTAGCCAATTCGTTGCGGCGCGTCTTTAATGTCGCCGTGTATAATCTCGATTTGTTCTTCAAGCCCGTTGTACTGCACGCTTCGCCTCGCCATGTCGCAAAGCCGCTCCTGAATTTCAATGCCGATAATCGCCCCTTTTGTCCGCTGGCTCAGCAACAGTGGGATCACCCCGTTGCCCGTGCATAAATCGACGATGTGCCCTTTTTGAATAGGCAAATAGGCAAAATGGGCGAGCAGCACCGCATCAAGGGAAAAAGAAAATACGGACGGGCTCTGAATGATGCGAAGCTCCTCATTGAACAAATAATCAAGCCGTTCATCCCCGTACAATTCCACCATCACACACGATCCTCCATTGAAAAAAATAACCTTTCCGGAGCGGAAAGGGTTGCACTACCTTTATTTTTTGTTTAAAAACGATAAACAAAACAAGCAATCGCCCTCTGTGCGTACGCTTCCGTAGTGGACGTGGCAAATATGGAATCCTTCTTGGTAAAGGCGGGCTAAATTGTCATACCCTTCGCCAATGTCGATCAGCTTTTTGCCATGCTTCGTCTCTTTTCGTTTTTCTTCTTCCCATGCCTCAAGCAGCTGCTCAAGCCGCCGGCGCAGATGGGCGTTTTCGATTTGCAGCTGATGGTTTTCCTCCAACAGCTCGGCTACGCGCTGTTTCAGCTGCACAAGCTCACGGTAAAAATGGCTCAGATGCTCTTCCATGTTTGCCACCGATTGAAACACTTCTTTTTTATCTACCTTTTCCACATGGCCCCACCCCAAATTAATCTGCGACACGAATCGATAACGTTCCGTTCTTCATCAACTCATCAAGCGTATATTCGACGACCCGGCCGTGCTCCGGCAATTCGATTTGCAGCACCCGCTCTAAAATGTTCAAACCGACCACTTTGCCAAAGCCATACGGTGTCTCGACATACTCTCCTAAATCCGGAAGCTGCTCTTTTGCCGTCTCATACTCCTCACTCTCATATTTCAAGCAGCACATCAACCGTCCACACAATCCGGAAATTTTCGTCGGGTTAAGCGACAAGTTCTGATCCTTCGCCATTTTGATCGATACCGGTTCAAAATCGCCAAGAAATGTCGAGCAGCAAAGCATCCGGCCGCACGGGCCGATGCCGCCGAGCATTTTCGCCTCATCGCGCACCCCGATTTGCCGCAGCTCGATGCGGGTGCGGAAAATCGATGCCAAGTCTTTGACGAGCTCACGGAAATCGACACGCCCGTCGGCGGTGAAGTAAAAGATGACTTTATTGCGGTCAAACGTATATTCTACATCCACGAGCTTCATCTCGAGCCCATGCTCTTCGACCTTGCGCAGGCAAATGTCATACGCCTCACGCGCCGCTTTTTTATTTTCTTCAACGATCCATTTATCTTTTTCATTCGCCACGCGAATCACTTTTTTGAGCGGCAGCACGATATCGTTTTCATCGACTTGTTTATTGGCGATGACGACTTTTCCGTATTCAATGCCGCGCGCCGTCTCGACAATGACAAACTCACCGGCGGGAATGACAAAATCGCCTGGATCAAAATAATAAATTTTTCCCGCCTTTTTAAAACGGACGCCGACGACAGTATACAACGGTTCTCCCTCCTTTACCTCTTTAGTTGAAGAGCCAGCTGCTCTACAAGCAGCGCCGTGCTCATATTCGTCGTAGTTAAACGCGCTTTCGCTTGCAAAATCGCTTCCATGCTGTCTAGGATCCGCCGTTGTGGGCAAGAAAGCGCCCAGCGCTGCAGGCGGTCAAGCTCATCCCGGTATAATGCGCTATCCGTCCTTCCGGCTTGAATGTGCAACAAATCGCGATATATATACAAAAGCAAGTCGAGCCCGAGATCGAGCTGGTGTTTTTCTGAAAAATGAGGAAACAAACGGTCGTGGATAAAAAACAGCAGCTGCAACTCCGGCTTGCCAAGCATCTCGTATAATTGTAGCACTAACGTTCGCGCCTCGGCAAACCAACGCTCTTGGCTGAGCGCCAACGCTTCATCGTAGCTGTTCGTCAAGTGGGCGGCGAGCAACGCCAACGTCAGCGGCACGCGTTCTTCAACGAGCTGATCGGCAAGTTCTTCCGGCGGCAGCGGCCGGAAGGAAAGCACTTGACAGCGGGAAATGACCGTTCCTAACAGGCGATGGTATTGTTCGGTTAACAACACTGCCACCGTTCCTGGATGCGGCTCCTCCAAAAATTTCAGCAAGCTGTTGGCAGCGCTTGTCGTCATTTGATCAGCATGTTCGACAATATACATCTTTTTGTCAGATTCAACAGCCGTTTTCATGAACTCCTGTTGCAGCCATTCGATTTGTTCTTTCTTAATCGATCCGCCATCCGGGCTGACTACCCGAACGTCCGGATGATTCCCGGAATCGATGCGCCGGCAGTTGCGGCATTCCAAACAAGGCGCAATTCCTGACGGGGATAGACAAAACAAGCTTTTTGCCAACAACAAACCGGCCGCTTTTTTTCCCGTTCCCCGTTGCCCTTCAAACAAGTACGCATGGGAAATTCGCCCTTTTTCAAGGCCGCTTTGCAGCATTTTCGCCACGACTGGCTGGCGTTTTGCTAGCTGTTCCCATCGCATCGCCATCACTCTTTCTCGTTTCTTACCTTCTATTCTATCATGTCCAGTGCGAATCATCACGGCCGGATTCATGGAAATCACGCTTTGATCTTCCTTCAAGGCGGGAGAGCACCGCCGTCGCCGTCTCGGAAAACACATCATCGAGCGGTCGGCTTGCATCGATGACGACGATCCGATCGGCAAACCGCTTCGCCAACTCTCGATATCCTTCCCTTACCTTATCATGAAAAGACAACGCTTCAAGATCGAGCCGGTTCACTTCCCGCTCCCGGTTTTGCCGAATCCGTTCGAGCCCGATGTGCGGATCAATATCAAAATAAACCGTCAAAGACGGCATATATCCATCAATGGCAAACTCGTTAATTTTCCATACTTCTTCGACACCAAGCCCGCGGGCAAATCCTTGGTAGGCGAGCGAGCTGTCGACAAATCGGTCGCACAGCACAACGCGGCCAGCCTCGAGCGCCGGAACAATTTTCTCAAGCAAATGCTGCCGCCTCGCCGCCGCATACAAAAGCGCTTCCGTCCGCCCGTCCATTTCTGTATACTCGCGATTTAAAATGAGCGCACGAATCGCCTCAGCGATGCGCACTCCGCCGGGCTCCCTCGTTACCATTACGTCAAAACCTCGCCCGCGCAAAAACGACTCGAGCTTGCCGATCATCGTCGTTTTTCCGGCCCCTTCCGGCCCCTCAAACGAAAAAAAATACCCGTTCATCACCCGCAGCACCCTTTCCGTCATCGAAGTTCATATACGACAAGCAATCCATCTCCGAGCCGGCTTCCGCCTTGCACATGCGCCCGATGGCGGAGAAGCTGGCGAATTTGTTCAATATGAACGCGGTCGATTCGTTCGCCGATCCACATAAGCGGCACCCCAGGAGGGTATGGAATGACCGTTTCCGCCGCCACATACCCTTCCGCCTCCTCTAAAGCGACCGCTTTTTTCCGTGCATCGCGCAACTCATCATACGGGACTAACACCGAGAGCGGCGGGCGTAAAAATGGAAAGGAGCCAAGCAACGGCGTCTCGCCGGCCGGCAACCCGCGCCACGCCCGCTTCATTTTTCCCACTGCCTCCATAAGCCTGCCGGTCGCAGCGAGCGGACAAACGAGCAGAACGTTCAACGGATCGGCCAGTTCTGTAAACACCCCTTCGCGCTCGAGCCGTTGCTGCAGTTCATACCCCGTCAGCGAACTGCGTGTTTGTACCGTCACTTTCAGCAGGTCCGTCTGCACATCGGACTGTCGGGAAGAAACGACCGCCACCCCATCTATATGGGCCAATGCCGCCTTGAATTCTTCAATTTCTGCTGCCATCGCCGCCACATCATCTTCCGCAAGCTCGGCGACATAGCTTCGCGCCAAATCAAGCGACGCCATAATCGGGTAAGACGGGCTGCTCGATTGAAACAGTTGCAAAAAATATTTCAACCGCTCTACATCGATGCGCCCGCTGTTCACATGCAAAAACGCCCCCATCGTCATCGCCGGCAATGTTTTATGCGCCGACTGCACAACCACATCGGCACCGCAAGCAAGCGCCGGCTTCGGAAACGGAGGGCCGATGACGAAATGGGCGCCGTGCGCCTCATCGACAAGCACGGGAATCCCATAGTCATGAGCTAGACAGACGATTTCTGTTAAATCAATCGACATCCCATAATAATTCGGGTTCGTCAATACAACGGCAGCGGCGTCGCGATGAAGGGCAAGCGCCTCTTTGATAGCTTCCACGCAAACGTGCGAAGCAACGTGCATATCGCTGTCAAACACAGGAGAAAGAAGAACAGGGGTTGCCCCCATGAGCTGCAGTGCATGCATCACTGATTTATGGCAGTTGCGTTGCACAATGACTTTCCGCTTCTTTTCATCACATACGGTGGCGATCATCGCCAAATTTCCTGCCGTCGATCCGTTCACAAGGAAAAACGTTTCCTCGGCGCCATACAGTTCGGCCGCCAATGCCTGCGCCTCAGCAATGGCCGCTTCCGGATGGTGCAAGTCATCAAGCCCGGAAATCTCCGTCGCATCCAACGTCAATACCGAAGAAAACACATCCCCCGCCCGTTTCGAAAACACGGCGCCATATTTATGACCTGGCACGTGGAACGAAACCGGACGGCGCGCCCAATGGCGCATTAACGCGTCATATAAAGGAGTTTTTGTTTGATTCATGGCAACCCTCTTTCCTTGCTGCTCTCCTACCTACCCATCTGAACAACAAAATAATATTAACACGAACCGTCTCGAAAAGAAACGCGCACACAGCACCCAGGCTGTTTTTGCACAAGGCAAAACAAATAAAAACAGGCCCGATATAGGCCTTTACGAATAAATTTTAGAGGTTATCATTTTCCGCAGCTGCCGCACATAAAATGCGTAATTCGGATCGTCCGTATTCGTTTGCACAATTGCTCGGTGGCAATCCAAACAAAGAAAATGGCCAAAAAGAAAAATACCTTCCTCTTTTTCTTGTTCACAAACAATGCACACGTTTCCACGTTTGTTTTGGCCAATCGCCGATGTCCTCACGCTCTCCACCTCCCATCCTCTATGTTTCCCACATTGATAACATTCTATACTAGTAGACGGAAAGATTGAACGCTCCACCGCGCGCGCAGGGGATTATTTGTCTTAAAGCACTTGCCAAGCAGCAGATTGGAGGTTTTGGGTGTTCCGAATAAAAAACGAAAGCAGCCAATTGTGCCTGATGCACAATTGGCTGCTTTCTCATTGCCTAGCAGCGACCTACTCTTGCAGGGGCGCTGGCCCCAACTACCATCGGCGCTGGAGAGCTTAACTTCCGTGTTCGGGATGGGAACGGGTGTTTCCTCTCCGCTATCACCACTAGGCCATATAACGTTGTGGGGATCATTCCCTCAAAACTAGATAACCGTGTTGGGGAAGAAGCCGCGGCGCTTCCACTTTCTGTCTAGCTCCGGCCGCCATCGGCTCGCGACGCTTCGGTCCTGCTGCGGCGGCGACACATTGCATACGCTCCTATGGCACCACCCACGCAGAACCAAGCTTTGCTTGGTTCGAGCCTCCTCGCAGGCCCTCCAGCGCGTTTCGCCGATAGGCGGGCGGCCTCCGCTTTTCCTTTCTAGGTTAAGCCCTCGATCGATTAGTATCCGTCAGCTCCACGTGTCGCCACGCTTCCACCTCGGACCTATCGACCTCGTCATCTTCGAGGGATCTTACTCGCTTTTGGCGATGGGAAATCTCATCTTGAGGGGGGCTTCACGCTTAGATGCTTTCAGCGCTTATCCCGTCCGCACATAGCTACCCAGCGGTGCCCCTGGCGGGACAACTGGTACACCAGCGGTGCGTCCATCCCGGTCCTCTCGTACTAAGGACAGCTCCTCTCAAATTTCCTGCGCCCGCGACGGATAGGGACCGAACTGTCTCACGACGTTCTGAACCCAGCTCGCGTACCGCTTTAATGGGCGAACAGCCCAACCCTTGGGACCGACTACAGCCCCAGGATGCGATGAGCCGACATCGAGGTGCCAAACCTCCCCGTCGATGTGGACTCTTGGGGGAGATCAGCCTGTTATCCCCGGGGTAGCTTTTATCCGTTGAGCGATGGCCCTTCCATGCGGAACCACCGGATCACTAAGCCCGACTTTCGTCCCTGCTCGACCTGTCCGTCTCGCAGTCAAGCTCCCTTGTGCCTTTGCACTCTCCGAATGATTTCCAACCATTCTGAGGGAACCTTTGGGCGCCTCCGTTACCTTTTTGGGAGGCGACCGCCCCAGTCAAACTGCCCACCTGACACTGTCTCCCACCCCGCTTAAGGGGTGCGGGTTAGAATTTCAATACCGCCAGGGTGGTATCCCACCGCCGCCTCCACCGAAGCTGGCGCTCCGGCTTCTCAGGCTCCCACCTATCCTGTACAAGCGATACCAAAATTCCATATCAGGCTGCAGTAAAGCTCCACGGGGTCTTTCCGTCCTGTCGCGGGTAACCTGCATCTTCACAGGTAGTATAATTTCACCGGGTCTCTCGTTGAGACAGTGCCCAAGTCGTTACACCTTTCGTGCGGGTCGGAACTTACCCGACAAGGAATTTCGCTACCTTAGGACCGTTATAGTTACGGCCGCCGTTTACTGGGGCTTCGGTTCGCACCTTCGCTTGCGCTAAGCGCTCCCCTTAACCTTCCAGCACCGGGCAGGTGTCAGCCCCTATACTTCGCCTTTCGGCTTCGCAGAGACCTGTGTTTTTGATAAACAGTCGCTTGGGCCTTTTCACTGCGGCTCTTCCAGGCTCATCACCCGAAAGAGCACCCCTTCTCCCGAAGTTACGGGGTCATTTTGCCGAGTTCCTTAACGAGAGTTCTCCCGCGCGCCTTAGGATTCTCTCCTCGCCTACCTGTGTCGGTTTGCGGTACGGGCACCTCTTCCCTCGCTAGAGGCTTTTCTTGGCAGTGTGGAATCAGGGACTTCCGGATCGAATCCGTCGCCATCACAGCTCAGCCTTTTAGCCAGCGGATTTGCCTGCTGGCCAGCCTCACTGCTTGGACAGGCTCTTCCAGCCGCCTGCTCACCCTATCCTCCTGCGTCCCCCCATCGCTCAAACGGGAAGGAGGTGGTACAGGAATCTCAACCTGTTGTCCATCACCTACGCCTTTCGGCCTCGGCTTAGGTCCCGACTAACCCTGAGCGGACGAACCTTCCTCAGGAACCCTTAGGCTTTCGGCGCAGAGGATTCTCACCTCTGTTTTCGCTACTCATACCGGCATTCTCACTTCTAAGCGCTCCACCAGTCCTTCCGGTCTGGCTTCTCTGCCCTTAGAACGCTCCCCTACCGATGACCAACGGTCATCCCGCAGCTTCGGCGGCACGTTTAGCCCCGGTACATTTTCGGCGCAGAGTCACTCGACCAGTGAGCTATTACGCACTCTTTAAATGGTGGCTGCTTCTAAGCCAACATCCTGGTTGTCTTCGCAACTCCACATCCTTTTCCACTGAACGTGCACTTAGGGGCCTTAGCTGGCGATCTGGGCTGTTTCCCTCTTGACCACGGATCTTATCACTCGCAGTCTGACTCCCAAGGATAAGTCATTGGCATTCGGAGTTTGACTGGGTTCGGTAACCCGATGAGGGCCCCTAGCCCAATCAGTGCTCTACCTCCAACACTCTTACCTTGAGGCTAGCCCTAAAGCTATTTCGGGGAGAACCAGCTATCTCCAAGTTCGATTGGCATTTCACCCCTACCCACACCTCATCCCCGCACTTTTCAACGTGCGTGGGTTCGAGCCTCCAGCCGGTGTTACCCGGCCTTCACCCTGGACATGGGTAGATCACCTGGTTTCGGGTCGACGACGACGTACTCATGCGCCCTGTTCAGACTCGCTTTCGCTGCGGCTCCGCCTTCTTGGCTTAACCTCGCACGCCATCGTCACTCGCCGGTTCATTCTACAAAAGGCACGCCATCACCCATAAACGGGCTCTGACTACTTGTAGGCACACGGTTTCAGGTTCTCTTTCACTCCCCTTCCGGGGTGCTTTTCACCTTTCCCTCACGGTACTGGTTCACTATCGGTCACTAGGGAGTATTTAGCCTTGGGAGATGGTCCTCCCTGCTTCCGACGGGATTTCCCGTGTCCCGCCGTACTCAGGAGCCGCTCGGGAGGGAACGAAGTTTCGACTACAGGGCTCTCACCTTCTCTGGCCGGCCGTTCCAGACCGGTTCGTCTACCCCGTTCCTTTCTCACTCCCACATGAGCGGTCCTACAACCCCAAGAGGCACGCCTCTTGGTTTGGGCTGTTCCCGTTTCGCTCGCCGCTACTCAGGGAATCGCGTTTGCTTTCTTCTCCTCCGGGTACTAAGATGTTTCAGTTCCCCGGGTGTGCCCTCCATGCCCTATGGATTCAGGCATGGATCCTGTCCCATTACGGACAGGGGGTTCCCCCATTCGGACATCTCCGGATCAACGCTTGCTTACAGCTCCCCGGAGCGTTTCGGCGTTTGCCCCGTCCTTCATCGGCTCCTAGTGCCAAGGCATCCACCGTGCGCCCTTTCTAGCTTAACCTAAAGCGTCTCGGCTTCTTCCTTTTGTGTATCGGTTATCTAGTTTTCAAGGAACGATTTCTGTTCACTTAAAATGGTGGAGCCTATCGGGATCGAACCGATGACCTCCTGCGTGCAAAGCAGGCGCTCTCCCAGCTGAGCTAAGGCCCCACAATATAGGATGGGCCTAAGTGGACTTGAACCACCGACCTCACGCTTATCAGGCGTGCGCTCTGACCAGCTGAGCTATAGGCCCATAATGTATGTGCAGAGAATAACCAATTCCCTCAAAACTAAACAAAACACCAAGCGCCATTATAATCAAACCGAAAGGTTTTGTCAATGCATCCTTAGAAAGGAGGTGATCCAGCCGCACCTTCCGGTACGGCTACCTTGTTACGACTTCACCCCAATCACTTGCCCCACCTTCGGCGGCTGGCTCCCGTCAGGGTTACCTCACCGACTTCGGGTGTTGCAAGCTCTCGTGGTGTGACGGGCGGTGTGTACAAGGCCCGGGAACGTATTCACCGCGGCATGCTGATCCGCGATTACTAGCGATTCCGGCTTCATGCAGGCGAGTTGCAGCCTGCAATCCGAACTGAGAGCGGCTTTTTGGGATTCGCTCCCCCTCGCGGGTTCGCAGCCCTTTGTACCGCCCATTGTAGCACGTGTGTAGCCCAGGTCATAAGGGGCATGATGATTTGACGTCATCCCCACCTTCCTCCGACTTTTAGCCGGCAGTCCCTCTAGAGTGCCCAACTGAATGCTGGCAACGAGAGGCAAGGGTTGCGCTCGTTGCGGGACTTAACCCAACATCTCACGACACGAGCTGACGACAACCATGCACCACCTGTCACCCTGTCCCCCCGAAGGGGGAACGCCCAATCTCTTGGGTTGTCAGGGGATGTCAAGACCTGGTAAGGTTCTTCGCGTTGCTTCGAATTAAACCACATGCTCCACCGCTTGTGCGGGCCCCCGTCAATTCCTTTGAGTTTCAGCCTTGCGGCCGTACTCCCCAGGCGGAGTGCTTATCGCGTTAGCTGCAGCACTAAAGGGTGTGACCCCTCTAACACTTAGCACTCATCGTTTACGGCGTGGACTACCAGGGTATCTAATCCTGTTTGCTCCCCACACTTTCGCGCCTCAGCGTCAGTTGCAGGCCAGAGAGCCGCCTTCGCCACTGGTGTTCCTCCACATCTCTACGCATTTCACCGCTACACGTGGAATTCCGCTCTCCTCTCCTGCACTCAAGTCCCCCAGTTTCCAATGACCCTCCACGGTTGAGCCGTGGGCTTTCACATCAGACTTAAGGAACCGCCTGCGCGCGCTTTACGCCCAATAATTCCGGACAACGCTCGCCCCCTACGTATTACCGCGGCTGCTGGCACGTAGTTAGCCGGGGCTTTCTCGTGAGGTACCGTCACCGCGCCGCCTTGTTCAAACGGCGCTCCTTCGTCCCTCACAACAGAGCTTTACGACCCGAAGGCCTTCTTCGCTCACGCGGCGTCGCTCCGTCAGACTTTCGTCCATTGCGGAAGATTCCCTACTGCTGCCTCCCGTAGGAGTCTGGGCCGTGTCTCAGTCCCAGTGTGGCCGGTCACCCTCTCAGGCCGGCTACGCATCGTCGCCTTGGTGAGCCGTTACCTCACCAACTAGCTAATGCGCCGCGGGCCCATCCGCAAGTGACAGCCAAAGGCCGCCTTTCAACCAAAGACCATGCGGTCTTCGGTGTTATCCGGTATTAGCTCCGGTTTCCCGGAGTTATCCCGGTCTTGCGGGCAGGTTGCCCACGTGTTACTCACCCGTCCGCCGCTGACCAAACAAGAGCAAGCTCTCATTCGGTCCGCTCGACTTGCATGTATTAGGCACGCCGCCAGCGTTCGTCCTGAGCCAGGATCAAACTCTCCAAAAGAAAGTTGATTGGCTTTTGCTTCGGCCTCAGCACCAAAGGTGCCGCAAACCTCAGCTTTTCGTATGACGCTTGTGTTTTGTTTAGTTTTCAAGGAACTTTTGATTGAGTGTTGCACACCTTTGTTATTATACTTACCATCCACTTCGCTGTCAATTGTTTTTTTGTTTATTAACAGCGACGTTTATTAATATACTTTATATCTATATAAAAGTCAATAGTTTTTTAACAAAAAAAATGAAAAGGCATTTTGGCTAGAATGGTGCCTTTTCATAACTTTATTTCAGATGAACTGATCCTCACAAAATATATTGGTCAATCACAATTAATGCTGCAGCCCCTGGGAGGCCAAGAAATCCACAAACGAGCGAAGTAATTAAGTTAATCGGGATATGAATGTTAAAATGTCCGCCAACGGCATTGATGACAAACAGCGCGAGTGCGCCGACGATTAGGCGGATGGCGGCGTAGCCGACAAAGCGAAGCGCCTTAAGGCGAGCGCCGACAATAAGGAGCACGGCGATCAGCGTTAACAGCACCGTAATGACGATTTTCGGTTCCAATGATTGAACCCCCTTTTTTTGCACGCTTGTACTACAAACGTATGAAACACGGGGGAAAAAAGAACAAAAAAATAAGGAAGTCAACGCACTTCCTTCAATGTGATGCGGCGGTGCTTCGCTTCGCGGAGGAGAAAAAAATATTTCGCCTCCGCCAGTTGGAGCGCGCTCAGCACCTCCAGCGATGGATCAACGCTTTTTTCGATAAGCTGTTTTTGTTCGAGCCACTCGGTTCTTGCTTTTTGCAGCTCGGCGATTAGTTTTTCATCAAATTGTCTTTTTAGTTTTCCCTTCCGCCGCCATAGCAAACCGATCCCCACCTTCTTTCTCTCTACAGCTCACGGCGTCCTTCCAACGCTTTTGATAATGTCACTTCATCCGCATATTCCAAATCGCCGCCGACCGGCAAGCCATGGGCGATGCGGGTGACTTTGATCCCTGTCGGTTTTAGCAGGCGCGATAAATACATAGCCGTCGCCTCCCCTTCAATGTTTGGGTCGGTCGCCAAAATCACTTCTTGGATCGTTTCATCCTGCAATCTTGCCAGCAGCTCGGCGATTTTAATGTCTTCCGGACCGATCCCTTCCATTGGGGAGATGGCCCCGTGCAACACATGATATAGACCGTTATATTCCTTCATCTTCTCCATAGCGATGACATCTTTCGGGTCTTGGACGACGCAAATCATCGTTCGGTCGCGCCGTTCATCTTTGCAGATGTAACAAGGGTCTGTATCCGTAATATGTCCGCAAATCGTGCAATAATGAATATGGCGCTTCACATCGACGAGCGCTTTGGCAAACTCGAGCACGGTGTCCTCTTTCATCGCCAGCACATGGAATGCAAGGCGGGCGGCTGTTTTTGGACCGATCCCGGGCAGTTTCATAAAACTGTCAATTAACTTCGATATTGGCTCTGGATAATGCATAATTTCCCCCTAGAACAGTCCTGGAATGTTTAACCCTTTCGTAAATTGCCCCATCATGTCGTTCGCCAGTTCATCCACCTTTTTGAGCGCATCGTTTGTCGCCGCTAAAATTAAATCTTGCAGCATTTCAATATCGTCTGGGTCTACGACTTCTTCCTTAATTTTGACCTCTAAAATTTGTTTATGACCATTGGCGACGACCGTCACCATGCCGCCCCCGGCTGTGCCTTCTACCGTTTTTTCCGCTAACTCTTCTTGCGCCTTTTGCATTTCTTTTTGCATCTTTTGCATTTGTTTCAACATTTTTTGCATATTTCCCATTCCGCCACGCATCATTCTAGGATCCTCCTTCAATTGCTTATTCTTTAATTTCGATCAGCCCTTCGCCGAACAGTCGTTTTGCTTCGGCGATCAACGGTTCTTCTTCACTTTTTTCCGCTTTGGCTTCTTTGTTGCGGATAAACTCTTCCCTTATTTTTCCCCATTCTTCTTCCGGAATGGCGACCATTTCAAACCGCCGGTTCGTCAGTTCGAACAAAATCGTCTCAACGTTTTCCTTCACGGAGCTCGCCGGATCTGTCGCCATTTTGCAGTGAATTTCATACTTAAACTTTAACACAAATGCCGAGGCGCTCGCTGCGACCGGCTCGCTCTCTTGAAGCAAGGCGGCATGCGACACTTTATGCTGCCGCTTCAGCGTGTCAAGCACATCAGCCCAGCGTCCTTTCACCAACGCTAAATCTTCGTGCGTCGCCTGCTTCAACAGTTCGTGAATGCGGCCGACCGGCACTTTATATCCCCCAGTTTTTACCGCCTTCACCGTTTTTTTCGTCGGGGCGACAGCTGATGAAGGAGTGGGCGGCTGTTCCTTCAGGCGGCGCAGTTCGGCTTCCAGCGTCTCAATCCGCTTCACTAACGGTTCCAGCTCGGAGGCGGTCCGCGCTGGGGCGGCGACCGGCTGATGGCAAAGCTTCACAAGCGCCACTTCCAAAAGGAGGCGCGGGTGGTTCGTCCACTTCATCTCTTGCTGGCTTTTGTTCAACAGCTCAATCGCTCCGTATAAATCAGAAAGAGGAATCGTTTCCGAAAGCGAGGTAAACGCCTCGTCGACGACTGCAAGTTGAATAGCTCCTTCCACATGAGGGGCGGTTTTGTACAGCAACAAGTCGCGATAATACAAAATTAAATCTTCCACTAGACGGTTCGGGTCTTTCCCTTGCGCCATCATTGCTTCGAACTGCTGAAGAACCGCTGCTGTATCTTTGCGGTAGATGGCCCCAATGAAGTCGGCTAATGCGGCAAATGACGCCGCCCCGGTCATCGCCAGCACATCGTCGAGCTCAAGCTTCCCATCGCTAAACGAAATCGCTTGGTCAAGCAGGCTGAGCGCATCGCGCATCCCCCCATCGGCGGCGCGGGCAATGGCTGACAGCGCCTCATCGGATGCTTCCACTCCTTGGGCATTCGCTACGTATTTCAGCCGAGAAACGATGGCCGATAGCGGAATGCGGCGAAAGTCGAACCGTTGACAGCGGGAAATAATCGTTGCCGGAATTTTATGCGGCTCGGTCGTGGCCAAAATGAAAATGACATGTTTCGGCGGCTCTTCTAATGTTTTCAGCAGCGCGTTAAACGCGCCGATCGACAACATGTGCACTTCGTCAATAATGTACACTTTATAGCGGACCGAAGTCGGTGCAAACTTGACTTTGTCGCGGATGTCGCGGATTTCATCGACACGGTTGTTCGAAGCGGCGTCAATTTCCAGCACATCAGGAACCGTTCCGTTCGTAATGCCGAGGCAAGCGGGACATTCGTTGCACGGTTCGGCCGCCGGAGCATGTTCGCAATTGACCGCCTTGGCGAAAATTTTCGCCGCGCTCGTTTTTCCCGTTCCGCGGGGACCGGAAAATAGGTAAGCGTGCGATATTTTATGTTGAAGCAGGGCGCTTTGCAATGTTTTCGTTACGTGTTCCTGGCCGACCATGTCAGCGAAGCGCTGCGGCCGGAAAACACGGTATAACGCTTGATATGCCACGGAAAACGGCCCTCCTCTTCCTCTCATCCTATTTATTATATAACTTCTCGTTTCAATTTAAAATAACAAAAAACCCACTCGTCATGAGTGGGTTTTGTTTCGCCTATGTAAGGCCGTGCACCTTCTGTCGATTAGCTGCCCCGAGCGTTGCTCAAGCAGTTAGCTCAGCCCAGGCACCCCCGCGGCACATGGGAGCATCCGCTTACTGCTGCTTCCTTCCGGACCTGACAGGGTTCACGGAATCCCATTGCGCGGGACCCAGACGTCAACGCCACTTGCTTGAGACAGGCCTCACAACAGACTAACCTCGAGAAGGGATTCAGCCTCGCTAGAGCGGATTGCGAGTACAGGGCACCGCTACCTCCCCGCTTAGCACGGCACTATCAGTATAGCTCGTTTACGGGAAAAATGCAACGTAAATAGGCGGAATTTTAGTTGGAACTTCCGCCAACATTTTTCTTTTGTTCACGCAATCGGCGGAAAAAATCGCTTAATAACGACCCGCACTCGCTAGCCAATACGCCGCTAGTGACGTCGGCTTGGTGGTTGAACCGGCTCTCTTGCAGCAAGTTCATCAACGTCCCGGCGCATCCCCCTTTTGGGTCGCTGGCGCCAAACACAACCCGCTCAATGCGGGAAAGAACGATAGCTCCCGCACACATGGCGCATGGCTCAAGCGTCACATACAACGTCGCCCGCTCAAGCCGCCATGAACCGATCGCCTGGCACGCTTCATCAATCGCTAAAATTTCCGCATGGGCAATGGCGCGTTGCTCCGTTTCCCGCAAATTATGGGCGCGGGCGATGACGCGTCCGTCTTGGACGATAACGGCTCCGATCGGCACTTCACCGATTTGCTCCGCTTTTTTTGCCTCTTCAATCGCTAACTTCATGTAATACTCATCGTGGTTCATCGTATACCCCTTTGCGCAAACGGTCATTTCTCTTGCCTTTCCATCATAAAATATGGAGAATAAAGACGCAACTAGGAGGTTAAGTATGCAAATCCATGTCATACAGAGCGGACAAACGTTGAGCGGGATCGCTGAGGCATACGGAACGACCGTCGAGGAAATTGTCCGGGCCAACAAGCTTCCAAATCCTGATGAACTTGTTGTCGGCCAGACGCTCGTCATCCCGATCGTCGGCCGTTTTTATTGGGTGCAGCGCGGCGACAGTTTATGGTCGATTGCGCGCCGATTCTCCATTCCGATGCAGCGGCTTGCAGAGGTGAACCGCCTCTCGTTAAATGCCCCGCTGCGGGTCGGTCAGCGGCTGTACATCCCTCCCGGCGCCAAGCGGAGGGCGGAGTTTAACGCGTATATCGAGCCGCGCGGAGCCACCGTCAGCCCAGCACTGGAAGCGAGCGCCCGCGAGGCCGCCCCGTATTTGACCTATTTAAGCCCCTTTTATTTTTCCATCCGGCGCGACGCGACACTGCAAGGGCCGCCGCTTGACGACTTTCCGGCCATCGCCCGCGCCAACCGCGTCACGCTTGTTATGGTTGTCGCCAACATTGAAAACGGACAGTTCAGCGACGAGCTCGGTGCGCTCATTTTAACGAATGAGACACTGCAAAACCGCCTGCTCGACAACATTGTCGCGACCGCTAGACGTTACGGTTTTCGCGATATTCATTTCGATTTTGAATATTTGCGCCCGGAAGACCGCGAGGCATACAACGCCTTTTTGCGCAAGGCGAAACGTCGGTTTGAACGGGAAGGATGGTTGATGTCGACCGCTCTAGCGCCGAAAACGAGTGCGACTCAGCGCGGGCGCTGGTACGAGGCGCACGATTACCGCGCCCACGGACAAATTGTTGATTTTGTCGTCATTATGACGTACGAATGGGGTTACAGCGGTGGGCCGCCAATGCCTGTTTCCCCGATCGGACCGGTTCGCCGCGTACTTGAGTATGCCATTTCGGAAATGCCGGCAGGAAAAATTTTAATGGGGCAAAACTTGTATGGCTATGACTGGACGTTGCCGTACGTACCGGGCGGTCCGTACGCCCGGGCCATTAGCCCGCAGCAAGCCATCGCCCTTGCGGCAAAGTATAACGTCGCCATTGAATACGACATCGAGGCGCAGGCGCCCCACTTTCGCTATCGCGACGAGAACGGCCGCGAACATGAAGTATGGTTTGAAGATGCCCGTTCCATCCAAGCGAAATTTCATTTAGTCAAAGAACTTGGTTTGCGTGGAGTCAGTTACTGGAAACTTGGTCTTGACTTCCCGCAAAACTGGCTGCTAATCGCCGATCAATTCACGGTGGTGAAAAAATAGTGCCACTAAGACCAAAAACAATAAAAAAACCCGCCTTCGCCTGGCGGGTTTTTTTATGGCGGGAAACGGCATTTTGATCAGCCGTTTCGGGTGGCAATCTCCTCTTATGCGCGTCAGTATTGTTCGTTATCGCCGTGGCTGAGAACAAGAAATCGGCGTCCGCCGTCCCTTTATCCTCGTTGCCAACGTCATTCACTATAACACGGTTGCCGGGAAAAGTCAACCAACGATTTACTTAGCACCTTTTGTTCAGCGAATGACATCCCGGTTCCCCATGTACGGACGGAGCGCTTCCGGGATCACGACCGATCCGTCTTCTTGCTGGTAGTTTTCCAAAATGGCGGCAACGGTGCGCCCGATCGCTAGCCCTGAGCCGTTTAGCGTATGCACATACTCCGGCTTTGCTTTCGGCTCGCGGCGGAAGCGGATATTGGCGCGGCGCGCCTGGAACGCCTCGAAGTTGCTGCACGACGAAATTTCCCGGTACGTGCCATAGCTTGGCAGCCACACCTCAATATCATATGTCTTCGCCGCGGAAAATCCAAGATCCCCCGTACACAAGGCGACGACACGATACGGAAGCCCAAGCCGCTGCAAGATCGTTTCCGCTTGGCGCGTCAATTTTTCCAACTCGTCATATGAATCCTCCGGCTTGACGAACTTGACGAGCTCGACTTTATTGAATTGGTGCTGGCGAATGAGCCCCCTCGTATCGCGGCCAGCCGATCCGGCTTCGGCGCGGAAGCACGCACTGTAAGCCGCATAGTAAAGCGGCAAATCGTCAGCCGCTAAAATTTCATCGCGATGCAAGTTCGTCACCGGCACTTCCGCTGTCGGAATGAGAAAATAGTCTTCGCTGTCCAAATGAAATGCATCCTCAGCAAACTTCGGAAGCTGCCCGGTTCCGATCATGCTCGCCCGGTTCACTAAATATGGCGGCAACACCTCTTGGTAACCAAACTCATCGAGATGAATGTCGAGCATAAAGTTGATTAATGCCCGCTCAAGACGAGCCCCTAGCCCTTTATAAAACACAAACCGGCTTCCTGCCACTTTGGCGGCCCGCTCAAAATCAAGCAAACCGAGCTGGTCAGCAATGTCCCAATGCGGCTTCGGTTCAAACGGAAACGAGCGTGGTTCGCCCCATCTTCTCACTTCAACGTTATCTTCTTCCGATTGGCCGACCGGCACGGACTCATGCGGCACGTTTGGAATCGACAAAAGAAGGCTGTCGAGCTCTTCCTCAAGTTGGCGAATTTGCTCATCCATCTCTTTAATGCGATCACCGACTTCACGCATTTCGGCGATCAACGGTTCAGCTTCCTTTTTTTCGCGCTTTAAGACGGCGATTTGTTGCGACACATCATTGCGCTTGCTTTTGAGTTCCTCGGCCTCAGCAATCAAGCGACGGCGCTCTTTGTCGAGCTGCTCAAACCGGTCGATGTTGGCCAAGTCCCCGCCACGCTGCATCAACTTTTCTTTTACCTCTTGAAATTGAGTGCGCAGTAATTTTACATCCAACATTTGTTTTACCTCCTTACCCACCATTTATTATACATAAAAACGCTCCCGTCCCAAAAAAGGGACGGGAGCGTTCCCGCGGTGCCACCCTCATTGAAGGCCGTCATGCCTTCCGCTCATGCCGATAACGGCGGCTGCCGAAAACGCCTACTGACCGCTCAGGTGTTCAGCATTTTGCTCGAGGATGGATTCACAGGCGCCTCCTGCCGGTTCGCACCAACCACCGGCTCTCTGAAAGGAGGGATGCCTGCTACTAGTTCCTCTCATCGCGTTCGCATTCATTATACGCTTGATACCGTTTTTGCTTCCTTGACCATATTTAAGAAGTATTGCATGAACCGATGGTCATCGGTCAGTTCGGGGTGGAACGAGCAGCCAAGAAATTGGCCTTGCCGAGCCGCGACAATGCGGTCGTTGTATGTCGCGAGGATATCGACCCCGTCCCCGACCTCGACGATGTGCGGCGCACGGATGAAGACGCCGACGAACCCGTCGCCGACCCCTTTAATCGACAGCTCCGCTTCAAAGCTTTCCCGCTGCCGTCCGAACGAGTTCCGTTCAACCGTAATGTCCATCAAACCTAAGTGCGGCTCGTCGTAACCGACGATTCGTTTCGCCAGCAAAATGAGCCCGGCGCACGTGCCGAACATCGGCTTGCCGTCGGCGGCAAATTGCTTCAGCGGCTCCATGAGTCCGTACCGGTCAATGAGGCGCCGCATCGTCGTGCTTTCGCCGCCCGGCAACACGAGCCCATCGAGTCCAGCGAGCTGCTCCGGCTTTTTCACGATGACCGCCTCGGCGCCGCACGCCTCAATGGCGTGGATATGTTCTTGCACGGCCCCTTGCAGTCCGAGTACACCTATTTTCATCGTCCCTTTACTCCTTTGCCTGGCTTTACCAGCCGCGTTCTTGCATGCGGTGCTCCGGCAGCAACGTCGCGACATCAATGCCGCGCATCGCGCCGCCCAACCCTTTGGATAAGTGGGCGATCAGCTCGTAGTCCTCGTAATGAGTCGTCGCTTCAACGATCGCACGCGCATATTTTTCCGGGTTTTCCGATTTGAAAATGCCTGACCCGACAAAGACGCCGTCTGCGCCTAAGTGCATCATAAGAGCGGCGTCAGCCGGTGTCGCGACACCGCCGGCGGCGAAATTGACGACCGGGAGGCGACCAAGCCGTTTAATTTCACGCAACACTTCGACCGGAGCCCCAAGCTGCTTCGCCTCAGCGACAAGCTCGTCTTCGCTCATGCTGACGACTTTGCGGATTTGCGCGTTGACTTTGCGCATATGGCGCACCGCCTCAACGATGTTGCCTGTCCCCGGCTCCCCTTTTGTCCGCAGCATCGATGCCCCTTCAGCAATGCGGCGGGCGGCCTCACCTAAGTCGCGACACCCGCATACAAACGGAACCGTAAACTGCCGTTTATCGATATGGAATTCCTCATCAGCCGGCGTCAACACTTCGCTTTCGTCGATATAGTCCACGCCGAGCGCCTCAAGGACGCGCGCTTCCACATAATGACCGATGCGCACTTTCGCCATGACCGGGATCGACACAGCGTTCATCACTTCTTCGACCACCGTCGGATCCGCCATGCGCGCGACGCCGCCGGCAGCGCGAATGTCCGCCGGGACGCGCTCGAGCGCCATAACCGCGACAGCCCCTGCCGCCTCTGCAATTTTAGCCTGTTCTGCGTTGACGACGTCCATAATGACGCCGCCTTTTTGCATTTCCGCCATGCCGCGTTTGACGCGGTCTGTGCCTGTCAATGCCAACGTTGATTCCCCCTATTCCTATCCTTATGCTTTGCCATATACGCAAAAGGATGATTCCACTGTTTTATTTTACCTCAATTTTTACAAAAATCACAATGGAAAAAAGCTCCCCCGGCAGGGGAGTCGTTTTACAGCCAGCCTTTCACCGTTTCAGCAGCGCTCGTCCATAAGTCGGCAAACAGTCCGCCGATCGCACGCATGGAGAGCACAAACCAGTTTGCTTTTTCCACCTCGACGGTCGTCACAAGCGGCACACGAATGTTTTTTTGCATGTCCGGGCTCAAAAAGGCAAGAGAGTCATCTCCCTTATATTCGAGCGTCATATATCCGACCGTCTCTCCCTTTTTCAACGGAGCGGTCAGCTCGCCCTCATTTGTCATCTTTTTCTTATCCAATACATAGACCGGTTTGTACTGTTTTTCCTCGCCGTGTCTCACTAGCAGCGATAGTTTTTTGGCCGTGGCGACATGAACTTCTTTTTCTTTCCCTTTCACGACTGGAAGCGTCTCTTTTCCTTTCAGCTGATATCCCTTCGGATAAAGCGTTTGAAGCGAGTATTGATTAAATCCATAGTTAAATAGTTTTTTCGTTTCCTCGAAGCGCGCCTCTTTCGTCGTTTTTCCGCTCGCATCTTTCGCGTTCATAACGACAGAAATGAGACGGACGCCGTTCCGTTTCGCCGTTCCGGTGAAGCAATTGCCGGCAAACTCCGTATAGCCGGTTTTTAACCCATCTACCCCTTCATATCCGTACACAAGCCCTGGCAGCATCCAGTTCCAGTTGTCCATTTTGATTTCATCTTCCGTTCCTTCTCGGAACAGTTTCCTGGGGATACTGGCTGTTTCCAGCACTTCTGGATGATCTTTCAACAGCCGATAGGCAAGCGTCGCCATCGCCCGTGCAGACATGACGTTCTCCTCGTCCTGGCTTGTTCCTTCCGGATGGAATCCCTTTAAGTCGCTGTTACTTAACCCGGTGGCATTGACAAATTTATAATCTTTGAGTCCGAGCTCCTTCGCTTTTTCGTTCATCATTCGCACAAAATTTTTCTCCGATCCGGCAATGATTTCGGCGATCGCGACCGTTGCCGCGTTCGCTGAATAGATGGCCATCGCCTCATACAGCTCGCGAACCGTATATTGCCCGTCTTTGCGCAGCGGGACGTTTGACAGCGCCCGATCCTGCGACAACCGATATACGTAATCGCTTGGCGTATACGTTTGGTCCCATTTAACACGCTTCGCTTTAATGGCGTTAAGAAGCAAATATTCAGTCATCATTTTCGTCATACTGGCAATGCCAAGCACCGTATCAATATTCTTTTCGTACAAAATCCTTCCCGTTTGCGCGTCCACTAAAATAGCGGCGTCCGCCCGAATATCAAGCGGCGCGCTCTCCGCTTTCACCGTTCGTTGGAACGGCCATAATGTCAAACAAAGACAAATCGACAGCAGCCAAAAAAACCAGTTTCGTTTCCTCGTCTTCACGTCGCACCCTCCTTACACAATCGTTATTGTAACATATGGACAGCCAAAAAAATAGACGGAGGGCATGTCTCCGTCAAAGTTAGGCCGATTGGCGCAACCTCGCTTAAAACGCGGAGTAGTTTGGCGCCTCTTTCGTAATTTGCACGTCATGCGGATGGCTTTCGCGGAGTCCCGCGCCCGTCATGCGGATAAATTGCGTTTTCTCCCGCAACTCATCCAAGTTCCGCGTTCCGCAGTAGCCCATACCAGCGCGCAGTCCGCCGACGAGCTGATAAATCGTATCGGCAAGCGGTCCTTTGTATGGCACGCGCCCTTCGATGCCTTCTGGGACAAACTTTTTCGCTTCCTCTTGGAAATAGCGGTCCTTGCTGCCGCGCTCCATCGCCGCAACCGATCCCATGCCCCGGTACACTTTAAAGCGGCGTCCTTGATAAATTTCTGTCTCACCCGGGCTTTCCGAGACGCCGGCAAGCAAACTGCCAAGCATAACGGCATGCGCCCCAGCTGCGATCGCCTTCACGATGTCGCCGGAATACTTGATCCCGCCATCGGCAATAATCGGGACGCCATACTTGCGCGCCTCTGTCGCACAGTCGTAAATCGCTGTAATTTGCGGCACCCCAACCCCGGCGACAACCCGTGTCGTGCAGATAGAGCCTGGACCGATTCCAACTTTGATAATGTTCGCCCCCGCCTCAATGAGGTCGCGCGTCGCCTCAGCTGTCGCGACATTGCCAGCGACAATGTCTAAATCCGGATACTGGCGGCGGATAGTAGCCACTGTCTCGAGGACACCTTTCGAGTGACCGTGCGCTGTATCGACGACAATGACGTCAACCCCTGCCTCAACAAGCTTTTTAACGCGGATCATCGTGTCCGCCGTCACTCCGACAGCCGCCCCGACGACAAGACGTCCTTTTGCGTCCTTCGCTGAGTTCGGGAACTCAATCACTTTCTCAATATCCTTGATGGTAATTAACCCTTTTAGTATTCCGTTTTCATCAACGAGCGGCAATTTTTCGACCTTATGCTTTTGCAAAATTTTCTCCGCTTCCTCCAACGTTGTTCCAACCGGGGCCGTAATCAAATTTTCTTTCGTCATTACCTCGGAAATTTTAATTGAGTAGTCTTGAATAAAGCGCAAATCGCGGTTCGTAATAATGCCGACAAGCTTTTGTTCCTCAACGTTGTTCACGATCGGTACGCCTGAGATGCGATATTTGCTCATTAAATGCTCCGCATCGTACACTTGATGATCGGGCGTCAGGAAAAACGGATCAGTAATAACCCCCCGTTCCGACCGTTTTACTTTGTCGACTTGCTCGGCCTGCTGCTCAATCGACATGTTTTTGTGAATGACGCCAAGGCCGCCTTGACGCGCCATCGCAATCGCCATTTCCGCCTCAGTGACTGTATCCATGCCAGCGCTAATAATGGGGATGTTCAACTGCAGTGTGTCGCTCAGCCTCGTCGTGACATCAACATCACGCGGTAGCACATCAGATTTTGCCGGAATGAGAAGAACATCGTCAAACGTCAATCCTTCCTTTGCGAATTTCGCTTCCCACATGTTTTCTCCCCCTTGTCCGGAAATATTATTAGTAGCTTAACAACTGGTTAAACTACTGTCAAGGAATCAAAGAAATGTCCAACTTTTCAGTTATTTACCTACAATTCAGCCACAAGGGGGGTAAAAATGTTCGGAAATACGAATAAAGCGTTCAGCCTTTCTGTTTTCCGCTCCGCGGATACCGCGCAACACTTTTTACAGCAATGCTACAAGCAGCAGGGGCGCGACGACGCAGTTCAACGAAGTTATACGAACTGTTACCCGTTTTTATATTATTTGGAACACGGGCAAAACTTCTACGCCGCCGCCCAGCAGGCGCCGCTGTCGATCAAACCGGTTCTTTTATTTTACGGCATGGTGCAGCTGTTAAAAGCTTGCCTGCTTACCGTCGACCCCGACTACCCGGAGTCGACATCCGTTTTAGCCCACGGAGTGTCAACGAGAAAACGAAAAAAACAAGGCTATGAATTTTTAGATGACGAAGTAAAAGTACAGAAAAATGGTTTGTTCACTCATTTTTCTGAAAAAATGTTTCATGTGAAACAGGAAGCCGGAGAAAAGTTTCGCATGGGCACGCTGTTGCAACGGATTTGCGAGCTGCATGAAACGTTTTTCTCCCTAAATGGACGGAAAAAGCCATTATCTTTGCCAATTGTACATACCGCTTCACCGTCGATGCTGGCCATTCCAAAAACAATTTTGGATCACTACCATATGACTTTGCCCCGATTTGTCCAATATATTGGTGAAGAAGGACAAGGAAGACAGCTCGTCTTCATGAAGGAGGAAGGAGAATTTCTTTATTTTGAGACAGCGATGCCGCTATCTTCCGTTGGAGAGGGCCCTTTTTTATTTCACCTTAACGGAACATACTATATCCCGACCAAGAAAGAAAAAATTTTTACTCTCCCGGAGATCCACGCCCATTACTTGTTGTTGTACAACTTAAGCATGATTTCCCGCTACGAGACCGAATGGTGGAGCGAACTCCTCCACTCCTACTCAAGCAAGGCGTACATTTTTATCCTTCAATTCCTTTCGGTGTCGGCGGAAAAAGTTCCGTTATTGTTGAACGAATATTTAATGCAAAAGTTTTTGGCTAAACCAAATGAAAAATCCCCTGCTGTTTAAAACAGCAGGGGATTTCTTCGCCTAGCAGCGACCTACTCTTGCAGGGGCGCTGGCCCCAACTACCATCGGCGCTGGAGAGCTTAACTTCCGTGTTCGGGATGGGAACGGGTGTTTCCTCTCCGCTATCACCACTAGGCCATATAACGTTGTGGGGATCATTCCCTCAAAACTAGATAACCGTGTTGGGGAAGAAGCCGCGGCGCTTCCACTTTCTGTCTAGCTCCGGCCGCCATCGGCTCGCGACGCTTCGGTCCTGCTGCGGCGGCGACACATTGCATACGCTCCTATGGCACCACCCACGCAGAACCAAGCTTTGCTTGGTTCGAGCCTCCTCGCAGGCCCTCCAGCGCGTTTCGCCGATAGGCGGGCGGCCTCCGCTTTTCCTTTCTAGGTTAAGCCCTCGATCGATTAGTATCCGTCAGCTCCACGTGTCGCCACGCTTCCACCTCGGACCTATCGACCTCGTCATCTTCGAGGGATCTTACTCGCTTTTGGCGATGGGAAATCTCATCTTGAGGGGGGCTTCACGCTTAGATGCTTTCAGCGCTTATCCCGTCCGCACATAGCTACCCAGCGGTGCCCCTGGCGGGACAACTGGTACACCAGCGGTGCGTCCATCCCGGTCCTCTCGTACTAAGGACAGCTCCTCTCAAATTTCCTGCGCCCGCGACGGATAGGGACCGAACTGTCTCACGACGTTCTGAACCCAGCTCGCGTACCGCTTTAATGGGCGAACAGCCCAACCCTTGGGACCGACTACAGCCCCAGGATGCGATGAGCCGACATCGAGGTGCCAAACCTCCCCGTCGATGTGGACTCTTGGGGGAGATCAGCCTGTTATCCCCGGGGTAGCTTTTATCCGTTGAGCGATGGCCCTTCCATGCGGAACCACCGGATCACTAAGCCCGACTTTCGTCCCTGCTCGACCTGTCCGTCTCGCAGTCAAGCTCCCTTGTGCCTTTGCACTCTCCGAATGATTTCCAACCATTCTGAGGGAACCTTTGGGCGCCTCCGTTACCTTTTGGGAGGCGACCGCCCCAGTCAAACTGCCCACCTGACACTGTCTCCCACCCCGCTTAAGGGGTGCGGGTTAGAATTTCAATACCGCCAGGGTGGTATCCCACCGCCGCCTCCACCGAAGCTGGCGCTCCGGCTTCTCAGGCTCCCACCTATCCTGTACAAGCGATACCAAAATTCCATATCAGGCTGCAGTAAAGCTCCACGGGGTCTTTCCGTCCTGTCGCGGGTAACCTGCATCTTCACAGGTAGTATAATTTCACCGGGTCTCTCGTTGAGACAGTGCCCAAGTCGTTACACCTTTCGTGCGGGTCGGAACTTACCCGACAAGGAATTTCGCTACCTTAGGACCGTTATAGTTACGGCCGCCGTTTACTGGGGCTTCGGTTCGCACCTTCGCTTGCGCTAAGCGCTCCCCTTAACCTTCCAGCACCGGGCAGGTGTCAGCCCCTATACTTCGCCTTTCGGCTTCGCAGAGACCTGTGTTTTTGATAAACAGTCGCTTGGGCCTTTTCACTGCGGCTCTTCCAGGCTCATCACCCGAAAGAGCACCCCTTCTCCCGAAGTTACGGGGTCATTTTGCCGAGTTCCTTAACGAGAGTTCTCCCGCGCGCCTTAGGATTCTCTCCTCGCCTACCTGTGTCGGTTTGCGGTACGGGCACCTCTTCCCTCGCTAGAGGCTTTTCTTGGCAGTGTGGAATCAGGGACTTCCGGATCGAATCCGTCGCCATCACAGCTCAGCCTTTTAGCCAGCGGATTTGCCTGCTGGCCAGCCTCACTGCTTGGACAGGCTCTTCCAGCCGCCTGCTCACCCTATCCTCCTGCGTCCCCCCATCGCTCAAACGGGAAGGAGGTGGTACAGGAATCTCAACCTGTTGTCCATCACCTACGCCTTTCGGCCTCGGCTTAGGTCCCGACTAACCCTGAGCGGACGAACCTTCCTCAGGAACCCTTAGGCTTTCGGCGCAGAGGATTCTCACCTCTGTTTTCGCTACTCATACCGGCATTCTCACTTCTAAGCGCTCCACCAGTCCTTCCGGTCTGGCTTCTCTGCCCTTAGAACGCTCCCCTACCGATGACCAACGGTCATCCCGCAGCTTCGGCGGCACGTTTAGCCCCGGTACATTTTCGGCGCAGAGTCACTCGACCAGTGAGCTATTACGCACTCTTTAAATGGTGGCTGCTTCTAAGCCAACATCCTGGTTGTCTTCGCAACTCCACATCCTTTTCCACTGAACGTGCACTTAGGGGCCTTAGCTGGCGATCTGGGCTGTTTCCCTCTTGACCACGGATCTTATCACTCGCAGTCTGACTCCCAAGGATAAGTCATTGGCATTCGGAGTTTGACTGGGTTCGGTAACCCGATGAGGGCCCCTAGCCCAATCAGTGCTCTACCTCCAACACTCTTACCTTGAGGCTAGCCCTAAAGCTATTTCGGGGAGAACCAGCTATCTCCAAGTTCGATTGGCATTTCACCCCTACCCACACCTCATCCCCGCACTTTTCAACGTGCGTGGGTTCGGGCCTCCAGCCGGTGTTACCCGGCCTTCACCCTGGACATGGGTAGATCACCTGGTTTCGGGTCGACGACGACGTACTCATGCGCCCTGTTCAGACTCGCTTTCGCTGCGGCTCCGCCTTCTTGGCTTAACCTCGCACGCCATCGTCACTCGCCGGTTCATTCTACAAAAGGCACGCCATCACCCATAAACGGGCTCTGACTACTTGTAGGCACACGGTTTCAGGTTCTCTTTCACTCCCCTTCCGGGGTGCTTTTCACCTTTCCCTCACGGTACTGGTTCACTATCGGTCACTAGGGAGTATTTAGCCTTGGGAGATGGTCCTCCCTGCTTCCGACGGGATTTCCCGTGTCCCGCCGTACTCAGGAGCCGCTCGGGAGGGAACGAAGTTTCGACTACAGGGCTCTCACCTTCTCTGGCCGGCCGTTCCAGACCGGTTCGTCTACCCCGTTCCTTTCTCACTCCCACATGAGCGGTCCTACAACCCCAAGAGGCACGCCTCTTGGTTTGGGCTGTTCCCGTTTCGCTCGCCGCTACTCAGGGAATCGCGTTTGCTTTCTTCTCCTCCGGGTACTAAGATGTTTCAGTTCCCCGGGTGTGCCCTCCATGCCCTATGGATTCAGGCATGGATCCTGTCCCATTACGGACAGGGGGTTCCCCCATTCGGACATCTCCGGATCAACGCTTGCTTACAGCTCCCCGGAGCGTTTCGGCGTTTGCCCCGTCCTTCATCGGCTCCTAGTGCCAAGGCATCCACCGTGCGCCCTTTCTAGCTTAACCTAAAGCGTCTCGGCTTCTTCCTTTTGTGTATCGGTTATCTAGTTTTCAAGGAACGATTTCTGTTCACTTAAAATGGTGGAGCCTATCGGGATCGAACCGATGACCTCCTGCGTGCAAAGCAGGCGCTCTCCCAGCTGAGCTAAGGCCCCACAATATAGGATGGGCCTAAGTGGACTTGAACCACCGACCTCACGCTTATCAGGCGTGCGCTCTGACCAGCTGAGCTATAGGCCCATAATGTATGTGCAGAGAATAACCAATTCCCTCAAAACTAAACAAAACACCAAGCGCCATTATAATCAAACCGAAAGGTTTTGTCAATGCATCCTTAGAAAGGAGGTGATCCAGCCGCACCTTCCGGTACGGCTACCTTGTTACGACTTCACCCCAATCACTTGCCCCACCTTCGGCGGCTGGCTCCCGTCAGGGTTACCTCACCGACTTCGGGTGTTGCAAGCTCTCGTGGTGTGACGGGCGGTGTGTACAAGGCCCGGGAACGTATTCACCGCGGCATGCTGATCCGCGATTACTAGCGATTCCGGCTTCATGCAGGCGAGTTGCAGCCTGCAATCCGAACTGAGAGCGGCTTTTTGGGATTCGCTCCCCCTCGCGGGTTCGCAGCCCTTTGTACCGCCCATTGTAGCACGTGTGTAGCCCAGGTCATAAGGGGCATGATGATTTGACGTCATCCCCACCTTCCTCCGACTTTTAGCCGGCAGTCCCTCTAGAGTGCCCAACTGAATGCTGGCAACGAGAGGCAAGGGTTGCGCTCGTTGCGGGACTTAACCCAACATCTCACGACACGAGCTGACGACAACCATGCACCACCTGTCACCCTGTCCCCCCGAAGGGGGAACGCCCAATCTCTTGGGTTGTCAGGGGATGTCAAGACCTGGTAAGGTTCTTCGCGTTGCTTCGAATTAAACCACATGCTCCACCGCTTGTGCGGGCCCCCGTCAATTCCTTTGAGTTTCAGCCTTGCGGCCGTACTCCCCAGGCGGAGTGCTTATCGCGTTAGCTGCAGCACTAAAGGGTGTGACCCCTCTAACACTTAGCACTCATCGTTTACGGCGTGGACTACCAGGGTATCTAATCCTGTTTGCTCCCCACGCTTTCGCGCCTCAGCGTCAGTTGCAGGCCAGAGAGCCGCCTTCGCCACTGGTGTTCCTCCACATCTCTACGCATTTCACCGCTACACGTGGAATTCCGCTCTCCTCTCCTGCACTCAAGTCCCCCAGTTTCCAATGACCCTCCACGGTTGAGCCGTGGGCTTTCACATCAGACTTAAGGAACCGCCTGCGCGCGCTTTACGCCCAATAATTCCGGACAACGCTCGCCCCCTACGTATTACCGCGGCTGCTGGCACGTAGTTAGCCGGGGCTTTCTCGTGAGGTACCGTCACCGCGCCGCCTTGTTCAAACGGCGCTCCTTCGTCCCTCACAACAGAGCTTTACGACCCGAAGGCCTTCTTCGCTCACGCGGCGTCGCTCCGTCAGACTTTCGTCCATTGCGGAAGATTCCCTACTGCTGCCTCCCGTAGGAGTCTGGGCCGTGTCTCAGTCCCAGTGTGGCCGGTCACCCTCTCAGGCCGGCTACGCATCGTCGCCTTGGTGAGCCGTTACCTCACCAACTAGCTAATGCGCCGCGGGCCCATCCGCAAGTGACAGCCAAAGGCCGCCTTTCAACCAAAGACCATGCGGTCTTCGGTGTTATCCGGTATTAGCTCCGGTTTCCCGGAGTTATCCCGGTCTTGCGGGCAGGTTGCCCACGTGTTACTCACCCGTCCGCCGCTGACCAAACAAGAGCAAGCTCTCATTCGGTCCGCTCGACTTGCATGTATTAGGCACGCCGCCAGCGTTCGTCCTGAGCCAGGATCAAACTCTCCAAAAGAAAGTTGATTGGCTTTTGCTTCGGCCTCAGCACCAAAGGTGCCGCAAACCTCAGCTTTTCGTATGACGCTTGTGTTTTGTTTAGTTTTCAAGGAACTTTGCATCTCTTAATGATGACAGCTATTAAATAATAACGTATAGACAACGAAAAGTCAATAGTGTTTTTTATTTCGTTGTCTTCGCAAGCAAAACTGATTGTATCACGTTGTTGTCGTTTATGCAACGGTATTTTTTGGAGAAACGGTTCACAGAAAAGGTCCATGGGCAACCTTTTGCGCTCCACCCCGGGATGAAAATCGCCGCTTGCCGCCGGGATTTTCACGGAAAAGACTCATGGGCAACGTTTTGCCCCCCACCCGGGGATGAAAATCACGCGCCAGTGCGGCATTTTCACGGAAAATAGATGATCCATCTCCTGCTTTTGGTTTAAGGTGGGGATTTCTCAGTCAAGGTGATAAGATTTCCTCGATGTACAGATCTCGGTGCTCGGCTAACGGAAGCAACTCTTCAGTTTCGATCACCTTGACGATCGGCCTTAGCGGCTCGTCGCGCTGAGTAAATACTACTTTAGCTGTCTCGCCGTTTGATAGTTTGACCATAGTTCCCGTTTGCAAGCTGACTAGATGGTTGAAAAGCAAAGCGACCACCTCTGCATTTAATCTGCTCGCTTGCTCCCGCTGCATTGTTTCAATAACACGAAGGGGGGACTGCTTGCGGCGGTACAGGCGTTCTGAAGTCATTGCATAGTATACGTCAGCGACCGCAATAATTTGGCCATACGGATGAATTTTTTCCGCTTTGACTCGCAACGGATATCCGCTGCCGTCATTTCGCTCGTGATGTTGCAGCACAGCTAATTTTGCTCCTTGGTTTAACGCAGCAATTTTTTGCACCATTCGGTAACCAAAAATAGGATGTTGTTCTATTTCACGGAACTCCGCCTCGGTAAGCGCCGAAGGCTTCAACAAAATTTGGCTGCTTATTTTGGCCATGCCACAGTCAGATAAAACGCCAGCAAGCACGATTTGATGACATTCGCCTTGGCCGTAGCCGAGTTGCATGGCTAGAAACCCGGCGAGCAAACCAACGCTGACAGCGTGGTGGTATAAATATTCTTCTTTTGTTGTGTAATGATGAAGCATAAGCAACTCCCGTTTATGCTTTATCATTTGGTTGAACAGCGGGATGGCGATCTCTCTTATTTCGCGGATATCGACCGGCAACCCGGATTGCCATGACTGAAACACCCTTTTATACTGTTTCACTGCCTCTAAATACAGCATAACCGGCCGCTCGTCGGGTTTCGTCAAGGAGGGGTCGCCCCCAAGGAAGGGCTCACCATTGACTAGTACTGGTTCTACCTCCACTTCATCAATGAGAAACTTGCTGAGCACGTGCAGCAGGGACTTAGTGATAACCGTGTTTTTCAACATGATCGGTTTTTTTGTTTTGCCAAGCACATCCTCAGCAAGCACACAGCCTTCGCAAAGCTGGTCCAATTTAACGCGCACCATCGGTTTATGCACCTCTGCCTATAACATTTATGTTTATCTTAACATGATTTTTCCTGTAATGGGAGTGCTTCAGCACCAAAAAAGACGCTCCGCGCCTTTGTGGCCGGAACGTCATAGAAACTAAGCCGAATGGTCTTCCTCTTTTTCTCCCTCGGGTACCTTCGCTACGGTGGCGACGCATTCGTGTTCATCTTCGCCAGAGAGGCGAATGAGTTTGACGCCTTGGGCAATTCTCCCTGTTCGGGAAATATCATGGACCGCGATGCGGATGAGCACGCCGCCGGTCGTAATCACCATTAAGTCTTCGTTGCCGACGACCGTTGTCACTGCGACGACAGAACCGTTTCTTTCTGTAACATTGCACGTTTTCAATCCCTTGCCGCCGCGGCTTTGCACCCGGTATTCCGAGGCTGGGGTGCGCTTGCCGAACCCTTTTTTCGTGACGACAAGCACGTCGTGGTGATCTTCTAAAATCTCCATGCCAACGACTTCATCGTCGCCGTCGAGCGTGATCGCTTTGACTCCGGTTGCGCTGCGGCCCATCGTTCGGACGTCGGTTTCCGGGAAGCGGATGAGCATCCCATTTTTCGTGCCAATGATCAAATGTTTTTTGCCGTCCGTCAGCCTGACGGAAATCAGCTCATCCCCTTCTCGCAAATGAATAGCAATTAACCCGTTGTTGCGGATGTGGGCGAAGGAGGAAAGTGGAGAACGCTTGGCGATCCCTTGTTTTGTTGCAAACACAAGGTAACGTTCGTCGTCGAATGTTTCAATGGGGATCATCGCGTTGATCCACTCATCTTTATCGAGCTCAAGCAAGTTAATGATCGGCAGCCCTTTGGCCGTTCGGCCGAACTCCGGGATTTCGTAGCCTTTCGCCCGATATACTTTCCCTTTGTTCGTGAAAAACAGCACGTTGTCGTGGGTCGATGTAATGAGCAAATGTTCGACAAAATCGTCTTCCGCCGTGTGCATTCCTTGCACGCCTCGGCCGCCGCGCTTCTGACTCCGATACGTCGATAAAGGCAGACGCTTAATATAGCCTTTATGGGTGAGCGTAATGACAATATGCTCATGAGGGATTAAGTCTTCATCGTCGAGCTGTTCGACGGCTCCAACAACGATTTCCGTACGCCGCTCATCGTTGAACCGCTCTTTAATCTCGCTAAGCTCGTCGCGAATAATTTGCAACACTTTCTCTTCGTCAGCCAACACCGCTCTCAGCTCGGCGATAAGACGGACAAGGTCTTGATATTCTTGTTCGATTTTTTCCCGTTCAAGGCCGGTCAGCCGTTGCAGACGCATATCCAAAATCGCTTGCGCCTGCCGTTCGCTGAGTGAAAATCGCTCCATCAGCCCTTCGCGCGCAGCTTCCGTCGTCCGTGAACGCCGGATGAGGTCGATCACTTCATCCAAGTGATCGAGAGCGATGCGCAAGCCTTCTAAGATGTGGGCACGCGCCTCAGCTTTTTTAAGTTCGAATGCCGTCCGTCGGCGGATAACTGTTTTTTGATGGGTTAAATAATGCTCCAAGCATTCTTTTAAGTTCAGCACTTTCGGCTCGCCGTCGACCAAGGCAAGCATATTGATTCCGAAACTCGTTTGTAATGCTGTATGTTTGTATAAGTTGTTTAAAACGACTTTCGCGTTGGCATCCCGCCGCACTTCAATGACGATGCGCATCCCGCTCCGATCCGACTCGTCGCGCAAATCAGTAATCCCGTCAATTTTTCTCTCACGCACAAGTTCAGCGATTCGTTCAATCAGTTTCGCTTTGTTCACTTGGTAAGGGAGTTCGCTCACGATAATTGTTTCTTTGCCGTTGGCGTGTTGCTCGATCTCAGCCTTGGCGCGCAACGTAATCGAACCCCGTCCAGTTTCATACGCCTTGCGGATGCCGCTGCGGCCGATAATTTGTCCGGCAGTCGGAAAATCAGGCCCAGGGATGTATTCCATTAAGTCAGCGACTGTCATGTCCGGGTTTTGGCTTAGCGCCAACAAGGCGTCGATCACTTCGCCAAGTTGATGCGGCGGAATGTTCGTCGCCATCCCAACGGCGATGCCCGATGAACCGTTGACAAGCAAGTTCGGAAACCGGGATGGCAGCACAACTGGCTCTTTTTCCGAGCCATCATAGTTGTCTTGGTAGTCGATCGTGTCTTTATTGATATCGCGCAACAACTCCATTGCGATTTTCGACATGCGCGCTTCTGTGTAACGCATAGCGGCGGCGGCATCGCCGTCGATCGATCCGAAGTTGCCGTGCCCGTCAACGAGCATGTACCGGTAGTTGAAATCTTGTGCCATGCGCACCATCGTATCGTACACGGCGGCGTCGCCGTGCGGATGGTATTTCCCGATCACTTCGCCGACGATGCGGGCCGATTTTTTGTACGGTTTATCGGCGGTCATGCCAAGATCGTGCATGGCGTACAAAATGCGGCGGTGCACCGGTTTCAATCCGTCGCGCACGTCCGGCAAGGCCCGTGAAACGATAACGCTCATTGCATAATCGAGGAACGAAGAACGCATTTCTTGGCTAATATTCACTTCGCGAATGCGCGGTTGTTCATGTTCTGCCATTCGTCCAAACCTCCCTTTTGAACCTCCTCCGTTCCGGTCTGCCTAATCGGCGGCAGAAACGAACGGATGGCGGGCGCCGCTTCGCTCGCGCGTCGGATGACCCCGTCGGCAAGGTGAAGCGGGGAGGGCGGCCGCTTCCCTCTCTTTTTCAGCCTTAAATATCCAAGTTTTTCACATAACGGGCGTTTTCTTCAATAAACTGGCGGCGCGGTTCCACTTTGTCGCCCATCAAAATTTCAAACGTTTCGTCCGCTTCAATGGCGTCCTGCAAGCTCACTTGCAGCAACGTTCTCGTTTCCGGATTCATCGTCGTTTCCCAAAGCTGCTCCGGATTCATTTCGCCCAATCCTTTGTAGCGCTGAATCGTCGGTTTCGGCTGATCCGGCAGCTCGGCAAGAATTTTTTCGAGCTGGCGGTCGTTGTAAGCGTAGCGCACTTGTTTTCCTTGTTCGATTTTATACAGCGGCGGCTGGGCGATATAGACGTAGCCGCGCTCGATAAATTCGCGCATGTAGCGGTAAAAGAACGTCAACAGGAGCGTGCGGATGTGGGCGCCGTCGACGTCCGCGTCGGTCATGATAATGACTTTATGGTAACGCGCTTTGGAGATGTCGAAATCCTCCCCGATACCGGTACCAAGCGCAGTGATGATCGCCCGCACCTCATTGTTCGACAAAATTTTATCCAATCGCGCTTTTTCAACGTTGATGATTTTCCCGCGCAGCGGCAAAATGGCTTGGAAATGGCGGTCACGCCCTTGTTTCGCCGAACCGCCCGCCGAGTCGCCCTCAACGACATACAACTCGCTGATAGATGGATCTCTTGACGAACAGTCGGCCAACTTGCCGGGCAAGTTGGAAATTTCGAGCGCGCTTTTCCGCCGTGTCAGTTCGCGCGCTTTTTTCGCCGCTAACCGGGCGCGCGCCGCCATCATGCCTTTTTCGACAATTTTTCGGGCAACGGCCGGGTGTTCAAGTAAAAACGTCTCGAACTGCTCGGAGAAGACGGCGTCTGTCACGGTGCGCGCATCGCTGTTGCCAAGCTTCGTTTTCGTCTGCCCCTCAAACTGCGGAGATGGATGCTTGATCGACACGATGGCCGTCAGCCCCTCGCGCACGTCCTCACCGGTCAAATTGGCGTCGTTGTCTTTAAAAATTTGCTGTTTGCGCGCATAGTCATTGATGATGCGCGTCAGCGCCATTTTAAAGCCGGACTCATGCATGCCCCCTTCATACGTATGAATGTTGTTAACGAACGAGTAAATGTTGCTTGTGTAGCCGTCGTTATATTGCAAGGCGATTTCAACAGCGATGCCGTCGCGCTCGCCAGTGATATAAATCGGCTCCTCGTGCAGCACTTCCCTCGTGCGGTTTAAATGGCGCACGTAAGAGCGGATGCCGCCCTCATAAAAATATTCGTTTTTCCGGTTGTCGACCCGTTCATCCGTCAAGATAATTTTCAAGCCGCGGTTTAAAAAAGCGAGCTCGCGCAGTCGGGTGGCCAGCGTCTCATAGTCAAACTCGGTCGTTTCTGTAAAAATTTCCGGATCCGGCTTGAAACGGGTCGTCGTCCCGGTCCGGTCCGTTTCACCGACGACTTGCAAGTCGGTGCGAGGTTCACCCCGTTCATATTTTTGGTAGTGAATTTTTCCGTCGCGGTACACATAAACTTCCAGCCATTCCGATAAGGCGTTCACAACCGAGGCGCCGACGCCGTGCAAGCCGCCGGACACTTTATAGCCCCCTCCGCCGAACTTTCCGCCGGCGTGAAGGACAGTCATAATGACCTCAACAGCCGGACGCCCCGTCGCCTCATGCACATCAACCGGAATGCCGCGTCCGTTGTCAGCGACAGTGATGCTGTTATCTTCTCCGATCGTCACATGAATTTCCGTGCAATAGCCGGCCAACGCCTCATCGATGCTGTTGTCGACGATTTCCCAGACGAGATGGTGCAATCCTTTTGGTCCCGTCGAGCCAATGTACATCCCCGGGCGTTTTCGAACCGCCTCGAGGCCTTCAAGCACTTGTATTTGACTCGCATCGTACGCCTGCTCAACCCGCTGTTCCATTGTCATGCCATATCACCTACGCTTTCTTTGCAAACGTTCAACGTTTCACAGTCAAGAAGAGGCGGTTACCGAACCGGAGCGAACTCGATAAATGGCCGCTTCCTGAATGATGTCGTGCTTAATGCCGTCGATGCTTGTTGTAGTGACAAAAGTTTGCACTTTTTTTCGGATTGCATCAAGGAGGTGGGTTTGCCGAAAGTCATCAAGTTCCGACAACACATCATCGAGCAATAAAATGGGGTAATCGCCTAACTCAGAAAAGATGAGCTCAATTTCCGCCAGTTTGACTGCCAGCGCCGTTGTGCGCTGCTGTCCTTGGGAGCCGAATGTTTGTACGTTTTTTCCATTGACAATAAACGCGATATCATCGCGGTGTGGGCCGACAAGCGTCGTTCCCCGCTGAATTTCCCGCTCCCTCATAGCGGCAAACGTTTCGCTGTATGCCTCTACTATTCTCGACAATTCTGCCTTTTCTGATACGTCGACCGATGGTTCGTACCGGATGTGAAGCCGTTCGGCGCCGCGGCTGATTTCGTGATGGATCGGCATCGCCCATTGCTCGAGCAACGACAAAAACTGGCGGCGTCGCAAGGTGATTTTTGCCGCCAGCACCATGAGCTGCTCGGTTAATACATCGAGCACCGCCTCGTCGCTTCGCTCACGCGCCTGCATCATTTTCAAGTAATGATTGCGCTGCTGCAACAGTTTTTGATATTGGCTCAAATCATGTATATAAACGGGCGATACTTGCCCGATCTCCATGTCGACAAACCGGCGCCGCACTTGCGGGTTTCCTTTGACTAAATTCAAGTCCTCAGGAGCGAACATGACAACGTTCAAATGGCCGACATATTGGCTGAGCCGCTGCTGTTCAATATGGTTGCATCTCGCCTTTTTTCCTTTTTTCGAGATCGTCAGTTCAAGCGCTAAAGAACCGCTTCGTTTTTCCGCTCTTCCTTCTATTTTAGCATATTCTTCATTCCAACGGATAAGGTCTTTATCGTTGGCAGTGCGATGCGATTTTGCCATGGCCAAAACATAAATGGCCTCCATCATGTTCGTCTTTCCTTGGGCGTTCTCCCCTAAGATGATGTTTACGCCCCGGTCAAAGCTTAACGTTTCATGTTCATAATTGCGATAGTTCGTTAACGTTAAGTTAGTTAGAAACACTCGGCCTTCACCTACTTCACCTGCGTGACGATAAACGTGCCGATCCGTTCAATGTCGACCCGGTCGCCGTCTTTCAGTTTCCGGCCGCGTCGATCTTCTTTTTCGCCGTTGACAAACACATTATACTCTTGTAAAAACCATTTGGCTGCGCCGCCCGTCTCGATCAAATTCATCAGCTTCAGCAGCTGCCCTAGCGTAATCGTTTCTGTTATAATCGTTACCTTTTGTTCCATCCGCGTATCGCTCGCTTTCCTTCAAACTGCCTATTCTTTTATTTTACCGAAAAACTCTTCCACTCGCAAAGAAAGCCGATGAGCGAGGACAACAAACGTTCCCATCCTCCCCATCGGGCATAGAAAGAGCCATGCTCAAGACAGCGCACCCGTTATGCGCGCAAGGCTGCGGAATCAATACGTTCTTACCGGCAAAATAAGCTGAAGCATCGAGTCCGTATGGAGCGGGCGCAATAAGAATGGCCGCATCGCCCCTGTGAAGCTGATTTGAATATCGTTGCCATCAAGCGCCCGCAGCGCATCCATCATGTATTTTGCGCTGAAGGAAATGTTTAATTCTTCACCTTCAATCGATTCAGTCTGCAGCTGCTCAGTCACTTTTCCGATTTCTGGAGAAATCGAAGAAATTTCGAGCAATCCTCCTGGGAGCGTCGCCAGCTTCACGACGTTGTTTCTTCCTTCCCTTGCAAGCAAGGACGCCCGATCGATCGCTTGCAAAAATTCTTTTGCATTGACGACCATGTTTGTTTTGCTATCGCTCGGGATCAAGCGGGCTGTCTCCGGGTAGTTTCCGTCAAGCAGCCGAGAAAAGAATAGAAGATGTTCCGCCTTAAACAACACTTGGTTGGCCGTAATAACGATATCGACCGGAGCGCTGCCGTCATCTAAAATTTTACTTAGTTCGTTGAGACTCTTCCCCGGAATGACAACGTTATACGAAACAGCGTTTTCCGCTTCGATTTTCACCTTGCGCATCGCCAGGCGATGGCTGTCTGTTGCCGTACAAATCAGTTCGCCGTTTTCGACTTTCCAGTTGACACCTGTCAAGATTGGGCGCGTTTCCGATGTTGATACGGCAAATACGGTTTGTCGGATGACCGTTTTTAATAAATCAGCCGGAATTTGAAACACGTTTTCCTCTTCAATTTGCGGCAAACGCGGATATTCCTCAGCGTTTAAGCCGTTGAGACGGAATTCCGAGTGGCCCGAGCGAATGACGGTCAAAAAGTTGTCTTCGGTTTCGATTTCAACCGTTTGTTGGGGCAGCTTCTTGACGATTTCGGCAAAAAAGCGCGCTTGCAGTACGATACTTCCTGGTCTTTTTACATCAACAAGCAAGCGTCCTTCTTTTTCGAGCGGAATAAACGACTCAATCGAAATGTCAGAGTCGCTTCCCGTCAGCGTCACTCCGCGGGCGGTTGCCGTCAGCTTAATTCCGGTTAAAATCGGGATCGTCGTTCTCGTCGATACAGCCTTCATTACGTCTTGGACGCTTTTCACCAGCGCTTCGCGGTCAATGGAAATGTTCACTTGTCGTTCCTCCCCGTTTTGTTGGTGTTCGGAAATAAATTATAAAAATATAAAAATAAAAATCATAGTAATAGTCGTATGGCTTGTTAGTATGTGGATAAGCAAGAAAAGCGAAGCAAGCACAGCCTGTCCACATGTGGATAAGCTGTGCATAAAACAAGACTGGTTATTCACAGTTGCTTCAGCTTTTCTTGGATTTCCTTTATATGTTTTTGCAGCTGCGTGTCGGTTTGTAAAAGCTTTGATATTTTTTCATGGGCATGGATGACCGTCGTATGATCGCGGCCGCCAAATTCGTCGCCGATTTTCGGCAGCGAACAGTCGGTCAGCTCACGGGAGAGATACATGGCGATTTGCCGGGGGAACGCGACCGATTTTGTCCGTTTTTTTGCTTTAAAATCCTCGAGCTTAATGTTGAAATGCTGCCCAACAACGCGCTGAATGTCTTGGATCGTAATGACTTTCGGCTTCGCGCTCGGAATGATATCCTTCAACGCCTCGGCTGCCAAGTCAGCCGTGATTTCTTTATTGATGAGCGATGAGTAGGCGACGACCCGGATGAGAGCACCTTCGAGTTCACGGATGTTTGAATCAATCTGGTTAGCGATGTAAAGCATCACCTCGTTCGGGATGTCAAACCCCTCCGCCTTCGCCTTTTTGCGAAGAATGGCAATCCGCGTTTCCAGATCGGGCGGCGTGATGTCCGTGATCAGCCCCCACTCAAAGCGCGAGCGCAAGCGATCTTCAAGCGTCGGAATTTCTTTTGGCGGCCGGTCGCTCGAAATGACGATCTGTTTGCTTTCCTCGTGCAGTGTGTTAAACGTATGGAAAAATTCCTCCTGTGTTTGTTCCTTTCCAGCTAGAAATTGAATGTCATCAATCAGCAGAACATCGACATTCCGATACTTATTGCGAAAGTCGTCAGGGCGGTTGTCGCGGATGGCGTTAATAAACTCGTTTGTAAATTTTTCCGAAGACAAATAGACAACTTTCGCGGACGGGTTATGTTCGATTACGTAATGGCCGATCGCGTGCATTAAGTGTGTTTTTCCGAGCCCGACTCCGCCGTAAATGAAGAGGGGATTATACGCCTTGGCCGGGGCTTCAGCGACCGCTAACGAGGCGGCGTGAGCAAACCGGTTGCCAGAGCCGATGACAAACGTGTCGAACGTATATTTTGGATTTAACATGCTCTGTGGGAAGTCGTTCGCCTCTTCGTACGGCTTTCGCTGTTTTTTCGCCGACGGTGGAAACTCCAATTCTTCGTCAGCCTGGTTTGGCGGAATGATAAATTTGACCGCCAGCTCTTCGCCGGTAATCGCGTAAATCGTTTCGGCAATTAAATGGGAATAGCGGGAATCAAGCCAGTCTCTAGCAAACTCGTTTGGGGCTACGATGACGAGCGTGTCACCTCGTAAAGAGTGGGCTTTCGTCGATTTGAGCCAAGTTTCAAAGCTCGGCTTGCTGATTTTCCGTTCGATTTCCCCGAGCACGCGATCCCATAAATCATGGATATTTTCCACCCGTTGCCCCTCCCTTGGTCAGAGGATAATCGTTCGTTTAAAAAATAATTTGTGGAAAAAATATATTAAGGAAAAAAGGCGGCTTTTCGACAAAATCCACCATCTGTGGACAACACTATAAACAAGCTGTGCAAAAATATATCCACAGTCTATCCACAAAATGTGGATATCTTTTTTTATCCACACGGTTATTCATAGTGAAAACACAATAATAATAGCAAATAAAGCGGCTTGTTGCAACGGAATTTTTTGATTATCCACAAAACGCACTGGTTGTGAAAAAAATCGTTATCCACATGGTTGAACGTGTGAAAAAAATGTCGATAAATGTTGTGGATTGTTATTTAAGGGAGAAAAATTATCCACACTGCTGATGAAGGCAAGAAAAATGCGAAGGCGGTTGACATTTGCTAAGATTGTTCAATATAATGAGAAAGACTGCCCGTAACAGTTATTCCCTAGGGAGGTGTCATAGATGAAACGGACGTATCAACCAAATAGACGGAAGCGCAGCAAAGTGCACGGATTCCGCGCGCGCATGAGCACGAAAAATGGGAGAAAAGTATTGGCGCGTCGCCGTCGCAAAGGAAGAAAAGTATTGTCTGCATAATAGGCCACTGAAGCATCAGTGGTCTTTTTTCTCAACATTTTGCCGCCCGGAAATTAGGCAAATGGAGTGTTTCGGGAAAATGAAAAAAAAGTATCGGATCAAAAAAAACGAGGAATTCCAAGAAGTGTTTCAACGGGGCGTTTCGACGGCCAATCGGCAGTTTGTCGTGTATACGCTTGACCGCCCGGAGCAGCCTTACTTTCGCATCGGGCTTTCGGTCAGCAAAAAGCTTGGCAAAGCCGTTGTCAGAAACCAAATTAAACGATACATCCGCCAATGTTTTCTTGAGTTAAAGGAACAGGTCGTTCCTGGCAAGGACTATGTCATTATCGCGAGACAGCCTGCGGCTGAAATGGGCTATGCCGAAGTAAAAAAGAGTTTGGTCCATGTGCTGAGGAAAGCCGGGGGGTTGAAAAAGGGAGGCCGAACGTCGGATTCGGCTTGAAAAAATGCTCCACGCGGCAAAAAAAGGTGGTAAAATACATACATGAACTTGTACATGTGGGAGGAAAAAGAAGGTGAAAAGGCGAATTACATTCATTGTATTGCTCAGTGCATTGGCTGCCATGTTGTCTGGATGCACGGAGATTAATGAACCGATCACCCCAGAAAGCAAGGGGTTTTGGAACGAGTATATCGTTTATCCGCTTTCTTGGCTTATTAAATACGTCGCCGAGATGCTTGGCGGAAGCTTCGGGCTGTCGATCATTGTCGTTACCATTCTCATCCGCCTGCTCATCTTGCCGCTGATGATTCAACAGACGCGCAATGCGAAGGCGATGCAAGCGCTTCAGCCTGAAATCGAGGCGTTGCGCAAAAAATACAGTTCTAAAGACGCGCAAACCCAACAAAAGCTCCAGCAAGAGATGATGTTATTGTTCCAAAAGCACGGCGTCAACCCGATGGCTGGCTGCTTCCCGATTTTAATTCAAATGCCGATTTTAATCGGTTTCTACCATGCCATTATGCGCACAAGGGAAATCGCCCAGCATAACTTTTTATGGTTTGACCTTGGCGAAAAGGACCCGTACTATATTTTGCCGGTGATCGCTGGAGTGACGACGTTTATCCAGCAAAAAATGATGATGGCCGGCTCGGCTCAGCAAAATCCACAAATGGCGATGCTGCTTTGGATGATGCCAATTATGATCGTCATTTTTGCGATCAACTTCCCGGCCGCCTTGTCGCTTTACTGGGTTGTCGGAAATATTTTCTCCATCGTGCAAACGTATCTCATTAAAGGGCCGACTGTTTCTGCCCATCCAGGAGGAGCGAAAAAGTGAAGGAAGTTACCGCGACTGCCGCAACGGTCGAAGAAGCGGTGCAGCTGGCGCTCACACAGCTCGGTGCGCCTCGGGAGCGCGCGGACATCGTCGTAATCGATGAAGGGAAAAAAGGCTGGTTCGGCCTGTTTGGCGGCCGGCCGGCGGTTGTGAAAGCGGTGCTGAAAATCGATCCGGTTGAGGAGACAGTGCGTTTTTTGCAACAAGTTATCGTGCAAATGGGTGCGGAAGGGGCAAACGTCGAGGCCGTCCGTCGCGGCAAACAAGTAACGCTCTGCGTCCAAGGGGGGCCGATCGGCTTGCTGATCGGCAAACACGGACAAACGTTAAACGCGCTTCAGTTTTTGGCGCAGCTCGTCGCCAACCGCCACACTGATCAATACGTGTCGATCGCCGTCGATGTAGAAAATTATCGCGAACGAAGAGAACAGGCGCTTGTCGAATTGGCACACAAGCTGGCAGCCCGGGTGGCCAAGACAGGGAAAGAAGTCAAGCTTGAACCGATGCCGGCGCATGAGCGAAAAATCATTCATGCGGCACTGGCCGGTCATAAACATGTCTCCACCTACTCGATTGGAGCTGATCCGCACCGTTCGATCGTCGTTTCGCCCGCCGTAGGAAAAAAACCGTCAAGGAAAGAGGCACCTCTCTAAACCACATAGAGGAGGCCTCTCTTTTTTTGTTTTGACTTCCGTTTTTATAAGCGGCGGGATGCTTGTATGTTTATGTCTAACGCAACATGGCCCCGGTGTGAACAACTGCGCGTTTTGGTTCGCAGCGGCCATATATATTTTAGACAATCAGGAGAAGCGTGCCGTATTGTTATTCACATGTGGATAAGTTAAAATTGAACTAAGCAAAAATTCACAAGGTGAATACGGCGAAAAAGCTGTGGATATAGATGGAACGGAGAAAAAGCGAGGTGAACAAGCCATGACAGAATTTGATACGATTG
The DNA here is from genome assembly GCF_014679505.1 of Geobacillus sp. 46C-IIa. Classification (GTDB taxonomy): domain Bacteria; phylum Bacillota; class Bacilli; order Bacillales; family Anoxybacillaceae; genus Geobacillus. The sequence goes on from NZ_CP061474.1 coordinate 3,410,922, forward strand.
CCGCCATTTCAACGCCGATGGGGGAAGGGGCGATCGCCATCGTTCGCCTGAGCGGAGATGAGGCGATAGAAATCGCCGACCGGCTTTTCCGCAGCCTGACCGGAAAGCGGCTGAAAGACGTGCCGTCACACACGATTCATTACGGTCATATTGTTGACCCGAAAAGCGGACGAACCGTCGAGGAAGTCATGGTATCGGTCATGCGGGCGCCGAAAACATTTACGCGCGAAGATGTAGTAGAAATTAATTGCCATGGCGGGTTCGTTTCCGTGAATCGGGTGTTGCAGCTTGTGCTCGCGAACGGAGCGCGTCTCGCTGAGCCGGGGGAGTTTACGAAGCGGGCGTTTTTAAACGGGCGCATCGACTTATCTCAAGCTGAAGCAGTCATCGACTTGATTCGTGCCAAAACGGATCGCGCGATGAACGTCGCCTTGCAGCAAATGGAGGGGCGCTTGTCGAAATTAATTCGCGAATTGCGGCAGACTATTTTAGAAACGCTGGCGCACGTTGAAGTCAACATCGACTATCCCGAATACGATGATGTCGAGGAGATGACGCCGCGTCTGCTGAAGGAGAAGGCAGAATACGTGCGCGGACAAATTGAAAAACTGCTTTCGACCGCTGCCCAAGGGAAAATTTTGCGCGAAGGCTTGGCGACGGTCATTATCGGACGGCCAAACGTCGGCAAGTCATCGCTGCTAAATGCGCTCGCTCACGAAAACCGGGCGATCGTCACCGATATCCCGGGAACGACGCGCGATGTCATCGAAGAGTATGTCAACGTCCGCGGCGTGCCGCTCCGCTTGATCGATACCGCCGGCATCCGTGAAACAGAAGATGTTGTTGAGCGAATTGGCGTTGAGCGCTCGCGGCAAATGTTGAGGCGTGCCGATTTAATTTTGCTCGTTTTGAACTATCATGAACCGCTGACCGAAGAGGATGAGCGGCTGTTTGCGATGACAGAGGGAATGGATGTCATCGTGATCGTCAATAAAACGGACTTGCCCCAAAATATTGATATGGAACGGGTCAAAGAGCTTGCGGCCGGCCGGCCGATTGTGGCAACATCACTATTGCGCGAACAAGGGATTGATGAACTCGAAAAAGCAATCGCCGATTTATTTTTTGGCGGTGAACTAGAAGCCGGCGACCTGACTTACGTCTCGAATTCCCGCCATATCGCGTTGCTCGAGCAAGCGAAAAAAGCGATCGATGATGCGCTTTCCGGCATTGACGCCGGCATGCCGGTCGATCTCGTTCAAATCGATTTGCGCCGGGCGTGGGAGCTGCTTGGCGAAATCGTTGGCGATACAGTGCACGAAAGCTTGATTGATCAGCTGTTTGCCCAATTTTGTTTAGGAAAATAAGCAAGGAGGAAACGAAATGGAGTATCACGGAGGATCGTATGACGTCATCGTCATCGGCGCCGGCCACGCCGGCTGTGAGGCGGCTTTGGCGGCGGCGCGCATCGGGGCGAAAACGCTCGTCATTACGCTTAACCTCGACATGATTGCGTTTATGCCATGCAACCCGTCGATTGGCGGACCGGCGAAAGGGATCGTCGTGCGCGAAATCGACGCTCTCGGCGGAGAAATGGGGAAAAACATTGATAAAACATACATTCAAATTCGGATGCTTAACACCGGCAAAGGTCCGGCTGTCCGCGCGCTGCGGGCGCAGGCTGACAAAGTGCTGTACCAGCGGGAAATGAAAAAGACGCTCGAAAATGAGGAAAATTTGACGCTGCTGCAAGGGAAAGTTGAGCGGCTCATCGTTGAAGATGGCGTCTGCAAAGGCGTCATTACGCAAACAGGAGCCCATTATTATGCCAAAGCGGTTGTCATTACGACCGGGACGTTTCTGCGCGGGGAAATTATTATTGGTGACATTAAATATTCAAGCGGACCGAACAACCAGCAGCCGTCAATCAAGCTGTCCGAGCATTTAGAAGAGCTTGGGTTCGAGCTCGTCCGCTTCAAAACAGGCACGCCGCCGCGCGTCAACAGCCGGACGATCGACTACAGCAAAACAGAAATTCAGCCGGGCGATGAAGAGCCGCGGGCGTTTTCGTACGAGACGACAACATACATCACCGACCAGCTGCCGTGCTGGCTGACGTATACGACAGAGGAAACGCACCGAATCATCGATGAAAATTTGCATTTGTCGCCGATGTACTCCGGCATGATTAAAGGAACCGGACCGCGCTATTGTCCATCAATCGAAGATAAAGTCGTCCGGTTCCACGACAAGCCGCGTCACCAGATTTTCCTCGAGCCGGAGGGACGGGAAACGGAAGAGGTCTACGTGCAAGGGCTGTCGACAAGCTTGCCGGAACATATCCAGCGCAAGCTGCTTGAAACCATTCCGGGGCTCGAGAAGGCGCAGCTCATGCGGGCCGGCTATGCGATCGAGTACGATGCGATCGTGCCGACACAGCTATGGCCGACGTTGGAAACAAAGCTGGTGAAAAACTTGTACACCGCCGGGCAAATTAACGGCACATCCGGCTACGAAGAAGCGGCGGGTCAAGGGATTATGGCCGGTATTAACGCCGCTCATCGCGCGCTCGGCCGCGAGGAAATCATTTTAAGCCGTTCGGACGCTTATATTGGGGTCTTGATCGACGATTTGGTGACAAAAGGGACAAACGAGCCGTACCGCCTGCTGACATCGCGCGCCGAATATCGGCTGTTGCTCCGCCACGACAACGCCGATTTGCGCTTGACCGAGCTCGGGCATCGGATCGGCCTAATTTCCGAAGAGAGGTACCAAGCATTTTTGGCGAAAAAAGAGGCGATCGAACGGGAGAAAAAACGGCTGCAAACGGTCATCATTAAACCGACGCCAGAGGTGCAGGAAGTCATCCGCCAGGCGGGCGGAAGCGAGCTGAAAGACGGCATCCGCGCCGCTGATCTGCTAAGGCGTCCGGAAATGACGTACGAACATATCCAAAAACTCGCTCCGGCTGGCGAAGACATCGCTCCAGAGGTCGCCGAGCAAGTCGAAATTCAAATCAAATATGAAGGCTATATCCAAAAATCGCTGCAAGAAGTCGAACGGCTCAAAAAAATGGAAAACAAAAAAATCCCGGAAGATATCGACTACGACGCCATCCAAGGACTGGCGACCGAAGCGCGGCAAAAACTGAAACAAGTGCGTCCGCTCTCGATTGCCCAAGCATCGCGTATTTCCGGCGTCAATCCGGCCGATATTTCGATATTATTAGTGTATTTGGAACAAGGAAGAATCGCGCGCGTGTCGAATGAATAAACATGAGGGAAAGGATTGGCTTATGGAGGCGACACAATTTCAAGCCATGCTTGAAGAGAGGGGAATTTCCCTCTCTTCCCAGGCGCTTGCGCAGTTTGAGCGCTATTATGAACTGCTCGTCGAATGGAACGAGAAGATGAATTTGACCGCCATTACGGACAAGCCCGGCGTGTATGTGAAACATTTTTTTGATTCCGTTTCTCCGGCCTTTTATTACGACTTTTCCGAGCCGTTCTCGCTTTGCGACGTTGGCGCTGGGGCAGGATTCCCGAGCATTCCGCTGAAAATTTGTTTTCCGCACTTGCGCGTTTCGATCGTCGACTCGCTGCAAAAACGCATCCGCTTTCTGCAGCATCTTGCCGAAGAGCTGGGGCTCACGGATATCGCCCTTTATCACGATCGCGCGGAGACGTTTGCCCGCGAAAAGGGGATGCGTGAATCGTTCGACGTCGTTACGGCCAGGGCGGTAGCGCGCATGCCGGTGCTTGCTGAACTTTGCCTTCCGCTTGTGAAAGTCGGCGGTACATTCATCGCGATGAAAGCTGCTTCGGCACCTGAAGAGTTGAAAGAGGGGAAAAAAGCGATCGCCGTGCTCGGCGGGGAAGTGGCAGCGGTGAAAACGTTCACGTTGCCGTTTGAGGAGGGCGAACGGACGGTTATTTTCGTCCATAAAACGAAAAAGACGCCGGCCCAATACCCGCGCAAACCGGGGACGCCAAGCAAACAACCGATTCAGTAACCCTTTGCGGGCGCGGCGGGAGAGGCAGAGGGAAAAGGGGCTGTGCGGATCCCGCCCTGCGTCCCGTGCTGAGGAAAACAAAGATGGCCAGCGGCGCCTGCCGGGCGAAACAGAGAACTTGGCCAAGTATGTCCAAAGGTGGTGTAGGGGGATGAAGCATCCGTTTTCACGCTTGTTCAGCTTTGGAGAAAAAGAGCAAGAAGAGGCGGGGGAAAAGCAAGAGAGGGAGGAAGTTCGCCACATTCCGGTTGCCAGCATTATCCCGAACCGTTTTCAGCCGCGCACGGTGTTTGATGAAGAGAAAATTGCCGAGCTGGCGTTGACGATTCGGACGCACGGCATCATTCAACCGATCGTCGTCCGCGAATGCGGAAACGGACAATTTGAAATCATCGCCGGCGAGCGGAGATGGAGGGCGGTGCAAAAGCTTGGCTGGACGGAAATCCCCGCTATTATTAAAAACTTAAACGATAAAGAAACCGCCTCCGTCGCCCTCATTGAAAACTTGCAGCGTGAGGAACTGACGCCAATCGAAGAGGCGATGGCGTATGCGAGGTTGATCGAGCTCCATGATTTAACGCAAGAAGCGCTCGCCCAGCGCCTCGGCAAAGGGCAGTCGACCATCGCCAACAAGCTGCGCCTGCTCAAGCTTCCGCAAGAAGTGCAGGAGGCTCTTTTGCAGCGGATGATCACTGAACGCCATGCGCGTGCGTTAATCGTGTTGAAAGATAAAGAGAAACAGTTGAAGCTGCTGCAAGAAATCATCGATAAACAATTAAACGTCAAACAGACGGAAGACCGGGTGTTAAAGATGCTCGAAGCAGGCGAACGAAAGCCGAAGCCGAAGCGAAAGGCGTTCAGCCGCGATATGCGCATCGCCGTCAATACGATCCGCCAATCGCTTTCCATGGTGGAAAATAGCGGGGTGTCGGTCCATTCCGAAGAAGAAGAGTTTGACGATTATTATCAAATTACAATCCGCATCGCCAAAAAATAACGGAGTTATCTTTTGCCTCATCAAGCGCGGCTGATGGGGTTTTTTCTTTCAGAAAACAAAGTCATTTTTCTTCTTTTCATGATAAAATAGAATTTATGAGTAAGAGGTAGAGGTAGGTGGCACCGTGGGCAAAGTCATTGCGATTGCGAACCAGAAAGGCGGAGTCGGAAAAACGACGACAGCCGTCAACTTGTCGGCTTGTTTGGCGCATCTCGGAAAAAAAGTGCTGCTTGTTGACGCTGATCCGCAAGGAAATGCAACGAGCGGAATCGGCATTGAAAAGGGGGATGTTGACGAATGCATTTACAACGTCATTATTGGCGATATGAAAGCAAAAGATGTCATCCGCCCGACGAACATTGAAAACTTATACGTGATTCCGGCGACGATTCAGCTTGCAGGTGCAGAAATTGAGCTCGTTTCGGTCATCTCCCGCGAAATCCGGCTCAAAAACGCGCTCGAGCCGCTCAAAGCTGTCTATGATTTTATCATTATTGACTGTCCTCCTTCGCTAGGGCTGCTGACGTTAAACGCGTTGACGGCGGCGGATGCTGTCTTGATCCCTGTCCAGTGCGAATATTATGCGCTTGAAGGGCTCAGCCAGCTGCTGAATACAATCCGACTCGTGCAGCGGCACCTCAATTACGATTTGCGCCTTGAAGGCGTCTTGTTGACCATGCTCGATGCACGGACGAATTTAGGTTTGCAAGTCATCCAGGAAGTCAAAAAGTACTTCCGCGAAAAGGTGTACGAAACGATCATCCCGAGAAACGTGCGGCTGAGTGAGGCGCCAAGCCACGGCAAGCCGATTATTTTGTACGATGTCAAATCGCGGGGAGCGGAAGTGTATTTGGAACTGGCGAAGGAGGTGCTTGAACGTGGCTAAAGGTCTCGGCAAAGGCATCAATGCGCTGTTTAACAATCTCGCGCTCAACGGGAAAGAGGAAACAGTGTTCGAAGTAAGCATTTCTGATCTCCATCCGAACCCGTATCAGCCGCGGAAAACGTTTCAGCCCGAGGCGATTGAGGAGCTGAAACAATCCATTTTGCAGCACGGCATCTTGCAACCGCTCATTGTCCGCCGTTCGCCGAAAGGGTTTGAAATCGTCGTTGGCGAGCGGCGCTACCGGGCGGCGAAGGAGGCGAATTTGCCGTCGGTCCCTGTTGTCGTGCGCGAGTTAACGGACGAGCAAATGATGGAGTTTGCTCTTTTGGAAAACTTGCAGCGTGAGGATTTAAATCCGATCGAGGAAGCGATGGCGTATAAAATGCTGATGGACAGGCTGCACTTGACTCAAGAGGAAATCGCCAGCCGCGTCGGGAAGAGCCGCCCGCACATTGCCAACCATTTGCGCCTATTGTCGCTTCCTCCGGAAGTACAAAAGCTGCTCGTTGACGGCAAGCTGTCGATGGGACACGGTCGGGCGCTCTTAGGGCTGAAGCAAAAAGGAAAAATGAAGTTCATCGTCGAGCGAACGGTTCGCGACGGGCTGAACGTCCGTCAGCTCGAGAAACTGGTCCAGCAAATGAACGAAAATGTTTCACGTGAAACATCGAAACGGAAACCGCCGGAAAAAAGCGTGTTTCTTCGGGAAAGCGAGTCGTTGTTGCGCGAAAAATTCGGCACGAACGTCACGATTAAACAGACGAAGAAAAAAGGGAAAATCGAAATCGAGTTTTTTTCTCCGGAAGACTTAGAGAGAATATTGGAACTGCTCGACGTGCAGTTCGATGAGTAGAGCGGCCCCTTAATAAAGGCCGATCTATTTTTGCTAGAGGGGATTGAACAGCATGGTATTGCTAGGAACGATTGTCAACGGGATGAGCATTGTTGTCGGGGCTTTGATCGGGATATGGTTTCACCGGATTCCCGAACGGGTAAAAGAGACGGTAATGGGAGGCATCGGGCTGGCGGTAGCGCTTCTTGGCATTCAGATGGGAATGAAAAGCGAGCAGTTTCTCGTCGTCATTTTCAGTCTTGTTTTCGGCGGCATTCTCGGGGAGATTTGGAACTGGGAAGAAAAGCTGAACCGGCTCGGCCAATGGCTCGAGAAGAAAGTTGGCGGCAACGGGGAAGGAAGCATTGCGAAAGGGTTTGTCAGCGCGACATTGTTATTTGTCATCGGTGCGATGGCGATTGTTGGGGCGCTCGACAGCGGGTTGCGCGGCGATCATAGCGTCTTGTATACGAAATCGATTTTGGACGGCTTTGCGAGCGTCATTTTGACGACGACGCTTGGCATCGGCGTCATGTTCTCTGCGTTGCCCGTGGTCATATACGAAGGCGGCATCACTTTATTGGCGACGCAAATCGAGCGGTTTGTGCCAAGGGAAGTGTTAGATTCGTTCATCGCTGAATCGACAGCGACCGGGGGAATTTTAATTATGGCCATCGGACTGAACATGCTCGGTTTGACGAACATTCGTGTGGCCAATTTGCTTCCGAGCATTCTTGTAACGGCGGCAGCTGTTTTCCTTCTTTCGTTCGCTTAGCCGTTGCGGCTGCCTCCTTTCAGGCGAGGAGAAAAGAAATCCCCTTCTTGAATCGCCTGTCAAGAGGGGGATTGGCCGCCTACCATAATGAATGGCGGTCTTTTGGAAGCGGATGGGCGGCGAGCCGCTCCTTTCGGATGAGATGCCGCTCCGCCTCATAAATGCCGTTGGCGATCGTTTTGGCCATATTCATGACGAGATGAAGGCGCGTATTTTGCAGGACGAAAAATTCCATAAATCCGCTCACATTCACTACTCCGGTAATATGGGCGTCGCCGACGGGAAGAAGCTGCTTATTCACCCCGGCTCCAGGGCGAACCGGCCCTTTGGCGACGGTGATGGCGCCGACGCTTTTCAGCCGCCCGAGGCAAGCATCGACTGCGATCATAAACGGATCGCGATGAATGAGTTGAATGGCTCCTACTTTTTCTTCTAGGTTGACGGCGTGGATCGGTTCCTCAAGCGTTCCGTATACGTGAAAGCGGGTCAAGGGCTTCTCTTTCAGCATCGTGCCGACAAGCGGTCCGAGTGAATCGCCGGTCGAACGATCCGTGCCGATGCAGACGATGGCGACTGGCTGGACGAGCGGATCCGGAAGCAGCGCGGAGATCCGCCAGGCGATCGAGGACGCCGCTCCTTGTTCATCGTAAAAAACGCGATCTCTTTCCTCTTTGGAAGAGAAAAATATCGACGGTATGCTCATTCGCTTCACTCCTACTTTCGATTCAAAAGTATTAACAGTATACGGAAAATGAAAGAATGATATACATGTTGACGTTTGTTTTTCTTTTTCGTCCGGTGCATGACTACAAATTAACGGTCTGTCTTGTTAAAATAAAAAGCGCAGACTGAAAAAAGATAGAGGTGTCGCCAACATTGAGTATGATTGAAAGAACGGCTAGTCGTTTGTTCGAGTTTTTGACGGATGAGGAGCTGTGGATTCGGATCGGAACAGGGGCGCTTAAGATTGTTCTTATCCTACTCATATGCGCCATAGCGGTGAAAGTGTTGAAAATGGCCGTCCATAATGCGTTTAAAGTGCGCCAAAAAGCGCCGATTCGCATTTCGGAACGCCGGGAGATGACGTTAGCGCGGCTGCTCGACAATGTCATTACGTACGTACTATATTTTATTGCGCTATTGATGATTTTAGATACGTTTGGTGTTCCCGTTAAAGCGCTGCTGGCCGGGGCGGGGGTCGTCGGTTTGGCCGTTGGCTTCGGGGCGCAAAGCTTAGTGAAAGACATCATCACCGGGTTTTTCATCATTTTTGAAGACCAGTTTGCGGTCGGCGATTACGTTCGCATCGGTAATTTTGAAGGGTACGTGGAAGAGATCGGGCTGCGGGTGACGAAAATGAAAAGTTGGACTGGAGAAGTGCACATTTTGCCAAACGGCAGCATCACGCAAGTGACGAACTATTCGCTTCACAACAGCTTGGCAGTTGTGGACGTCAGCATCGCCTACGAAGAGGATATTGAAGCGGCGGAGCAAGCGATTCGCGAACTCCTGCCGCAGCTGCCGGCAAAATATGAAGATATGGTCGCACCGCCGGAACTGCTCGGCGTGCAAAATGTAACCGGTCCGGAAGTCGTGCTCCGCATTACGTGTGAAACGAAACCGATGCGCCATATCGGTGTAGGAAGGGCCATTCGCAAAGAGGTGAAGATGCTTTTAGACGAGCGGGGGATCGAGATTGCGTATCCACGACTCGTGCTGCACCGCCGCGATGGAGAGGAACAGTCGGCGGCGAAGCCGCAAAGAGAACAATCGTTGTAACATGGGGGTGAGCGGATGGAGGAGAAAGAATTTGGTTTATACGATATCGTCGAAATGAAAAAACCGCATCCGTGCGGGACGAACCGCTGGAAGGTGATCCGTTTAGGCGCCGATATCCGCATTAAATGTGAAGGGTGCGCCCATAGCGTTCTTTTGCCGCGCAAAGAGTTTATCCGCAAAATGAAAAAAGTGCTAGTCAAACATGGGGAATAAAGAAAGCGAGCCAACACAGCATGGGCAGTTGTCCCATGCTCTTTTGTTCATGAAGAGGGGAAAGAGGGGAAACAATGGAAACAACACATGTGACGTCGTGCCCGCTCAATTGCTGGGACGTATGCGGGCTGAAAGTGACGGTGAAGGATGGAAACATCGTGCGTATTGACGGCGATGAACAACACCCGATCACGAAAGGGAACATTTGCGGGCGCGGGCGGATGTTGAAAGAGCGGGTGAACGCTAAAGAACGCCTCCTTTATCCACTGAAAAAAGTAAATGGGCAGTGGATCCGTGTTTCATGGGAAGAAGCGCTCGATGACATCGCCGGGAAAATGCGAGAGTTAAAAGAACGGTTCGGTCCGACAGCGGTGCTCCATAGTCATGATTACGCCAATAACGGGCTGCTGAAAAATTTGGACCGACGCTTTTTCAACTGCTATGGCGGCGTGACAGAGCTTGTCGGCAGCCTTTGCTGGGGCGCGGGGATTGAAGCGCAAACGTGGGATTTTGGCAACGCGTACAGCCATGCGCCGGAAGATATCGACAACAGCCGCCATATCGTCATTTGGGGGCGAAACGTTGCCCGAACGAACATGCATTTATTTGAACGGTTGCTTGCAGCGAAAAAGCGCGGCGTGACGATCGTCGTCATTGATCCGTTGTTCGGACCGACGGCGCGCATCGCTGATCGGTACGTATGTGTGAAACCAGGAATGGACGCTTTTTTGGCGATGGGCATTATGAAAGAGCTGCTTCGGCTCGGGCTTGAAGACCGTTCCTTTATCGAGCAGCATACAATCGGATTTCGCGACGTCGAACAAGTGCTGCAGACGATTTCATTTGAGGAAATCGAGCGGCATACCGGCGTCAGCCGCCATGTGATGACAGAGCTCGCCCGGCTTTATGGCGACCGGCCGACAGCGACATACCTTGGTCTTGGCATGCAGCGTTATGCAAACGGCGGCAATACGATCCGCTGGATCGACGCCCTTGTCGCGGTGAGCGGCAATGTCGGCATTCCCGGTGGGGGAGCGAATTTTGGCAACTTGCAAGTGAGCGAAAGTTTTGATAAGTCTATGTTGACGCTTCCAGAACGGAAGACCGCGTCGCGCACGTGGACGATGATGAAACAGGCGGAGGAAATACTGCAGGCGAACGATCCGCCGATTGGCATGGTGATTGTCACATGCGGCAATCCGCTCGCCCAAGTGCCGAACACGAACCTAGTGAAAAAGGCGTTCGCTTCCGTTGAGACAGTCGTTGTGTTTGAGCAGTTCATGACCGATACGGCTGCAGCGGCTGATTACGTTCTTCCGATAGCGGCTTCGTTTGAAGAGGAAGACGTGTATTGTTCGTCGATGTACCATGCGTATGTGAACTATGGGCCGAAGCTTGTTGATCCACCGGGCGAGGCGAAGCCGGACTTGTGGATTTGGACGGAGTTGGCGAATCGCCTCGGCTTTGGCGCTGAGTTCGCTTATACGCGTGAGCAGTTTCTTGAGATGGCGCTCCATCCTTTAGAGCGATACGGCATTACGCTTGAGCGGCTGAAAGCCGAGCACCGCGTGCTTTTGCCTGTCGAACCGGTGCCATGGCGCGATCGGCGCTTTCAAACGCCAAGCGGCAAATATGAGTTCACATCCAGCATCGCCCGACAAAAAGGGAAAGATGGCCGGCTAACCATCATGTATCCGGCTGAATCAAAAGAGGTGAATCCGTCATTGGCTGCAAAATATCCGTACCGGCTGTTGACGATCCACCCGCTCCGGTCGAACCATTCGCAGCACTATCCGCTCATTCCGGCGCTGCAGACGGTGCGCATCGAAGTCGCGATCGATGTGGCTGCCGAAAAAGGGCTTACTGATGGCGATAAAGCGCGCGTCTACAACGACCGCGGCTCGCTCATCGGCACAGTCAAAGTGCTTGATGGCGTCTATCCGGGAACAATCAATATTGACGAAGGACAATGGGGGGCGTTTGGCGGGCCGGTTAACGTGCTCACGTCGGATTTGGAGTCGGACAACGGCTGCGGCAGCACGCTTTATGACTGTTTGGTCAACGTTGAAAAAACCGCGCCGGAAGCAAAGGAAACGGTTTAAAATCGCTTTTTTGTGATGGGCCGGCGGCACGCTTGTCATTTTTTGCGCCAGCCCATATAATGAGGGAAGATGTGAACGGGAAAGAGGAGTGGAACGAATGGGATTGACAGCAGGAATCGTCGGCTTGCCGAATGTCGGCAAATCGACGCTGTTTAACGCGATTACAAAGGCAGGGGCTGAATCAGCCAACTATCCGTTTTGCACAATTGAACCGAACGTCGGTGTCGTCGAAGTGCCTGATGAGCGGTTGACCGTATTGACGGAAATGTTCCAGCCGAAGCGGACTGTGCCGACCGTCTTTGAATTTACCGATATTGCCGGCATCGTCAAAGGCGCGAGCAAAGGCGAAGGACTCGGCAACAAGTTTTTGTCGCACATCCGTCAAGTTGACGCGATTTGCCAAGTCGTCCGCTGTTTTAACGATGAAGACATTACCCATGTTGCGGGCAAAGTCGATCCGCTCGCCGATATTGAAACGATCAATTTGGAACTCATTTTTGCCGACTTAGAGACGGTTGACAAACGAATCGAGCGAGTCGGCAAAATCGCCAAGCAAAAAGATAAAGAGGCCGCGTTTGAATACGACATTTTGCTGCGGTTGAAAGAGACGCTTGAAGCTGGCAAGCCGGCGCGCACGATCGAATTTGCCGATGAAGAAATGAAGGTTGTCAAACAGCTGCACTTGCTGACGACAAAGCCGATGCTTTACGTCGCCAATGTCGGGGAAGAGGACGTTGTTGATCCAAACAGCAACCCGTTCGTCGCTGAAGTGCGTGAGTTTGCGAAGAACGACAACGCCGAGGTCATCGTTGTCTGCGCCAAAATTGAAGAAGAAATTGCTGAATTCAGCGACGAAGAAAAACAACAGTTTTTACAAGAGCTCGGCATTGAGCAGTCTGGACTCGACCAGCTCATCCGCGCCGCTTACAGCTTGCTCGGGCTGGCGACGTTTTTCACCGCCGGCGAGCAGGAAGTGCGGGCATGGACATTCCGAAAAGGAATGAAAGCGCCGCAATGCGCCGGCATTATTCATTCCGACTTTGAACGCGGGTTTATTCGCGCTGAAACCGTTTCGTACACCGACTTAGTTGCCGCCGGATCGATGGCCGCAGCGCGAGAAGCTGGCAAGGTGCGCCTCGAAGGAAAAGACTACGAAGTGCAAGACGGCGATATTATGCACTTCCGGTTTAACGTGTAATATAACGGTATGTCCGGGGAACAGGATCACATTTGCCAAAGCAACCATTCTCCCGCTCGTGCGCTGTTTTCATCAGCGGTGCTGGAAGATGTTTGCGCGGACAGAAAGCGAGACACTCCCTTGCTTATCGCTACCAGTCATGGTATAATCAACGAATGTGAGTAATGGTTATTGCTCCTTGCCCTTCAGCGGAAGGGCCGTTTAGACCAAAAGGAGGTGACGAGCGTGAGAAAATACGAAATTATGTACATCATCCGCCCGAACATGGACGATGAAGCAAGAAAAGCTGTCATCGAACGGTTCAACAATGTGCTGAAAGAAAACGGCGCGGAGATTACGAATGTGACGGATTGGGGCAAGCGCCGCTTAGCCTATGAAATTGAAAAATACCGCGACGGTTATTACATGATTCTCAACGTCATGGCAGAACCGCAAGCCGTGCAAGAATTCGACCGCTTAGCGCGCATTAGCGAAGACATCATCCGTCATATCGTCGTGAAAGAAGAAGAATAATTTTTTGGACATGTTAAGAGGTGGTTCTGATGATTAACCGTGTCATCTTAGTCGGCAGGTTAACGAAAGATCCGGAGTTGCGCTACACTCCAAGCGGAGTGGCTGTTGCCACGTTTACGCTCGCGGTCAACCGCCCGTTCACGAACCAGCAGGGCGAGCGGGAAGCCGATTTTATCCAATGTGTCGTTTGGCGTCGCCAGGCGGAAAACGTCGCCAACTTCTTGAAAAAAGGAAGCTTGGCCGGGGTGGACGGCCGGCTGCAAACCCGCAGCTATGAAAACCAAGAAGGCCGGCGCGTGTATGTGACGGAAGTGGTGGCTGATAACGTCCAATTTCTTGAGCCAAAAGGAAGCAACGAGCAACGAGGGGCAGCAGCGGGCGGCTACTATGGGGATCCATTCCCATTCGGACAAGATCAGAACCACCGGCATCCGAATGAAAAAGGGTTTGGCCGCATCGATGAAGATCCTTTCGCCAATGACGGTCAGACAATCGATATTTCTGACGATGATTTGCCGTTTTAGAAAATGAAAGAAGCAGAAGGGAGGAAATTGGTAATGGCAGGACGGAAAGGCGGACGCGGCAAACGCCGCAAAGTATGTTATTTCACGGCGAATAACATCACGCATATCGACTACAAAGACGTCGATTTGCTGAAAAAATTCATTTCCGAACGCGGCAAAATTTTACCGCGCCGCGTGACGGGAACGAGCGCGAAATATCAGCGCAAATTGACGGTCGCGATCAAACGCGCGCGCCAAATGGCACTCTTGCCGTACGTTGCGGACGAGTGAGCCGAAAAAAAGCAGTAAGGGGGACCTTACTGCTTTTTTCTATTTATGTTATGCCGGTCAACCTAGTTAGAAAGGGGAACGTTCATTGCGAAAGACGCATGCTCTCACCGAAGCAGCGATTGAACTTGCACTGTTTGCCGTTTTGTTTTTGCTCGCGTTATATGTGCCGTTCATCGGTTTCGTCGCTGCCTTGTTTTTAGCGCTTCCGTTTATGGTGTTTACAATGCGCCACGGACTCGCTCCCGCCTGGCTGCTGCTTGCGGCAGCGCTTGCCGTTTCCGGCCTAGTCGGCTCGCTTTTGTCGCTGCCGATGGCGCTCATGTTCGGAACCGTTGGCATAGCGGTCGGTGCGATGCTGGCGAAAAAGAAAAATCGTTATCTTGTTTTGCTCGTTGGCGCGCTCGTATTTTTAGCCAACATTGTGCTTGACTATATCATCTCGATTCAGTTTCTGCAAGTGGATATGATTCAAGATACGCTCGCGCTAGTGCGCGAATCGTTTGATACGGCCATGCGCGTGATGGAAGGAATGGGCCAAGCGCCGCCAGCGGAGATGAAAAAACAGTTTGAGCAAGCCATTGTCTTGATCGGCTACATGATTCCGACTTTGTTTGTCGTCGCTTCGTTTGCGCTGGCGTACGTGACGATCATCGTCTCGCTGCCGGTCATGAAACGGCTGGAGCTCCCGGTCGGCACGTGGCCGCCGTTTCGTGAGCTCTCCTTGCCCAAAAGCGTATTATGGATCTACGTCCTTGTGCTCGTTCTTTCCCTACTCCCGCTTGAAGAGGGGACATTTCCGTACATTGCCGTCTTGAACGTCTCTTATGTGTTGCAGCTGGCCATGATTGTACAAGGGTTTTCGTTTTTGTACTACGCCGCTCACAAAAAAGGCGTAGGGAAAGGCGTTGTCGCGGCGGGGACGGTTATTTGCTTATTCCTGCCTTTTCTACTTTATCTTGTGGCGATATTCGGTATAATTGATTTAGGATTTGATTTGCGCCGCCGCATATAATAATTGGATAAGGTGAGCCATTTCTTCAGTGTAGGAGCTGACTTGAATGTTCCATTTTTATGAAAGGAAAGCGTACCGCTATCCGTCCTATGCGTTAGCCGCTCTGGCGGTGCTCATGGCTGTTGGCTTGTTTTATTTTCAATGGCTGCTTGGGCTCGTCGGTCTTCTCGGCGTCGGGTTTTTGCTTTACTACGTTATTTGGTCGCAACGCTCTTTACACAAGGAGCTCGAACAATATATTTCTAACCTGTCGCACCGAGTAAAAAAAGTCAACGAGGAAGCGCTGATGCGGATGCCGATCGGCATTATGCTCATCGATGAGGAAGGCGAAATCGAATGGTCGAACCGATTTTTAGCGGCTTGCTTTAACGAACAGACGTTAGTAGGCCGCCCGCTCGCTGAACTTTCCGAGCCGTTGGCTGCCTTTGTCAAAAAAGGCAAAACGGACGAAAAGATCATTGAACTGAATGGAAAACAGCTGAAAGTGATCGTCCGCCGCCATGAACGGCTCCTTTACTTTTTCGATGTCACCGAACATATGGAGATGAGACGGCGGTATGAGGCGGAGCGGCTAGTATTGGCGATCATCTTTCTCGACAATTACGATGAGATTACCCAAGGGATGGATGACCAGGCGAAAAGCCAAATGAACAGCCTTGTTACGTCCATATTAAATCGTTGGGCAAATGATTACGGCATCTTTTTAAAACGAACGTCATCCGACCGATTTATTGCCGTATTGAACGAGCATATACTGACCCAATTGGAAAAAAGCAAGTTTTCGATTTTGGATGAAGTGCGCGAGCAGACGGCAAAACAGCAGGTTCAGCTCACATTAAGCATCGGCATCGGCGCCGGCGTGTCCTCGCTTCCAGAACTTGGGGCGCTCGCCCAATCGAGCTTAGACCTAGCGTTAGGGCGCGGTGGCGACCAAGTGGCGATTAAGCAAGGAAACGGAAAAGTCAAGTTTTACGGGGGCAAAACGAACCCGATGGAAAAGCGGACGCGCGTCCGCGCCCGAGTCATTTCCCACGCGCTTCGCGAACTGATCGCCGAGAGTGATAAAGTGCTCATCATGGGGCATAAATATCCGGATATGGACGCGCTCGGTGCCGCCATCGGCATTTTAAAAGTCGTTCAATCGAACCAAAAGGAAGGATTTCTTGTCATTGATGCTGCGAAAACGGATGCTGGGGTGCAGCGGCTGCTTGAGGAAATGAAAAAACAGGCTGAGTTATGGGCAAGGTGCGTCAAGCCGGAACAGGCGCTTGAGCTCGTGACGGAAGATACGCTCCTGATCGTCGTTGATACACATCGGCCGTCGCTTGTCATTGAAGAGCGGCTGTTGTACCGCACCGACCATGTCGTCGTCATCGACCACCATCGCCGCGGCGAAGAATTTATTGAGGCGCCGATTCTCGTCTATATGGAGCCGTACGCCTCGTCGACGTCTGAGCTCGTTACGGAGTTGTTGGAGTATCAGCCGAAACGGGTGAAACTGTCGATGCTTGAAGCGACAGCGCTGCTCGCCGGCATTGTCGTCGATACGAAAAGCTTCACGCTCCGCACCGGTTCACGGACGTTCGATGCGGCGTCGTATTTGCGCGCCCAAGGGGCGGATACGGTGCTCGTGCAAAAGCTGCTGCGGGAAAGCGTAGCCAATTACGTCAAACGGGCGAAGCTGATTGAGCGGGCAGCGATCGACGAGCATGGCATCGCCATCGCTAAAGGGGACGAGAACGAAGTGCATGACCAAGTGCTAATCGCGCAGACGGCCGACACGCTTCTTACGTTAAGCGGTGTTGTCGCTTCGTTCGTTATTTCCAAGCGGGCCGACGGAACCGTCGGCATTAGCGCCCGCTCGCTCGGCGATGTCAATGTGCAAGTGATTATGGAGCGGCTTGGCGGAGGCGGGCACTTAACGAATGCCGCCGCTCAGCTTTCCGGGGTGACGGTCGGAGAGGCAGAGCGGCAGCTGCGTGAAGCGATTCTTGATTATTTTGAGGGGGGTAAGCCAGCATGAAAGTCATCTTTTTAAAAGATGTAAAAGGGAAAGGAAAAAAAGGGGAAATCAAAAACGTCGCCGACGGTTATGCGAACAACTTTTTGTTCAAACAAGGGCTGGCCATTGAAGCGACGCCGGCGAATGTAAAAGCACTCGAAGCCCAAAAACAAAAGGAACAGCGTCAAGCGGCAGAAGAGCTGGCGAATGCCAAAAAGTTAAAAGAGCAGCTTGAAAAGTTGACGGTGGAAATTGCGGCGAAGGCAGGCGAGGGAGGCCGTTTGTTCGGCTCGATCACGAGCAAGCAAATCGCCGAAGCGCTGCAAGCCCAGCACGGCCTGAAGCTCGACAAGCGGAAAATTGAGCTTGCCGATGCCATTCGTGCGCTCGGATATACAAACGT
The DNA here is from genome assembly GCF_014679505.1 of Geobacillus sp. 46C-IIa. Taxonomy (GTDB): domain Bacteria; phylum Bacillota; class Bacilli; order Bacillales; family Anoxybacillaceae; genus Geobacillus. The sequence goes on from NZ_CP061474.1 coordinate 3,428,440, forward strand.
ACCGGTGAAGCTTCATCCGGAAGTGACAGCAACGTTAAAAGTGCACGTGACGGAACAAAAATAACGGTGACGGTTCACTCTCAGATGCGAAGATGCCCCCGCCCGCTGCGGCGGGGCTTCCTTGCTTATCGGCGAACAGGGGAAAAGGTGGTGAAACGATGAGCGAACTTTTTTCTGAACGAATTCCTCCGCAGAGCATTGAAGCCGAGCAGGCTGTGCTTGGCGCCGTGTTTTTAGATCCCACTGCGTTAACGCTCGCTTCGGAAATGTTGATTCCGGAAGATTTTTACCGCGCGGCCCATCAAAAAATTTTCCACGCCATGCTTCGCGTCGCCGACAAAGGCGAGCCGGTCGATTTAGTTACAGTGACGGCGGAACTTGCCGCTTCCGAGCAGCTTGAAGAAATCGGCGGCGTCTCATACTTAAGCGAGCTCGCCGACGCCGTGCCGACAGCGGCCAACGTTGAATATTACGCCCGCATCGTGGAAGAAAAATCGGTGCTTCGCCGCCTCATCCGCACGGCGACATCGATCGCTCAAGACGGCTATACAAGAGAAGACGAGATCGACCTTCTCCTTGATGAAGCAGAACGAAAAATTATGGAGGTTTCCCAGCGGAAACATTCGGGCGCCTTTAAAAATATTAAGGACATTCTCGTTCAAACGTACGACAACATTGAGATGCTTCACAACCGGAGCGGGGAAATTACCGGCATCCCGACCGGGTTTACTGAGCTTGACCGGATGACATCCGGCTTTCAGCGGAGTGATTTGATCATCGTCGCCGCCCGGCCATCGGTCGGGAAAACGGCGTTCGCCTTAAACATCGCGCAAAACGTGGCGACGAAAACAAACGAAAATGTCGCCATTTTCAGTTTGGAAATGAGCGCTCAACAGCTTGTGATGCGGATGCTTTGCGCGGAGGGCAACATCAATGCGCAAAACTTGCGCACCGGCAAACTGACGCCGGAAGATTGGGGCAAGCTGACGATGGCGATGGGAAGCTTGTCGAACGCCGGCATTTATATTGACGATACGCCGAGCATCCGCGTCAGTGATATTCGCGCCAAATGCCGTCGGCTGAAACAAGAAAGCGGCCTTGGCATGATTGTCATTGACTATTTGCAGCTTATCCAAGGAAGCGGCCGCAGCAAAGAAAACCGCCAGCAGGAAGTGTCAGAAATTTCCCGTTCGTTAAAGGCGCTCGCCCGCGAGCTTGAGGTGCCAGTCATCGCCTTGTCACAGCTGTCGCGCAGCGTCGAGCAGCGCCAAGACAAGCGGCCGATGATGTCCGACATTCGCGAATCCGGAAGCATTGAGCAAGATGCGGATATTGTCGCCTTTTTATATCGCGACGATTACTATAACAAAGATTCCGAGAACAAAAACATTATCGAGATCATCATCGCCAAACAGCGCAACGGTCCGGTTGGGACCGTGCAGCTCGCTTTTATCAAGGAGTATAATAAATTTGTCAACTTAGAGCGCCGCTTCGATGAGGCGCAAATTCCGCCGGGAGCATAAAACGATGCGGTGTCGACGAAGGGTGCATCTTTTCATTGCCTTGGTAAATAAACGAATAAAAGGACTTATAATCGTTTTGAATGTTCGTGTTTCATTGACTTTATGCTTGAAAACTGTTACACTTACAATGTTTAGACCGAGGAAACTGGAGGTGCTCGCCATGTCGTCAGTTGTTGTTGTCGGCACACAATGGGGCGATGAAGGGAAAGGAAAAATTACTGACTTCTTATCGGAAAATGCGGAAGTGATTGCCCGATACCAAGGAGGAAACAATGCTGGACACACGATCGTGTTTAACGGGGAAAAGTATAAGCTGCACTTAATCCCGTCGGGCATTTTTTATAAAGACAAAATTTGTGTCATCGGCAACGGAATGGTTGTCGACCCGAAAGCGCTCGTCGCTGAACTTTCGTATTTGCATGAGCGCGGCGTTTCGACCGACAACTTGCGCATCAGCAACCGCGCCCACGTCATTTTGCCGTACCATTTAAAACTGGACGGGCTGGAAGAAGAGCGGAAAGGCGCGAACAAAATCGGCACGACGAAAAAAGGGATCGGGCCGGCATACATGGACAAAGCGGCGCGCATCGGCATCCGCATCGTCGATTTGCTCGACCGTGATGTGTTTGCGGAAAAGCTGGCCCGCAATTTAGAAGAGAAAAACATGCTGTTTGAAAAAGTGTACGGAGTTGAAGGCTTCCGGCTGGAAGACATTTTCGAAGAATACTACGAATACGGCCAGCAAATCGCTAAGTACGTTTGCGACACCTCGGTCGTATTGAACAATGCACTCGATGAAGGGCGCCGCGTTTTGTTTGAAGGGGCGCAAGGCGTCATGCTCGATATCGACCAAGGGACATATCCATTTGTCACATCGTCGAACCCGGTGGCTGGCGGGGTGACGATCGGTGCCGGCGTTGGGCCGACGAAAATCAAGCACGTCGTCGGAGTGGCGAAAGCGTACACGACGCGCGTCGGCGACGGACCGTTCCCGACCGAGCTCCACAATGAAATCGGCGATCGCATCCGCGAAGTCGGCCGCGAATATGGGACCACAACTGGCCGTCCGCGCCGCGTCGGCTGGTTTGACAGCGTCGTCGTCCGCCATGCCCGTCGGGTGAGCGGCATTACCGATTTGTCGCTCAATTCGATTGACGTCTTAACCGGCATTGAAACGTTAAAAATTTGCGTTGCCTACCGCTATCGCGGCGAAGTGATCGAGGAATTTCCGGCCAGCTTAAAAGTATTGGCTGAATGCGAGCCGATTTATGAAGAATTGCCGGGTTGGACGGAAGACATCACCGGTGTGAAAAGCTTAGACGAGCTGCCGGCCAACGCCCGCCATTACGTCGAGCGCATTTCCCAGCTCACCGGCATTCCGCTCTCGATTTTCTCCGTCGGTCCGGATCGCTCGCAAACAAACGTCGTCCGCAGTGTCTACGCGTAAGCGGCCAGCAGCGGATAGAAAACAGGCATAGATGCGTGTGCGTCTATGCCTTTTTCATCGTTTTCGCGCGGGAGAATGATGCTTTCGAAGCTTGCCATCCTTTGGGAGGTGGGAGGTCGACCAACCTGCCCCTCAAAATGGTAATCAGCAAAGAGTGATTTCATCGTCGTAACATGGTAAATTAGTAATGATAGCATTCCATCGCCAAAGGAAGGATGTGAGCCAGATGGAAAAACGCATTTTAGTCGTTGATGATGAAAAACCGATTGCGGATATTTTGCAATTTAACTTGCAAAAAGAAGGATACGAAGTAATTTGCGCTTACGACGGTGAAGAAGCGCTTCAAAAAGTTGAAGAAACCATGCCGGATTTAATTTTGCTCGATATTATGCTTCCGCTAAAAGACGGGATGGAAGTGTGCCGTGAAGTACGAAAAAAATATGATATGCCGATCATTATGCTAACAGCGAAAGATTCAGAGATTGATAAAGTGCTTGGACTGGAGCTCGGGGCGGACGATTACGTGACAAAGCCCTTCAGCACGCGCGAGTTGTTGGCACGGGTGAAAGCGAACTTGCGCCGCCATGCGCAAACGGCTTCCCAAGAGGAGGACAACGAAACGAATGAAATCGTCATCGGTTCGCTTGTGATCCGCCCGGATGCCTACGTTGTGCAAAAGCGTGGGGAAACGATTGAATTGACCCACCGCGAATTTGAACTGCTTCACTACTTGGCAAAACATATTGGCCAGGTGATGACGCGCGAACACTTGCTGCAAACGGTTTGGGGTTACGACTATTACGGCGATGTGCGCACGGTCGATGTGACGGTAAGGCGGCTGCGCGAAAAAATTGAGGACAACCCTTCTCATCCGTCATGGATCGTTACTCGGCGGGGGGTCGGCTACTATTTGCGCAACCCAGAACAGGAGTCATGAACCGAGATGAAAAAAGTAGGTCCATTTCGTTCGATCCACTTTAAGTTTGTCATCATTTACGTATTGTTGATTCTCATCGCCATGCAAATTATCGGCGTGTACTTTGTCCGCAAGCTGGAAACGGAACTTGTGCAAAACTTCAAAAGCTCATTGAACGAACGGGTGACGCTGCTTGCTTATAACGTGGAGCAGGCGATGAATCGGGAGCGGGATGAGAAAAGCCCGACATTGGAGGAAGACATCCGTTCGCTTCTTCATGATTTCGTTTCCCAAGATATTTCAGAGGTGCGCTTCATCGATGAGAAAGGAAAAGTATTGGCGACATCCAACCCGTACATGCAAAACATCGTCGGGAAGCGAACGACGGAGATTTATGTGAAACGTTCGCTCGTCACGGGGGAAATTGTCGATCGGATGCTGCTCGATTCGAAGACAGGCTATCGCATGTACATTTCCTCGACGCCGATCAAAACGAGCGGGGAAGTCAAAGGCGTCATTTACGTCATCGCCTCAATGGAAAACGTCTTTTCACAAATGCGGCAAATTAATATGATTTTGGCGACCGGGACGGGGATCGCCCTCGCCATTACCGCCGTGCTCGGCATTTTTTTGTCGCGCACGATCACCCGGCCCATTTCCGATATGCGTCGGCAAGCGCTGGCGATGACGAGAGGCGATTTTTCCCGCAAGGTGAAAGTGTATGGCTATGATGAAATTGGTCAATTAGCGATGACGTTTAACAACTTGACGAAAAAGTTGCAAGAAGCGCAGGCGACGACCGAAGGGGAGCGGCGCAAACTTGAGTCGGTGCTGACGCATATGACTGATGGGGTGATCGCGACCGACCGCCGCGGCTGCGTGATTTTGATTAATGACGCAGCGATCAACATTTTGAATGTTTCACGTGAAACAGTGCTGTCGAGTTCGATTGTCGATGTGCTTGGCATCGCTGATCAATATACGTTTGAAACGCTGCTCGAGGAGCGCGATTCGCTCATTTTGGATTTCAGCACGGATGAGGAATTGTATATTTTGCGCGCATCGTTGTCCGTCATTCAAAAAGAGGGCGGATTTGTCAACGGGTTGATCGTCGTTTTGCACGACATTACCGAGCAGGAAAAAATCGACCGCGAGCGGCGGCAGTTCGTCGCCAATGTGTCGCATGAATTGCGCACGCCGCTGACGACGATGAAAAGTTATTTAGAAGCGTTAGCGGATGGCGCTTGGCAAGACAAGGAGATCGCACCAAGGTTCATTCAAGTGGTGCAAAACGAAACCGAACGAATGATTCGGCTTGTCAATGACTTGCTTCATCTGTCCAAGCTCGACAGCAAAGACTATAAACTGAAAACAACGTGGATTAACTTCTCAGCTTATTTTCATAAGATTATTGATCGATTTGAGCTGACGAAAAGCGACAACATCCGGTTCGTCCGCAAAATTCCGCGCGAGGCGATTTTCATTGAAGTGGATGAAGATAAAATTACGCAAGTGTTGGACAACATTATTTCCAACGCATTAAAATACTCTCCTCACGGCGGGACGATCACGTTCCGTGTGCGCGAGCTGGCTGATGAGATCATCGTCAGCGTCAGCGATGAAGGAGTCGGCATCCCGAAAGCGGATTTGGCTAAAGTTTTTGAGCGCTTTTACCGGGTCGATAAGGCACGGTCGCGCAAATTGGGCGGCACCGGCCTCGGGCTGGCCATTGCCAAAGAAGTCGTGCTCGCCCATGGCGGGACGATTTGGGCGGAAAGCAAAGAACATAAAGGGACGACGATTTACTTTACGTTGCCGTTAGACCGAGAGCAAAAGGATGACTGGTACGATGTATGAGGCGATCAAAACAGTCGTATTGACAGTGCTCGTGTTTATTAGCATTACGTTGACGTTCGTTTTATGGACATATTACCCGAAATATGACGTGCTGCAAAACGACGAGTACATTCAGCACGTTTCCGTGAGCAACACGCAAGTGGATACGGCAATGGTTGTGCAGCCGAAGCAGATGCTCATCCATAAAAATGGTGTTCACTATGCCGTAACGAAGGAAGAAGAGAAAAATGAAGTGCTGAAAGAAATGGAAAAGTGGACGTTTGACGACTTCGAAAACATTTCGTCTTCTGTTTCACCGGGAAAGTTTTTGACATTTTTAAATGGCAAAGAGCGGCTGGAAATTATTTATCCAGACGAAGTGCCGATTGACATATACCGGTTAATTTTCACTGTCGAAGATAAAGGACTGGACGATTTGTCATTCGATCGTATTCTCGTCCCTCTTGGCGGAGAAGACGAGTTTCCAGTGTACTTTATCTCGACAGATAAGCGCAAAGTTTACCGAGCGACCGCCAGCAGCGCCTCCTTGGCGATGATCAGCCGGCTGGCGAAAGAAACAAACCATTTTCCCCGTTATTTTGCTTATCCGGTCAGCGAGACGAAACAGCTTTACTTGCCGGAAAGCGAAGTGGCGCTCAGCAGCTTGCAATACTATACCGATGAATTAGATGTCGATAAATTTAAAGAGGCGCTGTTTAGCGATCCGAGCTTTGTCAAAAAAGATTTGATCCCATTTGGTGAAGAGTATACGGACGGTTCGCGGCTGATGGATGTTGATTTTCTCCAACGTACGCTGTTGTATGTCAACCCGGCAGCGCGCGTCTCGAACATTAGTCAAATGAAATCGGAAACCCATCTCATTCAAAAAAGCATCGATTTTGTTAACGAACATGGCGGCTGGACCGATCTGTACCATTTTGCCCGCTGGAGTGAAGAAGACCGGAAAGTCATTTTCCGCCTGGTTGTGAACGGCTATCCGGTTTTCAACGAATATGGCATGTCAGAAATCGTGGAAACATGGGGAGCGAGCGATTTAATGAAATACCAGCGTCCGCTGTTCCGCCTTGAAATTGCTGACCGCAACCGCACCCCGAAAACGTTGCCGTCCGGCCGCGATATTGTCAAGCAGCTTGGGGCAATGAAAGGCATCCGTAAAGCGCTCGTGAAAGATATCGCCATCGGCTATGAGCTCGTCAAAGATCCGGAACGGGAAAAGGTGATCCGTCTGGAACCGGCTTGGTTTTATTTGTACGGGCAAACGTGGAAAAAGGTGAACGTTGGCGAAGAGAGCAGAGGAGGGGGAACCAATGGACTGGAATAAAACGAAGACGATTTTTATTATTGTGTTCCTCATCCTTGATTGCTTTTTAGTCTATCAGTTTATGGAAAAGCGAAACAGCAGCCAGCTTGACGTCATTTTAGAAACGACGATTGAAGAACAGCTCGAGGCGAACGGCATTACGTATGTCGAACTACCGAAAGAGGTGACGAAAGCGGCGTATGTGAGCGGCAAAAGCCGGTCGTTCACCGCCGCCGATACGAAAAAACTCTCCGGACAAAGAGCAGAAATTAAAGGGGAAACGAAGTTGAAAGGGACGTTCACTCATCCGGTCGCTCTAAACGTCGACGATCCATACCAACTGCGCGAGTTTTTACAGCGCCACATCTTAAACGGAGCACAGTACGCCTTCTGGTCATTTGATGAAAAGGAAGGAACGGTGACTTGTTATCAAGTGTACGACGGCAAAATGATTTACGGCAATGAAAACAGCAAGCTCGTCATCCACGTCAACGAGCAGCGGGAAGCGCTGTCCTATGAACAGACGATGCTCGATGACTTGGAAAAGTACGAACGGAAACAAGATATCGTTCCGGCCATTAAGGCGATTGAGACACTTTATCGAAAGGGGCATTTACAACCGGGGGATCGCGTCACCGAGGTCGAGCTTGGTTACTACGGGCTTGTCCAATTTACCGCCTCGCAAGTGCTGACGCCGACATGGCATATCGTTGTCAACCGGAAGGAAGACTATTTTGTCAATGCGTTTGAAGGGCAAGTCATTAATGATCAAGGGAATGTGCTGGAGTGAAAACAGATGACCATGCGATTTAGTGTACTGGCAAGCGGCAGTACTGGCAACGCTTTTTATATCGAAACAGATCGCCAGCGTCTGCTTGTCGATGCCGGATTAAGCGGCAAACAGTTGGAGCAGTTATTCGCGGAAATCGGCCGTCATCCGAAGCAGCTTGACGCGCTCCTTGTGACCCATGAACATAGCGACCATATTAAAGGACTTGGTGTCCTTGCCCGCAAGTACCGCCTGCCGATTTATGCGAATGAAAAAACGTGGCGGGCCATGGAGCAGGCTGTCGGCGACATCCCGACCGAGCAAAAGTTTGTCTTTCCGCTCGGCGCGGTGAGAACGTTCGGCGATGTCGACGTTGAATCATTCGGCGTTTCTCACGATGCAGCCGAACCGATGTTTTACGTCTTTCACTCCGGGGGCAAAAAGCTCGCCTTGCTGACCGATACCGGCTATGTGAGCGAGCGGATGAAAAAGACGATTGAAAATGCCGACGTATTTGTGCTGGAGAGCAATCATGATGTCGGGATGTTGCGAATGGGGAGGTATCCGTGGAACGTCAAGCGCCGCATTTTAAGCGATGTCGGCCATATTTCGAATGAAGAAGCGGGTCTGGCGCTTGCTGATGTGATCGGCGAACGGACGAGACAAATTTATTTGGCCCATTTAAGCCAAGATAACAATATGAAGGAGCTGGCGCGCATGACCGTGGCGCAAACGCTCGAGCAAAGGGGTCTGGCGGTCGGTATCCGCTTTCGTTTGTACGATACCGACCCGCGCCAGGCGACAGCGCTGGCGTATGTATGATGACCAATTTGTCTAAACTGAGGAACATGCATTGTTGGATTTTTCCTCCTGTTCATGATTATAATGAGGGATGGAGACGAATGAGGAAGGGGTGGTGAGCATGGGATATTACGATGACCATTATGAGCCGCACGGACAGACAAGACGAAAACGGCGCAGTGGTTCGTTCGTTTCTGCGCTTGTCGGCGCTGTACTAGGGGGGCTGCTCGTCCTTATGTCCATCCCGGCGCTTTCTCGTTGGGACGTCCTCCCGTACGATGTCGTGCCGCCACAGGGCGGAGAAGGAGAACGAGAAGAGGAAAATGGAGCTCCCCCCATCCAGCAAAGTGTTTCGGTTGATGTGACAACAGCGGTGACGAAAGCGATCGATCAAGTATCCGATGCGGTCGTCGGCGTCGTCAATATTCAAGCAGCGGGCTTCTGGTCGCAAGGCGGCGAAGCCGGCGTCGGGTCGGGCGTCATTTACAAGAAGGCGGGCGGTCGGGCGTTTATCGTCACAAACCACCACGTCGTCGAAAACGCCAGCCAGTTGGAAGTGAGTTTGAAAGATGGGACGAGAGTGCCGGCGAAGCTGCTCGGCAGCGACGTGCTTATGGATTTGGCCGTGTTGGAAATTGATGCGAAACATGTGAAAAAAGTCGCCCCATTCGGCAACTCCGATACGGTGAAGCCGGGCGAACCGGTCATCGCCATCGGCAATCCGCTCGGTTTGCAGTTCGCTGGATCGGTGACACAAGGCATTATTTCCGGGACGAACCGGACGGTGGAAGTCGACTTGGATCAAGACGGCGCACCGGACTGGAACGCGGAAGTACTGCAGACAGATGCGGCGATCAACCCGGGCAACAGCGGCGGCGCCCTCGTGAACATCAAAGGACAAGTGATCGGCATCAATTCGATGAAAATTGCCCAAGAAGCAGTTGAAGGGATCGGGTTTGCCATCCCGATCAATGCAGCGACCCCGATTATTTCTGACTTAGAGAAATACGGGCAAGTGCGCCGCCCGTACATGGGCGTGGAGCTCCGCTCGCTCAGCGATATCCCATCGTATCATTGGCAGGCGACGCTTCATTTGCCGCCGAACGTGACGGAAGGAGTGGCGGTCATCCAAGTGGTTCCGATGTCGCCGGCTGCGCAAGCAGGCTTGCAGCAGTTTGACGTCATTGTGGCGCTTGACGGTGAAAAAATCCGTAACGTGCTTGACTTGCGCAAGTATTTGTACACAAAAAAATCGATCGGTGATCGAATGGAAGTGACGTTTTATCGCGACGGGGAGAAACGGACCGTTACGCTGAAATTAGCGCGCGAGTCGTATTAAACAAACACAAATGGAGGGAGCGGAAACGCTCCTTCTTTTTTCCACAAAGAAAGGGGCGGGAAAGATGATATTCACATGTGAAGAACATATTGATATCGCCATTGACGAATATGTGGATGAGACTGAACAGGCGCCCGATCTTGCACCTGTGGATAACAACGAAAAACAGTGCAGTTTTTGTGAAAAAAAGGCTGTATATGTAGTAGGAAACTAATATTTTTGCACAACATGTGGATATGTGCTGTGCATATGTGGATAAATGTTGTTGATAAGTTGTTTATAAGGTAGGGATCGCTTGTGCATATCTCCATTATAGCTGTAGGTAAGTTGAAGGAAAAATATTTGATCGCTGGGGTGAGCGAGTATACAAAGCGTCTATCCGCATACGCCAAAATAGAGATCATTGAAGTTGCTGACGAAAAAACGCCAGAGAGGGCGAGCGAACTCGAGGAAGAACAAATAAAAGAGCGCGAGGGCGAGCGGCTGCTGGCGAAAATTTCGCCCGATGCCCATGTCATCGCACTCGCCATTAAAGGGAAAATGAAATCGTCCGAGCAATTCGCCACCCGCCTTGATGAGCTCGCCACTTACGGAAAAAGCAAGGTGGCTTTTGTCATCGGCGGCTCGCTCGGCTTAAGCAAACAAGTGATGGCGCGCGCCGATGAAACGTTGTCGTTTTCGAAAATGACGTTTCCACACCAGCTGATGCGTCTTATTTTGCTTGAGCAAATTTACCGCGCGTTTCGCATTAACCGGGGGGAACCGTATCACAAGTGAGCTTCTCCCCTTTTACAAAAAATAGACGTGAAAGCCCACTTCTTTAGAGGTGGGATGAAACGTCTATTTTGTTGCAGTTTAACGTTGCCAACCAACGATTTGTTTCCTCTACGTCCACTCCACTTTTTTCCTGTATTTCAAATATTGTTTTGCGAGTGGATGATGGGCGTTCCATGGTTTTTTTGGGCCGGTGAAATGGATGATGGCCGGTTTCATGCGCAAGCGCAATTTAACATGACCTGTTGTATAATTCCATTTTGGATGCAAAAGCCGCCATTTGTCGTGTAAAACGGCGTTTAACGCGTCTTGGTCCGGATGGATGAGTTTTTCCGGATATGTCCGGATAAATTCGAACACTTTGGCGGATATGTTGTGTTCGCGCCATTTTTCCGTATTGATTAACAAGACGCCGGAGTTAAAATAACGAGAATCGTCAGGGATCAATAAGTCCTTTTTTCTTCCTTGGGCATCGACGCTCTCGACAGCAGCGACGAAGTAGTCATCGATGTCTGTTTCCCATAGTTCGCAAATATCTTCTTTGACAATGAGGTCGGAGTCAAGATAAAGCGCTTTTTTCACTTCCGAACCAAGCAAGTCTGGAATCGCAATGCGGTAGTACATTTCTTTTGTAATATAATGTGTTTCTTTCAACCCAGAGAAAGTAGGATCAGTAACAGGCAAAAAAATCGGCTGTTGGTTATGTTTTTTTAATACTTTTTCTAAGTTTCGTTTATTTTGTTCCGATAACGTTTCGTGCAATACATAAACAGTGACACGATGTTCGGACGTTTTATTGGCAAACAACGACTTTAACATCACTCCAAGAGGCAAGGCGTATGCGTCGTTAGTCGCTGTAACAAGATGGATCAAATGGGACCCTCACCACCTTACTAAACTATTTCTTTTCTTTCGTCCTACTGTTTCTTAATTAGAGAAACCTTTCGGAATCAACTTTCTTTTTTAGCGAAATGCCGCTGATTTGCTCGTGACAGCCGTTTTTCACCGACCTTCTAGAAGGCCGGTGATTTAAAGTAGGCCGCTTCCCAGCATCATTTCTCAACAAATAGAAAAACCGTGTAGCATCGGTACCGCTTTTCACACGTTCCCTCATCGATCAAGGGGAACAGCTGTTTTTCACCAGCCTTCTAGAGCATTTGTGTTACAAACCATATTGACCGCCCGCAAATCAATGGAAAAGAAAGCCGCCAATCTTCTGTTTAAAGATGGCGGTTTTTTCTAACGTCTGTTCGTTTTGTAAAAATGCACGGTCTCCGCTAAACCGGTTTCCAGATTGTATGCCGGCTGCCAATCAAGCATCAGCTTTGCTTTGTCGGCATTCAAACGGCTATGGCGGATGTCCCCAGGCCGTTCGGGATGGTAAAGGCAGCTGATTGGTGAAGGGAAGAAGGAAGAAATGAGCGCGGCCAGCTCGTTGATCGTTGTCTTTTTGTTTGTGCCGATATTGAACGTTTCATTGTCTCCTTTGGTCAAAGCGAGACAGTTTGCCCGGGCGACGTCTTTGACGAACACAAAATCGCGCGTCTGGTTGCCGTCGCCGAATATGATCGGCGCTTCCTTGGCAAGCTGTTTATGGATGAGCGCCGCTACGACGCCGCCTTCATTTTTGGCAGATTGCCGCGGTCCGTACACGTTGGCGTATCGTAATATCGTATATGTGAGGTTGTAATGACGATGAAAGAGACGGATGTACAGCTCAGCCGTCTGCTTCGAGGCGGCATAAAAGGAAGCAGGGCGGGTGGGGAACGACTCGGTGATGCTGATGTCGCCGGCATCGCCGTAAACCGCGCATGAGGAGGCGAAGATCATTTTTTTCACCTTGTGCTTGACACAGCAACGAAGAATTGTTAACGTCCCCAAAATGTTGATCCTAGCGTCGGCAGCGGGGTCAAGAATTGAAGCGGAGACATGAGTTTGGGCTGCTTGGTGGATGACGTAATCTGGTCTTTCGCGTGCAAACAAGGCATCAATCTCAGCGGAAGATAAGAGGTCGGTGCGATGCCATTTCGCTTTCGGATGGAGAAAGGATGCCGATCCTGTTAGAAGGTCGTCAATCACGATCACATCATACCCCGATTCCGCCAGCAAATCGACAATATGGGAGCCGATAAACCCACAGCCACCGGTCACGAAAACTTTCAATGGTGAGCCCCCTTTTGGATCCCGGCCATCCAAGCCATCTCTGCCAACAGCTCAAGAATGAAGGGGTTGCCTTAGCAGTGCGATCAAGGATAGCCCCGCTTTTTAGTTAGTGTATGAGAACTGTATGGTTTTTGCGCAAGATAAATGGTGCATTGGATGGAAAGAAACGAAAAGGAGTTGCTCATTATGCAACTCCCCCACACTGGGCCGATACTTTATTTTTGCCGCTTTCTTTCGAACGAAGCAATAAATGATCAGCATAAATGTACGCTTTTTCGATCGACATGCTCCCCTCTGCCTGGAAAAAGTAAAGACCAAAGGACGACGTATAGGCAATGGGACGTTTCGCCGTCATGTACTCGATCAACACCGTGCTATGGCGCACTGCTTCTCGAATCTCCTCGACAAGCCGGACGCTTTCTTCAAATGTGCGATGGCGCAAAAACATGGTAAACTCTTCCCCGCCGCTGCGAAACAAAAAATCATCCTCTTTCAGGAATCGTCTCAATGTCAAGGCAAAGTGGCGGATCACTTCGTCGCCAACAGCGTGGTTGTATGTGTCGTTAATGGCTTTAAAATTGTCGATATCAGCGACGACAACGCCAATCCATTCGCCTGTTCCATTTAACTTGGTGATCGTCTTGTCCATGTAGGCGCGGTTATGAACGCCGGTCAGAAAGTCGGTATACGCCATTCTTTCAAAGTGATCGCGTTCTAGTTTATGCTGGATGCTTTGCGATTTGGAAAAGAACGAGCGGCTGACGAAGTAATTGAGCAAAAACAAGCTCAAGAGCATATCCCATTGCTGTTCTTGCAAAAAGAGAAATAACAGGCCGTTCGTCAGCGCCGTTTTTCCCATATCCGTCCAACTTCTTGTTTTCATAAAATCGAGTGCTTCGCGCTGCGTCCGAATGTCACCGGTTATATAAAAAATGATGATGAGGCAGCAGTCGGTCAAAAAGGAAACGATGATGACGAGCAGAAAGATAAGCAACCAAAAGCCGATGAACGGAACAGGCTGAAACAGCGGATAGAGAAGGTCGTACAAGGCAAACGCTAATGAATTGAATGTCACAAAAGAACCGATGTTATACAGTGTGTGCAGCCATTCATCCGGCTCTGCTGTCTTCAAGTATTTTTTTGTCATATGTTCAGTTAGGCGAAATAATGCTTCAAAAATAAACAGCCCAAGCGGGCCGGCAAACAAGGCGAACGATAAGCTGTAGTTAATGCCGTAGTCAACCGGAATATTGTTTTTCGTTTTGTCCACGACGCGCAAGTGGGAATATAAGCTAGAAAACAGCCAGTAAAACAGCAAGGCGATGACATACGTGCGATTGAAAGAAACCGGTTTTGACACAAAAACAATGGCAATCGACACGAAAAAAACAGCCAAAATAATCGGTCGTGCTCGGAGTAACATCTCAGCTCTCTCTCCTATGATCTGACCTCTGACAACTTCGACGCTGGCGAAGCGATGCCAAAAAAGGGCGGCTACCCATATGTCAGCGGACTTAAGCAAACATATGGGGCATTGGCAGACAATGGCGGATAGCGAATTTCGAAACCGCCGTTTTGCGGCGCGAATATGTTCCCAATTGGAACAAACGAACATCTTGTTAAATCTATTATAGTACTATATATCTAATTCTGAAAATAGAAAAAACGGCGCTTATTTTCACTTTTTTTCCACAAAATTTGACAACCGCCTCTAGCTGTTCTCGTTCCTTACAAAACAGTGTAGCTGGATGTCGGTTGTTTCGTATATAATATGGGCAACGAAAGGGGCGATCGGACGGGGGGTTCAAGATGGCTGGCGCGATTTGGCTTTGCCAGCGGCTGTCTTTATGGCTGGTGAAAAAACAATAGATTCGCTCGATTGATGAGAAATGGAAAGGAATAAAGCTAATAGAGAGGCGAGATTTCCCAATTTGAAAAATGCTGATTGGGAGCAGTCCCTCTCCTTAAATCACCGGCCCTCTTTCACCATTCGTCGTACGGGAACATTTCCTAAACGGCAGCGAAAAATGGTCAGATAGGAAAAAGAACGGCTTAATGTCGTGCCATGCGAGCCGCCGATCGTTTCATAATTAAAGTTTTTCCACGCTGTTGTTTTAGCGTGTCTCGTTTTGGTTCATAACGCGGAGGAGGGAAAAAGATGAAAGTCGTGATTGCCCCGGATTCGTTTAAAGAAAGCCTTTCTGCGCTCGAAGTCGCTGAGGCGGTCGAACGCGGATTTCGGACGGTGTTTCCGGAAGCTGAATACGTGAAAGTGCCGATGGCCGACGGCGGAGAAGGGACTGTGCAGTCGCTCGTTGACGCGACCGGTGGCCGCATCGTGGAAGTCAAAGTGACCGGTCCGCTCGGCGAGCCGGTGTTGGCGTTTTTCGGCTTGCTTGGTGACGGGAAGACAGCCGTGATTGAGATGGCGGCCGCCTCAGGACTGCATCTTGTCCCGCGCGACCGGCGCAATCCGTTGGTGACGACGACACGAGGGACAGGGGAACTGATCCGCGCCGCGCTTGACGCTGGCGCCACCCATCTGATCATCGGCCTCGGCGGCAGCGCGACAAACGACGGCGGCGCCGGCATGGTGCAGGCGCTTGGCGGGCGGCTTTTAGACCGCGACGGCCGCGACATCCGTTCAGGCGGCGGGGCGCTCGCCGACTTGCAGGCAATCGACCTTTCCGGACTCGATCCGCGCCTCAAGAGCGTCCGCATTGATGTGGCCTGCGACGTCGACAACCCGTTGACCGGTCCAAAAGGGGCGGCGGCTATTTTCGGGCCGCAAAAAGGGGCGACACCGGACATGGTGGCGATCCTCGACCGAAACTTAGCCCATTACGCCGACGTGATCCACCGCGAACTCGGCAAACAAGTGGGCGACATCCCGGGTGCAGGCGCGGCTGGCGGCTTAGGAGCGGGGTTGCTTGCGTTTCTTCCGGCCGAATTAAAGCGCGGTGTTGATATTGTGATCGAAACGGTCCAGCTCGCCGAGCGCGTCAAAGGGGCGGACTTAGTCATCACCGGCGAAGGGCGAATCGACGGACAGACGGTATTTGGCAAAACGCCGATTGGCGTGGCCAAGACAGCGAAGCGGTTCGGCGTCCCAGTCATCGGCATCGCCGGGTCGCTGGGCGACGATAGTGCGGCCGTATTGGATCACGGCATTGACGCGCTATTTACGATCGTTCCGGGCGTCGTGTCGCTTGAAAAAGCATTAAAGGATGCGGAATATTATTTGTCACAAGCAGCGAGGCACATTGCTTCCGTTTATCGACTCGGTCAAATGGAAGGGACTTTTTCCCGTAGAAGAGAGAAAAGTTTTTAACAAGTATAATGACGAAAAAATAAAAATACTTTATAATAAAACTTGTATTACAAAAACAGAAAGGGGATGGATGATGGAAAAATGGGTGGAAACGGTCAGCAATCTTGTTTGGAGTCCAGCGTTGATTATCCTTTGTCTTGTTGTGGGCTTGTTTTTTTCACTATCGACTCGTTTTTTGCAGCTTCGGCATTTTGCCGAGATGATCAGGCAAATGTTTCGCGGTAAAAGTTCGGATGAAGGAATTTCATCATTTCAAGCGCTTTCATTGGCGCTCTCCGGTCGTGTCGGCACCGGGAACATCGCTGGGGTGGCGACGGCCATCGCTTATGGTGGTCCGGGTG